>CACDWD010000010.1 GCA_902556285.1 uncultured Pelagibacteraceae bacterium
AGATTCTAACATAGCAAAACCCGCTGCCATGAACATGACAAGGAAACCACAAATTAAAAATAGAAGCGAATTAAATATCGCTTGAACTTCTCCAGAGACAGTTGTCTCTGCCATACCTGCACTACTCATGTTTAATAAAAATATTAAACTAAGAAGCGGTGCTGATATTTTTTTTATTATTTTAGTCATTAGACCTCCACTTGTTTAAGTGGTGTCTTATAGTTTTATTAATTTTTAAAACTAACGCTGATTAGGAAAATTGGGTATGCAGTTTTTGCATATAGTAACAGCCCTGAACGTGTTTTGAAAACGTTAGGGCTGTTAAAAAAAAATATTATCTGTTGAATACTTCTTTTAAAGCTTTAGCTGGTAAGAATTTTACCTTTTGAGAAGCAGCAATTTGAATCTGCTCACCCGTTCTAGGGTTTCTTCCAACTCTTGCTTTTCTCTTAGCAACTTTGTACGTACCAAATCCAGCAATTTTTACTGAATCATCACCTTTTAGAGCATCTAAAATAGTGTTGGTAATTGTATCAAAAGTTCGCTCAGCATCTGCTTTGCTCAAATTTAATGAGCCAGAAAGCTTAGCAATTAGTTGTTTTTTGTTCATTTTAGCTCCGGTTTTGTTGGTTAAGATTTATACTTGTCATAAACGTTGATAAATCAAGCTTTTTTTTAGTGCTTATTTTTTTAAAACACACCATATCTTGTAAAAACTTAAATAAACGTTGATTTTATTGATTTTTTTAAATTTTAAAAATGTGAATTATCTAAATAAACCTAGGTCTTTTAGATCATTAAATGTGGTGAAAAACATTAATGATAACAACAAAAACAATCCGATTCGAAAAAAACCTTCTTGAGTTTTTTGGGATAAAGGTCGGCCTAAAACTTTCTCAAATGCATAAAACATTAAATGCCCTCCGTCTAACATTGGTATTGGAAATAGATTAATAAGTCCTAAGCTTATTGAAATATAAGCCATCATACTAATGAATGCCAACACTCCAAAGGTTGCCACTTGTCCAGAAATCTTAGCAATTCTAATAGGGCCTCCCAATTGAGAAGTATCTGCTTTACCTAAAATCATTCCTCCGATGTATTTTAATGAGGAAACGCTTACAAAATAAACCTCATAACCTGCATGATATAAAGCCTGTGCAGGTCCTAATTTAACATGGTTAACTTTATTATTATAAGCACCAAGCTTAATACCAACCATTCTTTTATTAATTTTATTTCCCAATCCGTCATCACCTTCAACAATATTGGGTTTTACTTTTAGTATTAATTCATCATAGGAACGCTTAACTTTGAAATCTATAAAATCACCAGTAGACATCGTGATAAATTTTGAAACTTCCATAATGCTTTTAACTTCATTACCGTCTATTTCTAAAATTATATCCTCAGCTTTTAGCCCTCCTATCATTGCTGGACTATCTTTTTGAACTTCATTTATGACTGCAGGAGTGAAATCTTTACCTATAAAAGTATAAATTGAAAAAAATATTACTAAAGCTAGTAAAAAATTAGCTAAAGGACCACCAAATACAATTAAAACTCTTTGGTACAAGGGTTTTAAAATAAATAATTTTTCCCGTTCCTCCTCATTATATTTTTCTAAGATTTCTTGATGATCAGCTTGTGAATAAACATTTCTATCTCCAAAAAATTTTACATATCCGCCTAAAGGAATTGCACATATTTTCCATCTTGTGCCTGATTTATCATTCCAACCAAATAACTCTTTACCAAAACCAATTGAAAAATCTGTAACACCTACTCCATATTTTCTTGCAAAATAGTAGTGTCCATATTCATGTATAAAAACGACCACTAAGATAAGTATTAAAAATGGAATGATATAACTAAGCATACATTAAATATATTATTATTTACAATTAACTCAATAAGCTAAAATGCCTTATTATTAATAGATTTTATAATTTAGTTTAAATTTTGATAATTAATACTGTATAATATAAATATGCCTTCATTCGATGTGATAAGTAAAATTAATTATCAAGAATTTGACAATGCTTTAGCTAATTGTTTAAGAGAAATCAGTAATCGTTATGATTTTAAAGGGCTTCATATTTCAATTGACCGAAAAGATAAAGCGTTGACTACCAATGCACCTGATGAATTAAAATTAAAGCAGGTAAATGAATTATTACAAACGCATTTGGTTAGACGAAAAGTAGATCCAAGGGTTTTAGAGGTTAAAAGCTCTGAAGGAGCGTCAGGAGGATCTATTAGACAAGTAAGTGAATTAAAAGAAGGAATTAGCCAAGAAAATGCTAAAAAAGTTATTGCTGATATCAAAAAACTAAAACTTAAAATTCAAATTAAAATCCAAGGTGATGAATTAAGAGTAGATGGTAAGAAGAAAGATGATCTTCAAGAAGCTATAACAGCAATCAAAGGAATTGATATTGGTCTTCCAATAGACTTTGTAAATTTTAGAGATTAATACTTTCAAACTATTTGTTGTATTTGTTACAAAAAGATATAAGCAGACACTCAATTACTTAAATATATATCTTTTCCCTACATAATGAATTTCTCTGATCTCAATATCGAAAACAAACTAAAAAAATCAATTGAATTAGCTGATTTTAAAGTTCCAACACCTATTCAAAGTCAATCAATACCAATTAGTTTAGAAGGAAAAGATGTTTTAGGTACCGCTCAAACAGGTACTGGTAAAACATTAGCGTTTACTATTCCAATGATTAATAAACTTCTTAAAGACAAGCAAGCGATGGCACTAATTATTTGCCCAACAAGAGAACTTGCAACACAAGTAATGGAAACAGTTTTAAAGATAAATATTAGAGAAATAGGAATTGGAAATGCCCTTTTAATTGGTGGTGAGAGTATGCAAAAACAACTAAAACAATTAAATAAAAGAGCAAGAATTATAGTTGGAACGCCGGGAAGAATTAATGATCACATTGAACGTAAAAGTTTAAACCTATCAAAAGTAAATTACCTTGTCCTAGATGAAACTGATCGAATGTTAGATATGGGTTTTACTCCACAAATAGAATTAATTTTAAAATTTGTACCAAAAAAACATCAAACATTATTATTTTCAGCTACATTGCCTGAAAATATTTTAAAAATTTCACAAAAATACCTTAATAATCCAGAAAGAGTTTCAGTTGGATCTTTATCAACACCAATCGAAAAAATTAAACAAGAAACTTTTCAAATTACACCTGATAAAAAATATCATGAATTAATAAATCAGTTAGTTGAAAGAAGTGGTTCTATTTTAGTTTTTGTGAAGACTAAACATGGTGCTGATAAAATAGTTAAGCGATTAAAATATGATGGACATAAAGCTGATGCTATCCATGGAAATCTAAGACAAAGTAAAAGAGATCGTGTAATTAGAGGTTTTAGAAATGGTAACAGTAGAATTTTAGTTGCAACCGATGTAGCTGCACGTGGATTAGATATACCAGTTATAAAACACGTAATTAATTATGATCTTCCGCAAGTACCTGAAGATTATATTCATCGAATAGGTAGAACTGGTAGGGCTGGAAAAGATGGTTCAGCTTTAACCTTTTTAACTAATAACGATAAAAATATGTGGAGATCTATCCAAAAACTAATTGATCCAGACTTTAAAGTCAAAGAAGAAGCAAAACCAAATAATCAAAATGGAAAGAAATTTAATAAAAAAAATAAATTTAAAAATAAATTTAAAAAAAAATTTTCTAATATCAAATTGAGTAAAAAGAAGAAATTTAAAAAATTCGAAAATAAAAATAATAAAAGAAAATTTAAAAACAGAAAAAGACCTAAAAATTTTAGATTTAAGAAAAATAAACGTAAATAAAATTATACTTTTTGAATTAGAGAAGCGCTGTTATTTGTTGGTTTATTAACGTCTTTTGACACTTCATGAAAAATTAAATTTGGAATTTTACGTTCTTTTAAAAACGATGAACCTTGTAATTCTAAATTTAAATAACGATTAATATCAGTTTGATTTAAAATAACTGGTTGTCTGTGATGAATTTCATTTATATTTTCTTTTGCTTCCTCTGTAATTAAACAAAACTGATCATTTTCAAAGATCCCAGCAAAAAAAATGGGGTTTGTATCTTCACGAGTAAAATAATGGGGAGTTTTTTCTTTCTCTTCCCTTTTCCATTCATAAAAACCATCTGCTACAGCAACACATCGATTGTTTTTTATTAGTTTTTTAAATGAAACCTTTTCATCAATAGTCTCCAACCTTGCATTAATTAAAGCTTTAAAATCTTTATCTTTAGCCCAACTAGGTACCAAGCCCCATTGTAGATTTTCTAAAGTATTTCCATTTTTATATTTTTTTATTACGGGTAGTTTCTGATACGGATGAGCATTATAGTTTTCAGTATCCTCAACCTGAATTGCAGATTTAACTAATTTATTTGTTTTTGTTACCGGGTTTTTTACTACGTATCTTCCACACATTATATTGTTTGTTGTTTCATTAATTCTTCTATTTGCTTAATCATTATTTTTGGTGATCTCATAGAAGGATAAATTTCTTGTGCTTGCTCATAACTTCTTATTGCCTTTTCATAATTCTTAAGTTGAATATTTACTAAACCCTGCCCTGCTAAAGCACCAAAGTGTCTTTGTTCTAAGGCTAATACTTGATCTATATCATCTTGAGATTTTTGAAATTCTCCTAGCATATAAAGTACAGTTGCTCTTTTATTCCACGCCTCAGCCCAATTTTGATCAAGATTAATAACTTCAGTAAAAATATCTTTTGCTTTAATATAGTTTTGATCTCTCACAAATTGAGAGCCCTCTTCTAATCTCGCAGTAAGTTTTTCATCTGTTGGATGTGTACTCCATAAAGCCCAAATTTCTTGTTCAATTATAAAAGCTATTTTCGATTTATTTGCTTTTAACTCATTAAACAATTGGTTAAGTCTAGTATCTCTTTCATTTGCTAAAGAGCTAATCTGTGAAAATAAATAAACCAAAATTACTAAGAATAACTTCTTCATATTTTAATATTATCAAATATTAGAATTAGAGTCTTTGGTCTTAAGTGTCTTTGTTATTATTTTTACAACTATAAAAAGAAATATCTTTTTCTTTTTCCTCTTGTTTTATATTGGTTGTAATTTCGTGAATAAGTTCGCCTGTTTTTCTAGTATAGACTGCAGACTCAGAATAATTCCTCTCTTTGTCAAATGCTTGAATTAAAAATATATCCTTATTTGAAATTTTAACCTCTAAATCAATTTTATTAAAAAATTCCGACAAATTTTTAACATTTAGAACATCTGGTGTTTTAGACTCGATTATTAACTTATTAATATCTTTTCTTTTAATTTGATCTTTTGTGAAAGATTCAAAGTTATGGTCTGGATTTTTTAAAATTACTTTTTCAAATTTACAATTTAAGTTCAAATCAGAATTTAGTGTAATATTTGTATTTTGAGCTTGAGCAAAACTAAAACAACATAATAAGCTAAATATTGATAGAAAGATTTTCATTTAATTAATTATATTAATAATAGTTTTTTTAATTGTTTCACTTACTTTAATTGTTCCATCTTTGTTGGGGTGTATTCCGTCTTGTTGATTCAAACTTGGATTAAGTGCCACACCTTCAAGAAGGAATGGGATTAATACTAAATTATACTTTTTTGATAACTTTGGATAAATAGCATCAAACTCTTTTTTATATTTTTCCCCATGAGTATCTGGCGCTACCATTCCAGCTAAAATAATTTTAATTTTTTTATTCTGAGCAACTTTTATTATTTGTTCTAAATTTCTTTCTGTTTCCTCTGGTTGAATTCCTCTAAGCATATCATTAGCTCCTAATCCTAAAATAATTAAATCAATACCTGGCTCTGATAAACTCCAATCTGCTCTATTCAATCCACCTGAAGAAGTGCTTCCAGAGACACTTCCATTAATGACTTTAATATTTAACCCAGCTTGCTTAAGATTGTTTTCTAAAACTATTGATAAATGATGTTCTTTAGGTAATCCATAACCAGCCATCAAACTATCACCGAATAAAACTACCTTTTCTATTGCACTTGCGTTTATGTGCACTAGAAAGAATATCAAAATTTTAATAAATATAGTTTTATTCATGAGTGCTCTTCTTAAATTAAAAAAAATAAATCTCAAATACCAAACTGGTAAAGATAGTATCAGTGTTTTAAAGAATATTGATTTAAATATTAAGAAAAAAGAAACTGTTTCAGTAGTTGGAGAAAGTGGATCAGGGAAAACAAGTTTAATAATGTTAATTGGAGGCTTAGAAAAACCAACTTCTGGCAAAATTATTTTTAATGATCAAGACATAACAGGACTTAGTGAAGATAAAGTGTCTGAGATAAGAAAGAAAAATATTGGAATAATATTTCAGTCGTTTTATTTAATTCCTAATTACACAGCAGTTGAAAATGTTGCTTTAACGCTTGAACTTAATAATTTTAAAAATCCAGAAAAAGAAGCTAAAATTTTATTAGATCGATTTGGTTTGAAACATCGTTTTAATAATTTACCAAGTCAATTATCAGGTGGTGAACAGCAACGGGTTGCTATAGCTAGAGCAATTGCGATGAAACCAGAATTAATCTTAGCAGATGAACCAACAGGAAACTTAGATACTGAAAATTCTATCATGATTGCAAATATTTTATTTAAGTATGTCAAAGAAGAAGGTTCGTCTTTAATCATGGTAACTCATGACCCTAAGCTTGCTGATAAAGCTAAAAGAAAAATAAAAATTAAAGATGGAAAAATTAAATAATCCCTCAGAATTTAGTTTAATTTTTAAATATGCTTTAAAAGACTTAAGTAGAAATTATCATAAAATTTCTAGTATCATTCTTACGCTATTTATAAGTCTTTTTATCTTAAGTGCTATTTTCACAATTGAAGATAGTCTTAAAAAAGAACTTAATGATAATGCCAAAGCGCTTTTGGGTGGAGATTTAGAGATTGATTACAATCGTAATCAAGGAAATTTAGATCTAGTTAATAAAGTAAAAGAATTTGCAGCTGTTTCTCAAATGATTGAGTTCAGCACTATGCTTTCAACTACTAGCAGAGAAAAAAATAAATCATTATTTACTAGAATTAAAACTGTGGATGAAAAATATCCTTTATATGGAAATGTTGTTTATGAACCAATTGGTGCTTATGAAAGAATTCAAAAAGAACCCAATACTATTCTTATCAATGAAAGTTTATCAAAAACCCTAAATATTAAAATCAATGAAATAGTAAAAGTTCAAGATCAAAATTTTACAGTAATTGGAATTATTAAATCAGTACCAGATGTAAGTGGATTTGTTGCATTTGGCGATTGGGCTTTAGCAGGAAAACAAACTTTAGAAATTTTAAAACTAAACGGTATTGGAAGTTTTTTAAACTATGAATACAAAGTAAAGTTTAATGAAAATGATAAGCCAGAGGAAATTGAGAAACGAATTGAAGAAATATTTAAAGAAGATCAAAAAGTTAAACTTAGATATCCTGAAAATTCTGCAAGTGGTATAAAGAGAATTATTAATAATTTTTCTCAATTTTTGTCACTTGTTTCTATCAGTGCAATGTTGATAGCAGGTATTGGAATAGCAAATACTTTGCTTTCTTTTATTAATCAAAACAATATGTCGATAGCTGTACGAAAAGCAGTTGGCTTTTATTCAGGTAATATTAAAACTCTATATTATCTGCAGTTATTTATACTTTTATTTATTATCACTGTTGTTGCTTATGGGTCGAGTTTTTTAATTGTACCAATAGCAGATAAATATTTATCCGATGGATTAGGATTGAATGTTTATCCAGTGTTTTCTTTACTAAATTTTTTAAAAATATTTTTAGTGGGATTATTGGTTCTAGTAATTTTTTCTATCCCAACAATCAGTTCTATTGATCAAGTAAAAGCGTCTAATTTATTTAGAAACGTATTTCAAAATCTTCAATTTTATTATTCTAAAAGATCAGTTGTTCTTAGCTTTGTTTTATTATCTATCTTAATTTTATTATTCACAGTTGGATCTGAACAACCCTCTTATAGCTTAGGCTACTTTGCTGCTTTTTTTGTTTGTTTAATTGTATTTTTCTTGCTTTCAAAATTAATCATTTTTTTTCTAAAAAAATTCAAATCTAGTTCAATAATTTCTTTAAAAGTTTCAATCAAAAATATTACCCAAACAAAAAGTATAACTCCCATTACAGTCATGTCTCTTGGCTTAGGGGTTACTTTGTTATTAACATTAGCTTTAGTTGGTACAAATTTTCAAAGAGAAATTGCTAAATCTATTCCTGATATTGCACCTGATTATTTCTTCGTAGGTATTCAAAAAGGAGAAAGAGAGAAATTTGAACAAGGAATTTTAAATATGGATCCAAATGCATCTATTGAAATTGTGCCAATGGTATCCTCTGGAATTGTAAAAATTAATGGTGTGGATCCTAACACTTATGTTAAACCAGATAATGATAGTTTCTGGGTAATTGGTAGTGAACGAAGATCTTCATGGGTAGAAGATGTACCTGAAGATAATCCAATTTTAGAAGGTGAATGGTGGGATTTATCAAACCCTAATCAACTTCAAATATCATTAGATGCAAAAGTTGCTAAAGATTTAAATATCCAGTTAGGTGATGTATTTACTTTAAATGTTTATGGGCGTGAAATTGAAGGAAAAATAATTAATTTCAGAGAGGTAGATTATCGAGATTTAAGCATCAATTTTGCAATGTTATTTAATCCTCAATTTGCAAAAAACATACCTCATGAATATTTAGCTACTGCAAAATTTAATTCAAATAAATTTGATGAAACTGAAATGCTTGAAATCATGCCAAGTTTATCAATGATAAAAATTGCAGATTATTTAACAAAAGTTACAGCTGTTTTGAATAAAGTTTTTATTGCAGTTACCTTAATCTCAGCGGTTACTATTGTTATAGGTTTAATAGTAATTTCAAGTGCAATTATGGTTCAAGGGAAAGTAAAAGAATATCAAAATTTAGTCTTTAAAATTTTAGGTTTTTCAAAAAAACAAATAGTTTTTTCATCGCTAATCGAGTTCATCATTATTTTTAAATCTGTAATTTTAATTGCAATATTTTTTGCAGTGATTGGTTCAAAATTTATTATGGAAAATATTTTTGAGCTAGTGTGGATGTTTGACTTTAAAGTTTTAATTTATTTAGGATTTTCAATTGGCTTTGTTACTTTAATTTTAATATTGCTAACAAACTTAAAATATCTAAATCCTAAAGTTTATCCTCTTATAAGAAATCAATAATTAGAATTTAGTAATTTTACTATCCAAAGAAATTAAATTTAATTCTACTTTCAATTTTGGAAATCTTTTTTTTATTTGTTTTTTAATTTTAGAAAACGACTCTTTATGAATTTTTTTTTCATTTACCGGACTAAATTCTTTTTTTCCATTTGCAATTTTGGCAGCACCACAATCTTTATGATTAATTATAATTAATTTTTCTATTTTATGTAATTGAATAGAAGTTCCTAAATTATCATAAAACGTTTTATGCCATTTTTTGAATTTATTATGTGTTACACCAACAGCTGCACCTGCAATTGTGAATGCACTGTATTTTCCTGTTAATTTTTTTTTCTTTAAATGATTATGTACTAAATGTTGAAATCTTGGATCCATGCAAGATAACACCATTGCTTTAAATTTTGATTTCATCAATTTAATTCCACTTTAAACATAGCTTCGTTTCTTCTATTCATTGGAAGGGTAAATGGGCTATCATAGGTTGCTCTAATAGGTGGGCTTATGATTGATATATTATTTTTTTGTAACTCTCTTTCTAAAATTTCTTTATGCTTAAGGAAGTTTCCATCTGATGCTCGTCCAGAATACCTCAGTACTGCGTAGTATCCTCCTTCTATGTTAACTATTTTAACATCTTCCCTACTTGGATTTGGTGCATTTTCTGAGTTAAATTTAGATGGTAAATAAAATTGCATACTCATATTTCCATTTTTCTCAACCTGAGTAACTGGGGTAGTCATTTTAATTTTCTCTTGGTTATCATTTCTGCCTGAAATATAATTAAATAACTTTCTAAAATTACTATCTATTCCAGATGTCATTGTTTCCACCGCTAAACGATCAGAATATTTTCTAATCTCATAAACTTCATTTTTAGAGACAACTTCATAATTTGCTTCTTCGTAAGCCATAACTGCAGAATAAGGTAAAATAAATAAAGTACAAAATACCATAAAATAAAAATTAATAATTTTCATTGTTAGATAACTTTATATTCAAAATTTTGTGTAGTTTCATTAATTTGAATTAATTTAGCGCCATTTCTCTCATGAAAATTTGTTGCCATTTCTGTTAGAGGTGAAAGGGTTACCAATCTATTTAAATGATTAGATTTTTTAATTTTTTTGAATACTTCTTTTACAATTAACTTACCTCCACCCTTTTTTTTAGACCATACAGTGTAAGCAATTGCTATTTGACCACCCGCTTGATCTCTCATAGCAGTTTGTAAAAATGCGTCAGTACTAAGTTTTTCTAACTCTTCAACACTTTTTGGAATTTCATTTGTATAAGCAAAACACATGACAGCATGAATTTCTCCTTTGTATTCAACTCCAAAAATTTTTCTTCCATATCCGGTTCTAAACTTATTATCTAGCTCTGGTCTAACAGGGTCTTCATCTGTATTGCATTCTTTAAGTTCAATAAGTTTTGCACCCTTGACCCAACCAAAAAAATTGTCGATATTTTTAGTTAAGACTTGTCTATTTTTTCTTAATCTAGCTTTAATTCTTGGATTAAATTTTTTTTTCATAATTTAAATAAATTTAAACATTTATTTAAAATTTAGTATGTGTAAAAAAATCATATTAGATAATCATATAAAAGCTTTGAACTAGTTACAAAAATTAGCGCATATATAAAATTATAAAATAATTTTTCTTCAATAATTTTAAGTAATTTATATCCAATCAATATTCCTAATAATGCAACTGGAAATAATATTGCTGACTGTTTAAAAGATTCTAAATTTGTCATAGACAAATTAATATACAACGGAAGTTTAATTAAATTCACAAATGTGAAAAAAAATATTCTTGTCCCTACATAGATTTCTTTTTTTATTCTAAGTGGAAGCAAGTATAAACTAGTTGGAGTTCCTCCAGCATGGACACAAAAACTTGTAAATCCTGCAACCACAGAACAAGCTCCTCCTTTTAAAAAATTTTTCTCAGATTGTTTTTCTTTGTCTTTTTTAAAAAAGAAATAATGACCTGCAAATAAGAAACCCATTACACCAATTATAAATTTTAACAAATCCTCTGAAAAATATGAAAAGGTTAAAGATCCAATAATTATACCGATAGCAGCAAATGGAACCATTAATTTCAAAGTTCCTAAATCAAATTCTTTTCTATATTTATAAACAGCAATAAAATCTGAAAATATTAAAATTGGTAAAATAATTCCTAAAGCTTGATTTAGTGGCATCACTATTGTCATTAACGGAACAGAAATTAAAGTCATGGAGCCACCTAGGCCTGATTTTGCAATACCATATAAAATTATGGCTGGTATAACTGTGAAAAAAAATAATAAGTTTATTTCCATTTATTTAATGATTTTAATAATTTCGATCCTAAAGGGCTAATTGGTTCCTGAAGTATTATTTCTTTTCCAGTTTTTTGTTTTACTAATTGTAATAGTTTAGTTGCTAACCCTTGTTTTCTAAAAATTGGATTAACAAAAATATACTCTACCTCACCTTTTTCATTAAATCTAACAAAGCCTATTGTTGTATTTTCATTTTTAAAGGTAAAAACTCCCTCAGTTTCCTCAATTTTAAAATTTGAAACTTCCAGACTGTTCATGAATCCTAGTAATTTAGGAGTAAAAGGATAACTGCTATTGCAGCAATAATGGAACTAACAACAATATAATTAAGCTTAATATTGAATTTTTTTTCTACGAACTCAGTAATTTTTTCCCAGAATAATACTATTAAAAAAATAATTATAGCTGGCAGTATATATTTAATCATAATTAGGCTTTATCATCGCTGACATAAACCGAAACACCTCTTGTATTTAAATCAACATCAAATTTTTTATGTAATGGGGGGAATGCTCTTTGTGAACAATCTAATCTGTCACAGGTTCTGCAAGAAACTCCAATTGGAATTTCAGTCGATTTATCATTTATATTTACGTTTTCAGTATAAACAAAATCTTTTGCATATTTTGCTTCACAACCAAGTCCTATAGATAAAATACTTTTGGCTTGACCAAATCGTCCAATACCTTTTTCAACGGTTCTTGCAATACAAACGTATTTTTCACCATTATTCATTTTACTTACAGCTGCTTGAATAACCCCTGGTCTAGTAAAAGCAGAATAAACATTCCATCGTGGACAAGCGCCGCCATATCTTGGGATATCTATACCTGATAAAGAAAATCGTTTAGAAATATTACCTGCCATATCAACTCTTAAAAAATGAAAAGGAATTCCAGGAAGCTTTGGGTCTTGAAGACAAGTTACTCTATGAGCCACTTGTTCAAAAGATGTTGCAAAAGTATTTTGAAGTAACTCTAAATCATATTTAAGTTTTTTACACTCTGAATGAAATAATTTATAAGGCATTAAAATAGCTGCTCCACAATAATTTAATAAAGCAACTTTAGTTAACTTTTTTGACTCCTCTGATGGAAAACTAAATTTAGAAAGATAGTCATCAATTTCTTTATTTGCACCTTCTTGTGCTATTTGTGCAGCTGCATGTAATTTTTTTGTTTCTAGTGAACTGTAATCACTAAGCAATAATTCTTTTTTATTTTTATTGTAAATTTTTGAAAATGGTTTGCTTTCATCAGGAATAACATCTTTTACAGTAATTGAATATTCCAAAAATAGATATTCACATAAAGCAATGTATCTTGTACGATTATTTTTTTGAATTTTATCAAAAACCTTATTTGCAAATTCTTCTAACTTAGGAAAGTAATTTTTATTTTCTTGTAAAAAGTCTGAAATAACTTCTCCTGGAAAAGAATTTTTTCTATTATCAACAATTTTACCAGAAATTTTTTCTATCTTATTAATTAGCTCGTGATCTTTTTTTTTTAAAATATCTCCAAGTCTTACAATTGCTTTTCCAATTTTTGGATTGGTACTAACTAAATCTTTTACTTCAGGTCCTAAAATATCTAAATCCTCAAACAAACTATCATCTAAAATTTCAGAAATTGTATTTTGAAGATTAATGTCTGTTTTTGATGTAAGATCTGATAACTGAATATTTAATCTTTCACATAAGTTTAATAGTAAATCACCATCAATTTTTCTTTTTCCACTTTCAATAAGATTTAAATAACTTGGAGAAATGTTTAAATCTTCTGCTAACTTGTTAGCTTGAAGACCAAGCTGCCTTCTAAAAGACTTGATTTTAGGCCCTATTTTTAAATCTTGACTCATATTTACTATTTGTAAATTTTGTAAATTTATTTTTACAATATTTTTTCGCTATTTACAAAGCTTTTTAACGTTTTTTATAGATTTTGTAAATTCTGTAAAATATATAATTTACATGGATAAAAATTTAAAAAACACAGAAAATGAAGCTCAAATCATCAAAAAAGAGGACTTAGATCAGCACAACAGTAGAGGAATCTATATGAGAGATGATCATTGTGATTGGGGTTCAAGTGGAATGAGTGAACTAATCAAAGCCTTAGACGATAGCAACTAATTCATTCTTCTTATTCAATTTTCTAAATTAAAACACAAAGGAAACTAAAAAATGAGTGCAGAAAAAATCTCATACGACTTAAAAAGATTTGCTGGAATAAAAAGAGACTATACTGAGGAAGAAGTTGAAAGATTAAGAGGCTCAATTAAAATTGAATATTCTTTGTGTAAAAACCAGTCTCAAAAACTTTGGAAATTATTAAATTCTGAGCCATACGTGAACACACTTGGTTCTTTATCGGGTAATCAAGCGGTACAACATGCAAAAGCTGGTTTAAAAGCAATTTATTTAAGCGGGTGGCAAGTTGCTGCTGATGCTAATACAGCTGGTGAAATGTACCCAGATCAATCACTATATCCTTATGACAGTGCACCAAAATTAGTTGAGTCTATGAACAACTCTTTAATAAGAGCTGATCAAATTCAACATATGGAAATGCAAGACGGTGATATGAAAAAAGAAGATAGAACAGATTACATGTTGCCTATTATTGCTGATGGCGAAGCTGGATTTGGTGGTCCATTAAATGTGTTTGAATTAACTAAAAAATTTATAAGAGCAGGTGCTGCAGGTGTGCACTTTGAGGACCAACTAGCTAGTGAAAAAAAATGTGGTCACATGGGTGGTAAAGTTTTGGTTCCAACAGGAACAATGGTAAAAAATCTTAAAGCTGCAAGATTAGCTGCTGATATTGCAGAGGTTCCATTAATAATTTTAGCTAGAACTGATGCGAATGCTGCAAAACTAATTACGAATGATTTTGATGAAAATGATAAACCATTTTTAACAGGTGAAAGATCTCCTGAAGGTTTTCATTATGTAAAAGATGGAATTGAACAAGCTATCTCTAGAGGTTTAGCTTATGCTCCATATGCTGATTTAATTTGGTGTGAAACAGCAACTCCTAATTTAGCTGAGGCTAAAAAGTTTGCTGATGCTATACATGAAAAATTTCCTGGAAAATTATTGGCTTATAATTGTTCACCGTCTTTTAATTGGAAAAAACATTTAAGCGATGATGAAATTGCTTCATTCCAGCAAGAAATTGCAAAAATGGGTTATAAATTTCAATTTATTACTCTTGCTGGTTTTCATACTCAAAATATTGCAATCTTTGAACTTGCTGAAAAATATAGAAAAGAAGGTATGGCTGCATACTCTAGAATTCAGCAACAAGAATTTGCTCGAGAAAAAGATGGTTATACTAGCGTTAAACACCAAAGAGAAGTTGGCACATCTTATTTTGATGCAGTATCAAATACTATCAGTAGCGGTCAAAGCTCAACTACAGCAATGGCTGGATCAACTGAATCAGAACAATTTTAAAAAAATAACTTCCCTCTCCATTTTTTAGTAGCCCTTAACAGGGCTATTTTTTTTGTTTGTAATTCATACCAAGACTGTTAAGGGTCACAAATGTCTAATAAAAACTTTGGTTTTGGAACACAAATAAGAAAGTCTCCATATTTTGACTCTACTGTAAAATGGGGAGCTACAGGTTTTTCTGTATATAATCATATGTATATTCCACGAGACTTTGGAAGTCCTGAGCAAAACTTTTGGAACCTTATTGAAAAATCAATTTTATGTGATGTGGCGGTTGAGAGACAGGTTGAAATAACTGGTCCTGATGCCTACAAATTTATTCAATTATTAACTCCTAGAGACCTTTCAAAATTATCAATAGGACAGTGTAAATATGTATTAATCGTAAATAACGACGGAGGCATATTAAACGATCCAGTTTTACTAAGATTAGCAGAAAATCATTTTTGGTTATCCTTGGCAGATAGTGATGTTTTGTTATGGGCACAAGGTGTTGCGGTTAACTCAGGTTTAGATGTTAAAATATCTGAACCAGACGTATCCCCTCTACAGTTACAAGGCCCTACCTCACAAAAAATAATGGTCAAACTATTTGGTGAAGATATCAGAGATCTTAAATATTATTGGCTTAGAGAATATCAACTTGATGGAATTCCATTAATTGTTTCAAGAACAGGTTGGTCAAGTGAACTTGGTTATGAAATATATTTAAGAGATGGTTCAAAAGGAAATGAATTATATGAAAAAATTATGGCTGCTGGTAAAGAACATGGAATTCAACCAGGTCATACATCATCCATAAGAAGAATTGAAGGTGGAATGCTTTCTTATCACGCGGATGCAGATATACATACAAATCCATTTGAATTAGGATTTGATCGATTGGTTAATTTAGATACTGATATAAATTTTATAGGTAAAGAAGCGCTAAAAAAAATAAAGCAAGAAGGAATTAAAAGAAAACAGGTTGGTCTTATAATTGATTGTGATCCTTTATCAGGACCTAACACAACTTTTTGGCCAATTGAAAAAAATGGTAAAACAATTGGTAAAGTAACTTCAGCTGTATATTCTCCTAGATTAAAAAAAAATATTGCACTTGCAATGATAGAAATAAATTATACAGAATTAGGAAATCAAGTAGATGTTCAAACTCATGAAGGAAAATATTCCGCTACTATTGTAGAAAAACCTTTTTATGATCCTAAAAAGAAAATAGCTAGTAGCTAGGATTTAATATTGTAACCTTTTTTAAGTAATACTGTCACAACCGTTACACAAGCAACCAAAAATACGACCATAGAAATTATACTTACCCAAATATTAAAGTCCGATACTCCATAAAAAGCAAATCTAAGGCCATTGATTAAATAAACTACTGGATTGAAATAAGTAACTGTCTGCCAAAATTCTGGCAGCATATCTAATGAGTACAAGCTACCCCCTAAAAATACCATTGGTGTAATAACTAAGGTCGGAATGATAGACATTTGTTCGAAATTAGAACTCATTAAACCTATTAAGAAACCAAATAATGCAAATGTAAATGCAACCAATACTAATAAAAAAATCATTAATAACGGATACATGACGTTGACCTCTACAAAAAATGTTGAAGTGATAAATATTACAACACCTACAATAAGAGTTTTAGTTGCTCCTGCTCCAACAAAAGCTAGAACAATTTCAAAAGTAGAAATTGGTGCTGCTAAAATTTCATAAATTGTACCATTAAACTTAGGAAAAAATATTCCAAAAGAAGTATTACTAATAGATTGCGTAAGCAATGTGAGCATTAATAAACCTGGAACGATGTAAGATCCATAACTTATCCCATCAATATTTTCTACATAACCTCCAATTACTGATCCAAAAACAATAAAATATAAAGAGGTAGATAAAACTGGAGAAAAAAGAGACTGCATTAAAGTTCTTTTAAACCGATCCATCTCATGAAGATAAATTGCACTAAATGCTTGAAAATTAAACTTCATTATTCTCCTTTACTAAAGAAACAAATATTTTTTCTAATGTTGTTTGTTCTGTTTTTAAATCCTGTAATTTTAAATTTGCATCTTTTAAATCTTGAAGCAAATTAGTAATACCTGTGCTTTTAGCTCTAACATTATAAGTATAATTTACTGATTTTTTATCTACACCAATTTCAAGATTATAATTACTTAAACTATCTGGTATTTCAGTAATTTCATTTTGAAGGTATACAGTAAGTTTCTTGTGTCCCATTTTCTTTAATAATTCTTTTGTTTCATCAACTACTATAATTTCTCCTTGATTGATTACTCCTACTCTATCTGCAATAGCTTCTGCTTCTTCTATATAATGTGTAGTTAAAATTATTGTAACTCCTGTTTTTCTTAAACCCTCAACAACTTTCCACATATCCTGTCTTAACTCAACATCAACACCAGCAGTTGGTTCATCTAAAAATAAAATGGTTGGTTCATGAGATAATGCTTTTGCAATTAAAACTCTTCTTTTCATTCCACCAGACAATTGTCTAAGTCTTAAATCTTTTTTATCCCATAGACTTAGATCTTTTAAAACTTTCTCAATATGTTTTGGGTCAGGTTTTTTTCCGTACAAACCTCTAGAATATGAAACGTTATTAAATACAGTTTCAAATTGCTCTAAAGTTAACTCTTGAGGAACTAATCCAATTCTAGATCTTGTTTCTCTATAATCATCAATAATATCAAATTCATCTACTGTAACTTTCCCAGAAGATGGTCTTACTATGCCGCAGATAATACTTATAAGCGTAGTTTTTCCTGCACCATTTGGTCCTAGCATTGCAAAAATTTCGCCCTTTTTAATATTTAGGTTTATTTTTTTTAATGCCTCAAAACCATTGTCGTACACTTTTGACAGATTATTTATGCTTATTTGCTCGTTTGACATTTGGTTAAGCATATATAGAGACAATTTATATTATTACAATAAATTAAAATTTACCTTAATTTGATTTAATGAAAAAATTTTTAGTATTTATCTGTTTTGTGTTAGCATTTAGCACCAAAGCAATAGGAAAAGAAACCACTTATAGTAAAGAGTTATTTGATAAAGCACTATCAGAAGGAAAAGTTGTGGTGGTTAGTTCTTGGATTAAATATTGTACTTCTTGTGCTAGCCAAATGAAAGTTCTTGAAAAAGCAAAAAATGATTTTGATAATATGGAGTACTTTGCTTTTGATGTAACAAATAAAGAAATTGCTCAATTTTTTAACGTTCAATATCAAACAACACTTTTAATTTTTAAAGATAATAAAGAAGTTTACAGAAGCATTGGCGAGACCACTAAAGAACTTATTTATGATGCTTTAAAATCCTCTATCTAAATTTAATTTTTAAAATTATTGCAGGCAAGAAAGTTGCAATCAAAAAAGATAAAAATAATAAAGATTGAGCTATAAATGGTGAAAACAGTTCTTTAGACAAAAATACTCCCACTAATAGACTTTTAGAAAAATCTGGAAATGGAAACATTAAAAATCCAGCAACTAAACCAATTATAATTGAAACATAAGCGGTTTTTTCATCCACTTTATTATAGAAGCTATAAAAAACAGTCACTACAAACGCACAACAAAATAAATCTGCAAGTAAAAATAAATATAAAATATCAAATCCTTTTGAAGCAACACCAAATGCAATCACGGATAAAATTAAAATGAAATATTTAGATATTTTTAAGTAATCAGTTTTTTTATCTAATTTAAAAGTTGCTTTGCCATCAACTACAAATAAACTAGATATGGCATTAACCAAAGTATCAACAGTAGAAATTGTTAATGCAAGACCAAGTATAATGATTAATAAAGATAAAATTTCTGTTTGATCTTTTAATAATAAACTAAAAAATCCTAAATCAGGTCTAACAGATGGATCCATTGAAAATGAAACCATTCCAATAAAACCCATTAAGAAAACTATTGGAACAATAATAAAGAAAGAAATTATCAAACCACTTTTTAATGTTTGATAATCTTTTGCTGCATATACTCTTTGCCAATTTCCTTGATGAAATAAATTTGTTGCTGCAACTGCTATAAAGAAAGTTAATCCAGCAGTATATCCTGGAATATAATTTGAACTTAATAGTTGAGGGTTTTTCTCATTAATTAAAGAAAAAGAAAAATTATCTCCTGAAGATGAACCAATAATTGAAATCAAAATAAATAATAAAACACCTATTACAATCATTTGAATATTATCAGTAAATATTGACGCTCTTAATCCACCATAAAGGGTGTAGCTTAAGGTAGCTACCAAGACTATTAATGCTGTAATCCACAATTCTGTTCCAGATATATAATTAATTAATAGGGCAACTGCAGTTACTTCTGCACAAAGAAAAATAAACATATAAAATATCGTCATTAATAAAATTAACTTAAATAAACTTTTGCCAAATTTCTTTCTCATAAACTCAACTAAAGAAGATCCTTTTGGAAACTCATTTCTAATTTTTTTTCCAAAAAAAATTAAGAAAATCATTGGAAAAGCTGTGCCTAATGCATAACCAATAACAGCACCTACTCCACCCCACGTTGCCGCCGCAACTGGACCAAATAATATCCAAGCACCTAAAGCTGATGCTACAAGACTTGTTGTAAGCGAAAATAAACCGATGTTTCTATTTGCAGTTAAATAATTATTTATGCCCTTATATTTTTTTGAATGAAAAATACCTAAAAAAGCAAATATCAAACTAATTGCGATAACTAATATTAATGATGTTGATTGTGTTAAAAAATATGTTTTATCCATTTTATCCCTTTCTGAATTACCGGACAGGTTCTTAGGGTATGATCTCAGTCTGTTAAGACACCCCTTATAAAGTATTTAATGTATTTTTATAATTATTGATAGTCTTTTTAAAAAAAACGTTTTTTAATTAAATAGTGTAAATTGAAGATAATCAACGACGCACAAATAATTAAAAAAACTCTTTCCTGATTGTTCATTATTTCTGGCCTTTATGATTCATTATTTCGATCATACATTGTGTAGCGTATTGTCTCCATTCAGATGAAGTTTTATTTTTTAAACTTTGAAGATGGTCTCTGTTACTTTGAATGTCATCTTTATGCTTAATATAATCAGATCCATTTAAGTTTTTCTCCATTTCAGATAAATTGGTTTCCATTGCCTTTATCCACTCGTTACCAAGCTCAACACATTTTTGATCATCTTTTTCATCGCAAATTTGTTTAAAAAAATTAAAGATAACATCATCAGTATTTACTGAAGTATTCATTAATTATTGTTTACAGGTACCAATAGACTCCGGGCCACAAGTTTGACCATTGGTCCACGTTGCTCCAGTTAAATTAGCTCCATCAAAATTAGCATTAGTGATGTTAGAAGATGTAAAGTTAGCTTCCATTAAATTAGAGTTTTGAAAATTTGCTTCGATTAAGGTTGCTCCCATAAAATCAACTCTAGTTAAGTTAGCTCCGGTAAAATTAGTTTTTTCAAAATTTGCTCCGATAGAAACAGATTCATAAAGGTTGGCTCTTACAAATGTAGACTCTGGAAAAGTTCCAAATGATAGATTTGAAGTCATCATTATACTTTTATCAAAGTTTACTTGAATAAAACTTGCAAAAGAAAGATTTGAATTTGGAAGATAACTTCCTTGTAAATCTTGTGAGTCTGAAAATCTACAATTAGAATAATCAACACCTTCTGTTAAAGGATCGTCACATGCCGCATTTGAATTTGTGAAAAATAATAAACTAAATAAAGCAAGTAAGATTATTTTTTTCATAAGCAAATTTAGCAAAAAAAATATGTCAAAACAATGAAGGTTTAAAATTTAATATTAATTTAACAATGTAATTTATTGATATTTTGCAGTATAAAAATCAACTAATGAAAGAATATAATATTGCTTCAATAGCTGGTGACGGGATTGGAAAAGAGGTGTTACCTGAAGGCTTAAAAGTTTTAAAAGACGCTGCTTTAAAACATCAATTTAAAATAAATTTTACAGAATATGATTTTGCTTCCTGTGATTATTACGAGAAACATGGAAAAATGCTTCCTGATGATTGGAAAGAAAAATTAGGAAAACATGATGCTATATTTTTTGGAGCAGTCGGTATGCCAGATAGAGTACCAGATCATATTTCTTTATGGGGATCCTTACTTCAGTTTAGAAGAGAATTTGATCAATACATAAATCTTAGACCTGTAAAACTTTTTCCAGGTATTAATCCACCTTTAGCCAACAAAAAACCTGGTGATATCGATATGTTGATTGTTAGAGAAAATACAGAGGGAGAATATTCTACTGTTGGCGGAAGGATGTATAAAAATACCGATAGAGAAATTGCAATTCAAGAAACTATCATGTCGGCATATGGAATAGACAGAGTTCAAAAATTTGCCTTTGAATTAGCTAAACAACGAAAAAGAAAAAAATTAACAAATGCAACAAAATCAAACGGAATTTCAATTACTATGCCTTTTTGGGATGAACGATTTAATGAAATGAAAAAAAACTATCCTGAAATTGAAACAGATCAATTTCATATTGATATTTTAGTCGCTAGATTTGTGCTCAATCCTGAATGGTTTGATGTTGTAGTAGCATCAAATTTATTTGGAGATATTCTTTCAGACTTAGGGCCTGCTTGCACAGGAACAATTGGAATTGCTCCCTCTGGAAATATAAATCCAGAAAATAAATTTCCATCTTTGTTTGAACCAGTTCACGGTTCTGCCCCTGATATTGCAGGAAAAGGAATTGCTAACCCTGTAGGACAAATTTGGTCTGGAGCAATGATGCTAGATTATTTAGGAGAAAAAGAAGCATCTAATTCAATAGTTGAAGCAATTGAGAAATCTTTAAGTAAAAAAGAAAATAGAACTAAAGATTTAGGTGGTGATGCTGATACAATTAAATCTTCTAATTCGATTTTAGCTAGTCTTTAAATAAATTTTCTATTTGTGCTTCAGCTTCTTTAATTGATTTCTTATAGTCTAGTGCCATTTGATCTGCACTAATTATTTCCACTTTTTCTATTCCAAAAAAGTTTAGAATAAATTTTAGCCAAGGAGTTAAAAAATCCTCGGAACTATTTAATTTTGTTCCTCCAGAGGTAATTACTAAATAAGCTCGTTTATTTTTTAACAATCCCTCTCTTCTACCATTAGGTTTAAATCTAAATGTTTCACCTATACGAGCAGCTAAATCCGACCAAGCTTTAAGAGTTGCTGGTGGTCCATAATTATAAATTGGTGCTGAAATTATAATGACATCACTCTCTTTTAATTCTTTTACAAGCTTGTCAGAAAGCTCAAACATTTTTTTATGTTCTTCTGTTTGGTCTTTTTCATCAATATTCATTCCAGATTCTGTAAGCCCACTTACAAAAAGCATCTCGTCATCTAAATCTCTATAAATTACTTCATCTTCTGGTTTTTTAATTTTATCTAAAAGTTTTTTTGCTAAAGCTCTTGAGGTAGAGCCTTTTTTTCTAGCACTGGAATCTATTTGATAAATCTTCATTAATACTTTTTATCCGAATTTTTGCATAAATGGAAAGATTTCAATTATGTAAAATCCAATTGCTTGTAATTGATTGGTTAAAATTAAAATACCTGTAACTAATAGAGTTGTTCCACCAATTTTTGATATTAAATTTATATTTTTTTTAAAATTTTTAGAAAATAATAAAAATCTTTGAATTAAATATCCAGACAAAACAAAAGGAATAGCAAGACCTAATGAATAAGAAATTAACAAGACTACAGCTCTTGATAAAGTTTCTTCAATAGAGGCTAAAGCTAAAATTGAACCTAAAATGGGACCGATGCATGGTGTCCACCCAAAACCAAAAGCAACACCAATCACATATGGAAAAAGAATATTTCTAGATTCTTTAGCATCAAATCTTTTTTCAAAATTTAAATATTGAATATTGATTATTCCAATTAATTGAAGAGAAAAAATTATTATAACTATACCGGCTACAATTCTTAAAAATTCTGAATTTTGTAGAAGTGCCTGTCCTAAAAGTGATGCTGATGCCCCTAAAATTACAAATACACTTGAAAAACCTAAACAAAATAAAATTAAAGAAAATAAATTTATTTTTTTAGTCTCTAATATATTTTGTAAAGATTGTCCTGAAATATAAGAAATATAACCTGGGATCAAAGGCAATACACAAGGAGATAAAAAACTTACAAGTCCTGCTCCAAAAGCAACTAAAAATTCAAACATTTATCCAGTATTTTTCATAGCTGCAGAAATACCTGCAATTGATGTAAGAAGAGAATCGTTCAAATATTTTTTATTATTTTTATTTGTATTTTTTTTAATTTTACTAATTACTATTGGCTGAATAATATTTAATACTTCTGAATAAATATTTCTTACAAATACTGAGGTTCTAAATTCTTTTCTTAGTTTGATAATTTCTTTAGGGGTGATTTTCTTATTAAGTTCTTTTATTACTTGAAATTGAAATCTAAGTTTTTGACCAACTCTTTTTAATTTTTCATCTGCTAAATATTCCTCATAAATTTTAGATATATCAGGATCAGCTTTTGAAATTACCATATCTAACATATCAAGCATTGAATTAAAAAATGGCCAATTTTTTTCCATGTCATAAAGTGTTTTTCTAAATTGTTTTATATTTGCATATCTCAATGCTTCAGCACTTCCTAACCACGCTGGTAACATTAATCTTATTTGTGTCCATGCAAAAACCCAAGGTATGGCTCTTAAACTTTTAATATTATCAATATTTTTTCTTTTTGATGGTCTTGATCCTATTGATAATTTTCCTAGTGCCACGTGAGGTGTAACAGTTTTAAAATACTTTATAAATTCTGAGTTTTGATTTATGTTTTTTCTATAAGAACTTTTTGAAATATCAGACATTTTTTCAATTAATTCTCTCCAATTATTTTTAGGAACAGGTGGTGGATTTAATGTTGCTTCTGTTACAGCTCCAATGTAACTGCACAAATTATACTTGGCTAACGGCTCGTAACCATATTTTTGTTGAATCACTTCTCCCTGGTCAGTTATTCTTATTTTTCCATTAACTGAACTGGGCGGTTGAGATCTTAAAGTTGCCTGGATAGGTCCTCCGCCTCTACCTGCAGAACCACCTCTTCCA
>CACDWD010000011.1 GCA_902556285.1 uncultured Pelagibacteraceae bacterium
CAAAAAACCTTCAAGCGATAAAGATATAAAATCCATTGTTAATTATGGAACTATAGTAAAATTAATTTCGAAACTTGTAAAAAAGAAACATTATAATTTCCTAGAAACTTTAGCAGAAGCTGTTTTTGACGAATTATTTAAAGACAAAAGGATTGCTAAAATAATGTTGAAAATTGAAAAATTAGAAATTTTAAAACAGTGTTCATCTGTTGGTATTCAAATTACCAAAAAGAGAAGCCATGATAAGCTCTGAAACAGGAAAAGAAGTAATTAAAAAAGAGCTACCTCTAGTACCAAAACTTCCAGGCGTATACAGAATGCTTAATGAAAAGAATGAAATTCTTTATGTAGGTAAAGCAAAAAATTTACCAAATAGATTAAAGAGTTATGTTGCAGAAAAAAATCATATAATTAGAACTGAACGAATGTTGTCTCAAACAAGAAAATTAGAGATAACAACAACATCTAATGAAAGTGAAGCTTTACTACTAGAAGCAAATTTAATTAAAAAACATAAACCAAAATTTAATATCCTTTTACGTGATGATAAGTCATTTCCATTTATATTTATTGGTAATAAAGATAAATGGCCTCAAATAAAAAGACATAGAGGAAAAAAAACAAAAGAAGGTTTTTACTTTGGACCTTTTGCCTCTGCTGGTTCAGCTAATTGGACAATTAAAATGATACAAAAAATTTTTCATTTAAGAGTTTGTGATGACACCGTTTTCAAAAACAGAGAAAGACCTTGTATTTTATATCAAATAAAAAGATGTTCTGGACCTTGTGTAGGATATGTAAAAAAAGAGGAATACAATCAAACAGTAGAAGATGCTATTGAATTTGTTTCAGGCAAATCTAGGAAAATTCAAAAAAATCTTTCTAACCAAATGGAAAAGGCAAGTGAGGATCTTAATTTTGAAAAAGCTGTAATTTTAAGAGATAGAATTAAAGCATTAAACATAATTCAATCTTCACAGAGAATTAATGAAGCAAACTTAGTTGAGGCAGATGTTATTGCTGGATATAAAGAATCTGGAAAAACTTGTATTCAAGTATTTTTTTATAGATCAAAACAAAATTGGGGCAATCAAGCTTTTTTCCCAAAACACGATCCAGATGAAAAGTTTAGTGAAATCCTTAATTCATTTGTTTCTCAATTTTATGAAAATAAAAGTGTTCCTTCATCGGTTATCCTTTCAGAAGAAATAAAGGAAAAAGCACTAATTGAAAAAACACTGACACAAAAAGAAGGTAAACAAATAAATATTTCAGTTGCGAAAAAAGGATCAAAACTAAAAGTAATTAATCAAGCAATTAAAAACGCAAAAGATAGTCTTAATAGAAAACTTTATGAAAGTCAGAATAATAAAGAATTGTTCGATGCAGTAGCAAAAAAATTTAATTTAGAAACCAATATAAACTTAATCGAGGTTTATGATAATAGTCATATTCAAGGCACAAATAGTGTTGGCGCTTTAATAGCCTACGGCGATGAAGGATTTATCAAAAAAAGATATAGAAAATTTAATATTAAGCATAAAAAAAATGAGCAAGATGATTATGGCATGATGAGAGAGGTATTAAATAGAAGGTTCAAAAGAGCAGTTCAAGAAAAAGATAATTACCTTGCTTTTCCTGATTTGGTTCTAGTAGATGGGGGAAAAGGTCAATATTCTGTTGCTAGAGAAAGCCTTAATGAATTAGGACTTCACGACATTCCAATTATTGCAATAGCAAAAGGTAAATTTAGAAATAGTGGAAATGAAACTTTTTTTCACAATGGCAAAGAATATAAATTCACCAGAAATGACCCTACTCTATTTTTTCTTCAAAGAATAAGAGATGAATCACATAGATTTGCTATAAGCGCTCACAGAGCAAAGAGAAAAAAAGGGATAAGCAAATCTCTGTTAGATCAAATAGAGGGGATTGGGGCTATAAGAAAAAGAGCTTTATTGAACCATTTTGGATCTGCAAGATCAGTTGAGTCTGCTAGCTTAGATGAAATAAAATCTGTAGAAGGTGTTGAAGAAAAAGTAGCAAAAAAGATATATAACTTTTTTCACGAATAATTATGCTAAAAAAAATTCCAAACATATTAACGATAGGGCGAATAATAATTGTTCCTTTTTTTGTTTTAGCTTTTTATCTTCCAGGATTTTATGGTGATCTTACTGCTTTAATATTATTTATTATTGCATCATTTACAGACTTCTTGGATGGTATGTTGGCTAGAATGTTTGGAGTAGAGTCAAAACTGGGTGAATTATTAGATCCTATAGCTGATAAAATCATTGTTGCTACAGCATTAATACTTCTGGTTATGGATGGAACAATCAGAAATTATGAGGTAATTGCAGCAATAATAATTCTTACAAGAGAAATTTTAATTTCAGGTTTGAGAGAATTTTTAGCAAAGGGAAAAATAAAACTTCCTGTTTCAAACCTTGCTAAACTTAAAACAGTATTACAAATGGTATCAATTGCTCTTTTATTGTCTGGAGATACTGGAAATAAAATAATTAATTTCCAAGATTATAATGCTCAAACTATAGGTATAATTTTTTTGTGGTTATCGGCTGCTTTAACACTTTTTACTGCATATGATTATATGCGAAAAGGTATTGATCATGCTATGTCTGAAGACAGTAAAGACTAAGCTGCTTTTTTCTTTCTAACTAATACCTGATAACTTTCATTTAAATCAATAATAATATCGCAAACTTTAAATTGATTTTCAGCAATACAAGATACTGGTGTTACTTCTGCTGCTGTTCCTGTTAAAAAACATCCAACAAAATTTGGTAATTCAGTTGGACTAATTTTTCTCTCATGTACTTTTATATTTTTTGATTTTGCAATTCCAATTACAGTTCTTCTTGTAATACCATCTAAAAAAGAATCTGGTATTGGGGTATGAATTTCCCCATTTTTATCTTTGAAAAAAATATTTGCTCCAGTTGCTTCAGCAATATTCCCTTCGTGATCAAGCATTAAAGAATCTGAGTAACCTTGCTTTTCCGCTTCATGTTTTGATAGAGTACAAATCATATAAAGACCTGATGCTTTTGTATCCCATGGGATTGTATTAGGTGCAGGCCTTCTCCAATTTGAAATATTTAATCTTATTCCCTCTACTTTTAGTTTAGGATCAAAATATGATCCCCATTCCCATGTTGCAATCGCAACATGTATTTTCGTTTGTTGTGCAGAAATAGCCATCATCTCACTACCCCTCCAAGCAACAGGTCTTACGTAACCATTTTCTACTTTTTGTGTTGCTATAATTTTATTTGATGCATTATTGATTTCTTCTTCAGTATATGGAATTTCAAAACCCATTCTTCTTGCAGAATGAAAAAATCTAGCTGTGTGCTCCTCTAATTTGAAAATTGAACCGTCATAAACTCTCTCTCCTTCAAATACACAACTAGCGTAGTGCATACCATGGCTTAAAACATGCAGTTTAACGTCAGCCCAATCAACTAATTCGTTGTTGTACCATATTTTTCCAGATCGCTTATCGTAAGGTATCATGTGTGAAAATTTTTTTAATTTATAAATGAAAAATATCTTTGTATCTTTAATATGTCAATATAACTTACCTATTATGAAAGAACTTTTATATTTAAAAGATGACCAGCTTAAAGATCTAATTGAAAAACTATTCGTAAGCTACAGAGAAACCTTTTCTGACTCTAAAAAAATATTAGATAGATATTCAATTGGTTTAGCACACCATAAAGTAATTCATTTATTATCAATGTATGAGGGGATCTCAATTTCTGAGCTGCTTAAGAGATTAAAAGTAACAAAACAAAGCTTAAATCGTGTTCTCAAGGACTTGATTAAACTTGAAATCGTCATTTTTAAAAAAGATAACCAAGATACTAGAGTAAAGCATGTTTTTCTTAATGATAAAGGTAAAAAAATTTTTAATGAAATTTTCAATTTGCAAAAAAAAAGAATTTATAATGCTTTATTAAATTCAAGTTCAGAAGAAGTTATAAATTTTGATAATGTACTAAGTAAAATAATTAATGGATAAGTTTATTGCACATATACTAGTGGTTGATGATGATGATGGAATTAGATCTCTTGTAAAAAAGTATTTAAATGAAAATAAATTTTTAGTCACTACTGCTGAAAATGCAGAAAATGCATTAGAAAAAATAAAAATTATTAAGTTTGATTTAATAGTTTTGGATATCATGATGCCTGGTAAAAGTGGGCTTGAATTTTTAAAAGAAAATAAAAAAAAATTAGATATACCAGTTATACTTCTAACAGCTAAAGGTGAAGCAAATGAAAGGGTCGAAGGGTTAGAGATTGGTGCTGATGATTATTTACCGAAACCATTTGAACCAAAAGAATTAATTCTAAGAATACAAAACATATTAAATAAAACTATCAAAACAGATCAAAAAAGGATTATAGAATTTGAAAATGTGAAAATTGATTTGAACAAACTTTTAATATTTAAAAGTGATAAAGAATTCAAAATTAATGCAACTGAAAAGAAAATTTTAGAAAAAATGATTAATAACCCTGGTAAAACATTTTCCAGGGATGATATTGGACAATTAATTAATCTAGATAAAGAAAGATCAATAGATGTTATTATTACTCGGCTTAGAAAAAAGATCGAAATTGATCCAAAAAATCCAAAATATTTACAGACAATAAGAGGTGCAGGATATGTTCTCTGGATTGAGTGATTACTTTAAAAAAATATTACCAAAAAGATTATTTTATAGAGCGCTCCTTATTGTTGCTATTCCAGTTTTGGTTCTGCAACTAGTAATTACAATTGTTTTTTTTGATAGCCTTTGGATCAAAACAAACAAAGGTATGACAAGAACTTTAGTAAATGAAATTAGTACATTTATTGAAGCTTATGAAAGTGAGCAAGAAAATAAACAAGAGTTGCTAGATCTTTTTTCCATATTTTTAGATTTAAATATTGACTTTACCAATAACGAAAAATTACAAAATACAGATACTGAAAGATGGTTTAGTCCTATAGATAGAACTTTAAGAAGAGAACTAAAATCTAAATTTGGATTAGATGAATACTGGTTTGATACAACAAGTTATAAAGAATTAATTGATTTAAGAATTAAATACGAAGATGGTTATTTTAAATTTTTAGTACCTAAAGATCGGGTTGCAAGTTCTTCAGCAAGAATATTTGCACTTTGGATCACGGTACCTGCAATTATAATGGTGATCATTTCTCTAATATTTTTAAAAAATCAAACTAGACCAATCACTAACCTAGCTCGTGCGGCTGAAAGGTTTGGTAAAGGAGAAAATATTGAAGAGTTCAAACCTTCTGGAGCGCTTGAAATAAGACAAGCAGGACATGAATTTGATAAAATGAGAAAGAGAATTGAAAGACACTTAAATCAAAGAACAGAAATGTTATCTGGAATAAGTCATGATTTAAGAACACCCTTAACAAGGATGAAACTACAATTAGCTTTTATAAAAGATAAAGAAACTGTTAATAAATTGACTGAAGACATCAATGAAATGGAGAAAATGCTAAATGAATATTTGCAATTCACCAGCTCATCATATGTTGAAAAAGATGAAATGTTTAATCTATCTGAATTAATTTCAGAAGTTATTGAAAAATATAATAACGAAAATATCTCACAAAACTTAATACCAAGAATTTACTTTAATGGCAGGAAAAATTTAATTAATAGGTGTCTTAATAATCTAATTGATAATTCACTGAAATATGCAAATAAAGTTGAAATTAGCTTAAATAAAAAAAATACAAACTTATTCATTATTATTGATGATGATGGTCCTGGAATACCAAAAAATGAGTATGAAAATGTATTTAAACCTTTCTATAAAATAGATAAAGGTCGAGCAGACTCTAAATCAAGTGTTGGTCTTGGTTTATCAATTTCATCGGACATTATCAAATCTCATGGAGGAAATATAATGTTAGAAAAGTCAAAAATGGATGGTTTAAGAGTTAAGGTTTTCTTGCCTGTTTAACTTTTTTTGCTTTTTTTTTCTCAAGTTTATTTATTTTATTTTCGAGATTCTCAACACGTTTTGAGAGTACTTCAAACTCATCTTTACTAGTAAGTTTCATTTTAAAAACAAACTCATCTCTTTTAGATTTTAAGATATTAAATAATTCTGTAGTTAAATCTTTTGAAGAGACTAGTCCCTGCTCTATTAATTTAGCAAACTTATCAATTATAAATTTAGAATTTCTCATATTTAAGATATACATTATAAGTATTATTGAAAATGTTCATTAATAATTTTGACCCAGTAGCCTTAGAAATATTTTCTTTAGAAATCAGGTGGTATTCTTTGGCTTATATATTTGGAATTACATTAGGCTGGATACTAGCTAAAAAATTATTTATCCAAGACATAGATGTTAAAAATAAATTTGATGATTATTTAACTTATTTAATTATAGGAATAATTTTAGGAGGAAGACTTGGTTATATTTTTATTTATGATTTAAGTTTTTATATAAATAATCCATTAGATATATTTAAAATTTGGCAAGGTGGAATGTCATTCCACGGTGGTTTAATTGGAGTTATTTTTGCATCTATATTTTTTGCTAAAAAAAATAATCAAAATCCATTCTTATATTTGGATATTGTCGCTTTAGTAGCTCCAGTCGGGTTATTTTTTGGAAGAATAGCAAACTTTATAAATTCAGAATTGTATGGAACTATAACTAATGTGCCCTGGGCAGTAACATTTGTTCAAGTAGATAATCTTCCTAGACACCCCTCACAATTATACGAAGCACTATTAGAAGGTTTATTTTTATTTTTATTATTAACTTTTTTTAAAAACAAATTTTCAGATAAACCCGGTGTAATTTCAGGATTATTTTTAATAATTTACTCAATCTTCAGATTTATTGTTGAATTTTATAGAGTACCAGATGAACAGCTTGGTTATATATTTTTAAACTTCACGATAGGGCAAGTAGTAAGTTTAATATTTATAATATCGGGGCTAATCTTATTTTATTTAAAATATGAAACTCGCTAACACTAATAATTTACCATTAGATCAATTTATAAATTTAGCTCTTTACGATAAGGATAAAGGTTATTACATGAAAAAAAATCCTTTTGGTGAGGATGGTGACTTTATTACTGCTCCTAATATTACAAGATTATTTTCGGAAATAATTGCAATTTGGACAATTACTTTTTGGAAAAGTATAGGCTCTCCAAAAAAATTTAATTTGCTAGAACTGGGAGCTGGAAATGGCGAAATGATGAAAGTCATTGATGAGACACTTATAAATTTTCCAGAATGTTACAATGCATGCAATTTTGTAATTCATGAAAAAAGTGATTTTTTAATAAATGAACAAAAAAAAAATTTAAATTCTAAAAAATTTTCATGGTTAAAAGATATTGAAAAAATAAACGCAAACCCAACAATTTTTTTAGCTAATGAATTCTTTGATGCCATACCAATCAAACAATTTTTTAAAAAAAAAGATGGTTGGTTTGAAAGATTCGTAAATTTGAATGATCCAAAACAAGCCGAGTTTAAAGATGAAAAAATTGATATAAAAAAAATTGAGAAACATCTAAATTTTGAAATATCAAAAAATCAGAACATTATAGAATATTCGCCAGACTCATTTAAATATTTAAAAACAATTTGTGACTTAATACAAAAAAATGATGGAGGAATGTTAGTTATTGATTATGGTTATGCAGATAGCAAAATGCATGAAACTCTTCAGGCAGTAAATAATCACAAATATTCTAATATTTTAGAAAATATTGGAGACTCTGATATTACTTACAATATAAACTTTCATTCCTTTGAAAAATTTATAAATCAGTTTAAAAAAGTTAATTCGATTTTTACAAATCAAAAAAAATTTTTAACAAATATGGGTATTCTTCAAAGAGCAGAAATAGTCAGCAAAAATATAGCATTTTCTAACAAAGCAGATTTATTTTATCGAGTAAGACGTTTGATAGATGAAAAGCAAATGGGTGAATTGTTCAAAGTCATGCTTGTAAAAAATAAGAGAAATAATTTTAAAACAGGTTTTCAAAATTGATAAAATCAAAAAAACTCTCAAAAATTAAAATAATTAAACATGGTTTTTTTAATAAAACTGGTGGTAAATCAAAAAAAATTTATAAAAGTTTAAACTGTGGTCCTGGTTCTAAAGATAATCCCTCAGATGTTAAAAAAAATTTACAAATAGTAAAAAAAAAAATAAAAAGCACCGCTAAAAATATTTTTTTACTTCATCAAATACATAGTAATAAGTTTGTTTATATTAATAAAAAAAATAAATTTAGATCAAAACCAAAAGCAGACGCAGTAATTACAAACCAAAAAAACATACCAATTGGTGTTTTAACCGCTGATTGTGTGCCGATTTTAATCTGTGATGAAGGAACAAAATTAGTTGCTGCAATTCATGCAGGGTGGAAAGGTGCATTCAAAGATATAATTAGCAAAGTAATCCAATTTATGATCAAAAAAGGATCTAATCCTAAAAATATTACTGCAGCTATCGGACCTGCTATCTCAGCTAAAAATTATGAAGTCAAACAAGATTTTAAAAGAAAATTTATAAAAAAGGATAAAAAAAATAATAAATTTTTTAAAATTAAGTACAAAAAGCTTTATTTTGATTTACCTAAATATGTAAAATCATGTCTTTTGAAGAATAAAATAAAAAATATTGAGTCTTTAAATATTGATACATTTGATATTAATAATAATTTTTTTAGTGCAAGAAGAGCGTTAAGGCTAAATCATGATGATTATGGTAGAAATATTTCAATAATTATGCTTTATTAGGCTTTTTTAATGAAATTATTATCCGGAAATAGCAACAAACCATTAAGCAAGAATATTGCTAAATATCTAAAATCTAAATTAGTAAACTCTAGTATTAGAAATTTTTCTGATGGTGAAATTTATGTTGAAATAAATGAGAATATTAGAGGAAACAGTATTTTTATTATTCAATCTGTATCTTCGCCTGCTAATGATAATTTGATGGAGCTTTTGTTGTGTATTGATGCACTAAAAAGATCTTCTGCAAAAAATATAACTGCAGTAATTCCATATTTTGGTTATGCTAGACAGGACAGAAAAGTAGTACCAAGAACTTCAATTTCTGCAAAATTAGTATCAAACTTAATTACTAAAGCGGGTGCTGACAGAGTAGTTACTGTTGATTTACATGCAGGTCAAATTCAAGGTTTCTTTGATATTCCGGTAGATAACTTGTTTGCAACACCTATTTTTGCACGACATGCAAAAAAAAATATAAAAAGTAAAAACCTAATTTGTGTTGCTCCAGATGTGGGTGGAACTGAGCGAGCAAGAGCACTAGGTAAACTCTTAAATGTCGGATTAGCGATTGTAGATAAAAGACGACCAAAACCAGGTCAATCTCAAGTCATGAATGTGATAGGAGATGTAAAAGGTAAAACTTGCATAATTGTAGATGATATAATCGATTCAGGAGGAACAATAGTAAATGCAGCTAAAGCTCTTAAAGATAGAGGGGCTAAAGAAGTTTATGTCTATATAACTCATGGTGTACTCAGCGGTGAAGCTGTAAAAAAAATTAAAAATTCAGTAATTAAAAATTTAGTAATAACTGATACAATCGATAACATGAGCAGAACTAAAGGTGTTAAAAACATTGAGGTTCTGTCAATTTCAGGGCTTATGGGAGAAGCAATTAAAAGAATATCTAATTCAACCTCAGTATCAGATTTATTCAAATAAATACCTTGAGTTATTAAGTAACTTGAGCTAAAAACCCTTGTTTTTATGAATTCATTAGACGCCAACATCAGAAATACCAAAACTAAAGGTGAATTAAATTCATTAAGAGATAATGGTAATGTGCCTGCTATAATTTATGGTGGAGAGGCTCAAAACGAGAAAATTTCAATATCAAAAAAAATACTCAAGTCACTAATTGAAAAAGAAAACTTTTTATCAAGCATCATAACTTTAAATGTTGATGGTAAACCTCAAAAAGTTTTACCAAGAGAAATAAAATATGACATTATTTCAGATGAACCAATTCATGTAGACTTTCTAAGAATAGTTGCAGGAATAAAAGTTAGAATTGAAGTTCCAGTAAAATTTTTAAATCATGAAAAATCTCCTGGTTTGAAAAGAGGTGGAGTTTTAAACATTGTAAGAAGAAAAGTTGAGCTAAAATGTCCAAGCGAAAAAATTCCTGAAAATCTTGTAATAGATCTTGATGGAGTTGATATTGGAGAGAGTTTTAAGATTTCTTCTATAAAACTAGACAGTGACGTTACTCCTACGATACAAGGAAGAGATTTCGTAATTGCAACTTTAGCAGCTCCGACTGTTATGAAAGAACCTGAAAAACCTGCGGAAACTGAAGAGGCTGAAGGAGAAGGTGCTGAAGGAGCAGAAGCGGCGGCAGCTGAAGGTGGAGATAAGCCAGCAGCTGATGGTGATAAAAAAGAAGGTGAAGATAAAAAACCTGCTGAAGAAAAAAAATAAGTTAATTAAAATTGAATTTTATTCTCCATTATTAATATTTTATGCTTCTACTTGTAGGATTAGGCAATCCAACCCCAGACAGTGAAAACAATAGGCACAATATTGGTTTCAAAATTATAGATGCAATAAACAAAAAATTTGGACTTTCAAAACAAAAACCAAAATTCAAAGGACTTCTCACAACTGGTAATGTAGGAGACCAAAAAGTTTACGCAATCAAACCTTTAACATTTATGAATAATTCTGGAATTTGTATTAGAGAATTAATTGAATATTTCAAAATAGATGCTGAGGATGTTATCGTTTTTCATGACGATCTAGATGTAGAATTTGGAAAAATAAAAGCAAAATTTGGCGGCTCTGATGCAGGACATAACGGAATTGCATCAATAGATAAATTTATTGGTAAAGATTATTCAAGAGTGCGAATAGGAATTGGTAAACCAAAAGATAAAATGGAAGTTGGTGATTTTGTTCTTCAAAATTTTGATGAGGATGAAATGCTCGGATTGGAAAAAATTACCAGTAATATCACAGATTCTATTTCAATACTTATAGACAAAAAATTAGATTTATTCTCTAGCAGTGTAAATAATAAATAATGAGTTTTAAATGTGGAATTGTTGGTTTGCCTAATGTAGGTAAATCTACACTCTTCAATGCTTTAACAAACTCAAGCAAAGCTCAAGCTGCAAATTTTCCATTTTGTACGATAGATCCTAATGTAGGAGTAGTCCCTGTTCCAGATGAAAGATTGAACAAATTATCTCAAGTTTCAAAATCAAAAAAAACAATAAACACAACTATTTCATTTGTAGATATAGCTGGTCTTGTGAAGGGCGCATCTAAAGGTGAAGGATTAGGTAATAAATTTCTGTCCCACATAAGAGAAGTTGATGCAGTTATTCATTTGATTAGATGCTTTGACTCAGACGACATTCAAAATGTTAATCCAGACGTTGATCCTATAAGAGATCTCGAGATCATTGAAACTGAGATGATGCTAGCTGACCTAGAATCTATTCAAAAAAGACTTGAAAAAAATAATAAAAAAAATGTCGACGAAGACCAGCTTAAGATTTTAGAGATTGCATTAGACTGCATTAATAATGATAAAGATATATCAATATTAAATTCTCAATTTGATACAAAACAACTTAATCAAAGTGGTCTTTTATCAATAAAACCAAAGATATTTGTTTGTAATGTAGATGAGCAAAGCGTACAGGATGGAAATAAGTATACTAAAGACTTCATCGAAAAATTTGGAAAAGATAACACCCTGATTGTTTCTGCAGATATAGAAAACCAAATAAATGAATTAGCAGAAGATGAAAAAAAAAATTATATGGATATGATTGGTTTAAAAGATACAGGTTTAAGTATGTTGATTCAAAAGGGGTATAAAATATTAGAACTTGATACATATTTTACATCTGGACCTGAAGAAACAAGAGCGTGGACAATACAAAAAAATTGTTCTGCTCCTAAAGCAGCAGGAGAAATTCATACAGATTTTGAAAAAGGTTTCATTAGAGCTGAAACTATATCTTATGAGGATTTTGTAGCCAATAATGGATGGGTAAATTCTAAGGCTAACGGAAAAATGAGATTAGAAGGTAAAGACTATATTGTTAAAGATGGAGATGTATTAAACTTTAGATTCAACACGTGACCAGATTCTTTTCATACTAAAATAAACTAAAACGGTTAAAATAATTAAATAAACAATCGCTTTAAAGCCCATCTGATGTCGAGATTCTAAATGAGGTTCAGCTGACCACATTAAGAAGGTCGTTACATCTTTTGACATCTGTTCTACTGTTGCATTTGTTCCGTCACCATACTCTACTAATCCATCTGATAATGGAGCAGCCATTCTAATTTTATTACCATACATATATTTGTTGTAATAAACTCCGTCATCTAAAGATACGTTGCTAGGAGCTTCTTCATATCCTTGTAATAAAGAATATATGTAATCAACTCCACCACCTCGAGCTTTAACCAAAACAGACATGTCTGGAGGGTATGCACCGCCATTTGCTGCTTGGGCAGCTTTTACATTGTCATATGGCATTACAAATTTATCAGATAATTTACCTGGTCTTGTAAACATTTCACCATCTGAATTTGGGCCATCGGTTACTTCAAATGAAGCTGCTATAGCTTTAGCTTGAGCTTCAGAGAATTCTGGCCCTCCTGGCTCTGCTAAATTTCTATAACTTAAATACTTCATCGAATGACATGAGGCACATACTTCAGTATAAACTTGATAACCTCTTTGAAGAGAAGCTCTATCAAATTTTCCAAATAGACCCTTAAAACTCCAGTCAGTTTTTAGATATTCTACTTTTTCAGCAGCAAAAGAATTTGAATTTGAAGTAATAATTAAGATTATTATAGAAAATAATTTAAATAAATTTTTCACCTTATTCTATTTTACTTTCTTTATTTCTGGCGGCAGCTAGATTTGGTGAACCACCTAGAACAGGTTCGGTAATACTTAGAGGCACTGGTAAAGTTTTTTCTTTAAAGCCTAGAACAGGAAGAATAACTAAAAAATGCAAAAAGTAATACGCTGTTGCAACTCGTGCTATCAACAAGTAAAGTCCCTCAGCTGGCATTGCACCCACATAACCAAGTATCAAAACATCAGCAACTAGTATCCAGTAAAATTGTTTATATAAAGGTCTGAATACCGCAGATCTTATTTTTGACGTATCTAACCAAGGTAAAACCGCTAAGATTAATATTGCAGATAACATAGCTACAACTCCTAGCAATTTATCAGGAACTGATCTTAATATTGCATAAAAAGGTAAGAGATACCATTCAGGAACAATGTGTGCGGGTGTTACCATTGGGTTTGCCTCGATATAATTATCTGCGTGACCTAAAATATTTGGTGCGTAGAATACAAAGAAAGCAAACACAATCATGAACATTAATAAAGCAAAACCATCTTTAATTACTATGTAAGGATGGAAAGGTACAGTATCTTTAGAAGGTTTTTTTATATCTATTCCAACTGGATTGTTGTTTCCAGGAACATGTAAAGCCCATATATGTAAAACAACTAATCCTAAAATTAAAAATGGAATTAAATAATGCAAAGTAAAAAATCTAGTTAACGTAGGGTTGTCGACTGAATAACCTCCCCACAACCAAGTGACAATACCCTCTCCAACTAATGGAATAGCACTAAATAAATTTGTGATTACAGTTGCTCCCCAAAAGCTCATTTGTCCCCAAGGCAATACATAGCCCATAAATGCAGCCGCCATCATTAGCAAGTAAATAATTATTCCAATTATCCAAATTATTTCTCTTGGTGCTTTGTAAGAACCATAAAATAATGACCTGAAAATATGAATGTAGACTGCTAAGAAAAACATAGATGCACCATTTGCATGAATATATCTAATTAACCAACCGTAATTGACATCACGCATGATGTGCTCAACACTCTCAAAAGCCATATCTGCGTGAGCAATGTAATGCATTGCAAGAGTTAATCCGGTAACAATTTGAGTGATTAAGCAAAAAGTTAAAATTCCACCAAATGTCCACCAATAATTTAAATTTTTAGGAGTCGGATAATCTGTTAAATGATTTGCAAGAGTTAATAGTGGCAATCGATCATTAAACCATTGTCCTACCTTCGATTTTGGTCTGTAATCGTGGTCACTCATTTTCTTTATCCAATTTTAATTGTGTTTGCATCAACGAATTCATATTTAGGCACTTCCATATTCCAAGGTGCTGGTCCTTTTCTAATTCTTCCAGAAGTATCATAATGAGATCCATGACATGGACAGAACCACCCATTATAATCACCTTTATCATTTAGAGGTACACATCCAAGGTGTGTACATACACCTAACATAACAAGCCACTCAGGGTTTTTTGCTCTATCTTCATCTTTTTCTGGATGAATTAAATCCTCCATCTTTACGGCTCTTGCCTCATCAATTTCTTCTTGAGTTCTTCTTCTTATAAAGACTGGTTTACCTCTCCATAAAACAGTCAATGTATTTCCAGGTGTTAATGAACTTACATCAACCTCTGTACTAGCTAATGCTTTAACAGAAGCGTCTGGATTCATTTGATCTATCATTGGCCACACCACTGCAGCTGCACCAACAGCTCCTACAGCTGTGGTAGCTGTAAATAAAAAATCTCTTCTTTTTGTTTTTTTTTCAGACACTTTTAGTAGCTTTTATTATTATCTCTTTTTGATTTAAAATAGTTAATATACGAATTCATATAATATAAAATAATTATTTTACTACTGAAAGAATGACACATAATTCAACAATTTTAGGACCCAAAATAGCTTTGTACGAGCCTGATATACCTCAGAATACTGCTGCAATCATAAGAACTTGTGCTTGTTTGGGTGCTAAACTAGAAATAATTGAACCATGTGGCTTTCTATTATCAGATAAACGATTTAAAAGAGTGGTTATGGACTATATGGACTATAGTCAAATAGAATTTTATCAAAGTTCTGAAAAATTTTTTGAGGCAAAGAAGAAACAAAGAATCGTATTGATGACAACTAAGGGTTCAATAAATTATACTAAATTTAAATTTAAGCCTGATGATACTATTTTGTTTGGAAGAGAAAGTGCTGGGGTACCGGAAGAGGTTCATAAAATTATTAAAAATCGTTTAAAAATACCAATGAATAGCCAAGTAAGATCTCTTAATATTGCATCGTCTGTTGCCATTGTTTTGGCAGAAAGTTTGCGTCAAATAGAATTAATATAAAATGGATATTTCAATCAAAAAAGACTTAGCGAGTAACTGGTTTAAGCTATTACAAAATGCAATATGCGACGACATTTTAAAAATTGAGAAAAATAAAGTAAATTTTGAAACAACTTCTTGGAAAAGAAGCAATAAAAAAAATGAGGGTGGTGGTGAATATAGAATTCTTAAAAATGGAAAAATTTTTGAAAAAGTAGGAGTAAATTTTTCAAAAGTTTACGGAAAATTTCCTATACAATTTCAAAAGAATATACCAGGGGCAAGTAAAGATCGTAGATTTTGGGCATCAGGAATATCAATAGTTATGCACATGCAAAATCCCCATATTCCTGCAATGCATTTTAATACCAGATTTATTTGTACAACAAAGAATTGGTTTGGCGGAGGTATGGATGTAACCCCAGCAATAAAAGATGAAAAAGAGAAGAAAAACTTTCATAAAATATTAAAAGCAATGTGCGATAGACATAATAAAAATTATTATAAAAAATATAAAAAGTGGTGTGATGAATATTTTTATCTACCTCACCGAAAAGAAGCCAGAGGTATAGGTGGAATATTTTTTGACTATAAAAATGATAATTTTGAAAATGACTTTAAATTTGTCAGAGATGTTGGTGTTACATTTCAAATGCTATTTAATGAAATAATTAAAAAAAAATTAAAAAGAAAATGGACTTTAAAAGATAAAGAGTTTCAGTATATTAAAAGAGGTCGATACGCAGAATTTAATTTGCTCTATGATAGAGGAACAAAATTTGGACTACAAACTGGTGGTAATATTGAAGGAATTTTGATGTCATTACCTCCGGTTGCAAAATGGAAATAAAAAAATGGATAAAGAGCCAATAACATTAAACGGATTAAATAAACTAAAAGAAGAATTAGTTTTCTTAAAAGAAAAAAAAAGACCTGAGATAGTAGCTGCAATTGCTGAAGCGAGATCCCATGGAGACCTTAAAGAAAATGCTGAATATCATGCAGCTAAAGAAGAACAATCTCATAACGAGGGAAGAATTACAGAAATTAACGATATTATTGCAAGAGCAAATGTTATTGATGTTACAAAGCTAAACAATGAGGGAAAAGTAATTTTTGGATCTACAGTTTATTTAGAAGATTTAGATACTGGTGAAAAAATTAATTATAAAATTGTTGGAAGAGATGAGGCAGATTTAAAACAAAAACTTATTTTCTTTCAATCACCAATTGGCAAAGGTTTGATTGGAAAAAATAAAAGTGATTTAGTTGAAATAAATACACCCTCTGGTGTAAAAAATTTTGAAATTAAAGACGTTAAATATATTTAACTTTTAACTATTTGTTGTACCTGCTTATCTGAAATTTGAAATCCGTTTTGAACCCAAGTTTCTTCAATCCTTTTTAATTTATTACCTAAAGTTTTACCCTCAGGAATTTGAAATTTAGACATTAATAGATCAGCCCCTATTGGCAAAGTTGGAATTACTTTCTCTTTATAAGTGTCTAATAGTTTAATTAGTTTTTTTTCTACTTTGTTTGAGATAAATATTTTAAAATTAATTATATCTATTACAGCCTGTCGCCCATTAAAATAAAAAAATTTATTCAGATTTTTCTCTGTAAAGTTGTTTAAAGTTACTTTTTCTCTATAAAAAAGATCTATTAATTTTAATCTTTTCTTATCTTTGTTAGATATTTTAAATTTATAAAGAAAATAATCAGTATTATCAGTCCCATCAATCACTAAAAGCGCAATTAAGAATATAAAGTCAATTTTTAAAAAATTCTCTGCAGCATAAGAATTTTGTCTTTTAAAATTTTTAATATTCTTTAATTGAGGGAAAATTATTTCCATGAGTTCTAAACTTTCTTTATCTTTAAACAGTTTTAAAAATCCATTTGAACTAGTTATTTTTTTTAGCTCATCGATTAACCTTTCAGATGATATATTTGAAATTCCATCAATATTTTTTTTTATATTTTTTATTATTTCTGGCTGGTGCTTATGATTTGAGTAATTTAAATAAAATCTTAAATACCTCAAAATACGTAAATAATCTTCTTGAATTCTTTTTTCCGCATTGCCAATAAAATTAATATTACCCTCCTCCAAATCTTTTTTACCGTTAAATGGATCAAATAAATTGCCATCGCCATCTGCATAAATTGAATTGATAGTAAAATCCCTTCTAGAGGCATCTTCCTTCCAATCTAAGGAAAATTCTACTTCAGCATGCCTTCCATCGGTTGAGACGTCTTTCCTTAAAGAAGTAATTTCATATTTATATTCGTCAATTATTGCGGTTATAGTTCCGTGTTCAATTCCTGTTTCGTAATAACTTATTTGTTTGTTTTTAAGAGCCTCACAAACTTCCGGTGGCGTTAAATTTGTTGATAGGTCAATATCATCAACATTTTCTTTTTTTATCACTTTTCTTACACACCCACCCACATATCTGATTTCACTTTTCTCTGAAAAATTATTAATTGCTTCAAAAATTTTATTTGCTGGTGTTGTTAAAGTAATTTGTTTTAAATTTTGACTGATATAATCAAGATTTTTTGATCGGGAAAAAAATTTATCTAAAAAATTTTTCATAAATGGCTGGGGCGCTAGGATTCGAACCTAGGATGCAGGTACCAAAAACCCGTGCCTTACCGCTTGGCTACGCCCCAATACTAGCTTCCTATAACATAAAAATATAAAATTCATATAGTTTTTGCTGTAACACACCAATAATTTTTATATTTTCTTTTAAATTTAGCTTTTGCTAATTTACAACTCTTTAATGAATTATAATAGGCAACAATTGTTGATCCTGAACCAGTCATTCTTACAAATAATGGATTATTGATGCTTTCTAAGAACAACTTTATTTTTTTTAGTTTTGGATATTTTTTGAGTGCTATTATTTCAAGTGCATTTTGTTGATCAATCAAATATTTTACTCCAAACATGTTTTTTTTAGGTTTGTTATATTTTGATTTTGTATAATTTCGAACAGCTGAGTATATTTTTTTAGTTGAGCACCCAAAATCAGGCTTTACTAAAGTAGAGTAATATTTTGGAGTATTATAAATCTTTTTTATTTTACCACCTGATGACAACACACAGCTGGATGAAATAGTACCTAAAATAACATCAGAACCAACCAAATCACAGATACTTCGAGTTTTTTGATGATTAGGATTAATAATTTTTTTTTTAACCAGATAATTAAACACACTAGCTGCGTTCATCGATCCTCCGCCCAACCCAGCTTCTTGAGGGATTAATTTTTTAATTTTAACTTTGAATTTTTTATTTTTTAATAAATTTTCTTTATCTAGTATTTGAAATAATTTTTGAACAGTATTTTTTTTTCCAATATTTTTAGAAAACTTTCCATAAAAAGAAATATGGTGTTTTTTTCCATTATGTTGATTTATCGAAATAACATCATGTAAATCTATGAAACCAATTATACTTTCAATTTTATGTAAAACCTTTTTTTTTCCAGTGATATTTAGTGCTAAATTTAACTTTGCATAAGATTTAATTTTATTAATTTTCATTTAGGAATTTTTAAGACCCTCTATTACTTTAATATTAATTTTTTCTCTCATATCGTCTTCGGTGTCATCAAAAGTTAATACGTTATTCCAAAAATATCTTGCTTGAATTTTTCGATTTAATTTCCATAAAATGTCTCCATAATGATCATTCACGATTGGATCATCTGGCATTAATTCTACAGCTCTTTTTAAATACTTTTCTGCTTCTACATAATCCTCTATTAAAAAATATGCCCAACCTATTGAATCAATAATATATGGATCATTGCTTTTTAAATCATATGCTGTTTTCAACATATCCATTGCTTCATTAATTTTATAATCACGCTCTAACCAAGAGTAAGCAAGGTAATTCAAAATATATGCATCACTAGGATCAATTTTAAGCGCATGCAATAAATCTTCATCTGACTTTTCATAATTGCCCATTCTTTCATAGCTACCACCTCTACGATACAATACATCTGATTTAATAAGTGAATTGTCATCCAGTTTTAAAATAATTTCTGTATAACGATCTATTGCCTTTTCATAATTTTTAGAATTCTTATAAAAATTAGCTAAATCAAAAATCATTTTTATATTTGGATTTTCAATTTTATTAAATTTTGAATCTATATATTTAATCCCATTTTCATAATCCTGCTGTTGAATTATTATTTGAGCTTCTTTTTTTAATCTAAACCAATAATAAAATTCATCTTTTTTTTTAAAGTTTTTTAAGATCCTTTGTACTTTATCAAATTCATCATTAAGATAAAAATTTTCTGCAACCAATGACAAATTAAATTCAAAGTTGGGATTTAAATAGTTTGACAAATTTAAGTAAAAATTTGATTTCTCAAAATTATCCTGAGAAGAATAAAGATTAGAGATTAAAAATAAAAACTCACTTACAAGATCATTATGATCTTTGCATGAAAAAATTTTTCCAAAATCATCGAATTTTTCTTTGTCTACCCAACTTTTACTTTGTGAAAGTAAAAGTGTTGAATTTATATAATCAATTTGTTCAACAACTAATCTTGCTTCATTTAATTTATTGTTATCAATTAAATGATTAAGATAAAAGAAAATGTATCTTGAATAGTCGCCTTGTTGATTATTTATTAAATTAAGAAAAAATGACGAAGTTCTTTTGTCTTCAATATAACATCTTTGGAATGTCTCGGCTATAAGAGACAGATTCCCAAAATTTTTTTTGTTATCTAATATTTTTTTATTTTTAAATGTATAAATATACTGTTTTAGAGTTTCAAATATAACTAGGTTTATCCTATCTTCATCTTGAAATTTTAAACTTTGTGTTAAATATTCGTCAGCCTTTTTAAAGTTATTTTTTTTTAAACTGTCAATTATTAAAATTATATATGCATCATAAAAATCTGAATTAGATTTGTTTGCATTGTTATTTAATACATTAATTGCTTGAGGTACTTTGTTATCTAAAACTAAAGAGTTAACATATCTTTTTAAATAACTGTCATGTTTGTTAATTAATACTTTGGTTAAGTTAAAAAATTTTAAAGCTTCAGAATTATCTCGATTTTCAAATGCAACAATTCCAGAAAAATAATTTGATAAATCTCTTGAGTTGAAATCATTAAAAGTAGCACTTTTAGAATACAAAGGTGTCTGATAAGATATGAATATTAATAGTACTAATTTTAGAAATTTTAGGAACATGTGACCATACTATGACTAAAAAAGTGATAAATCAAAATACCAAATTAAACCAAGAACTAATTAATACTATTGAGCCAAAATTTATATTCGCTGATAAGCCAATAAATAGATTTAATATTTTAGAAACGAACAATGGAAATCTGCAAATTAATAAAGAAGAATTAATAAAAAATTTAAAAGATCAAATAAATTCAATTGAAAATTGTAAATTGAAAGAAAATTCAAATACAATTATTTTAGGTGAGGGAAATATAAATAGTCCTTTAATGTTAATTGGAGAGGCTCCTGGGCATGAGGAAGAAAAATTGGGCGTCCCATTTAGAGGTGAAATTGGTGAACTTCTTAACAAAATGCTTATAGCCATCAATATTAAGAGACAAAATATTTACACTAGTTATGCAATCAATTTTAGACCACCTGATGACAGAAAACCAACCTCGACCGAAATTAAAAGATACTCAGTATTTTTGAAAGAGCATATATCAATTATAAACCCAAAGATCATTGTTTTGATGGGTAGTTCAGCAATGGAGGCTGTTACAGGAATAAGTGAAAAAATAACTAATGAAAGAGGACATTGGAAGGAAGTGATTTTAAAAAACAAAACATTCCCTTTAATGATAACTTTTAATCCATCTTATTTAATCCGTTTTCCAGAAAATAAAAAACACTCATGGGAAGATTTAAAGAAAATTAGAGACAAAATAAAAGATCTGAAGTTAAAAATTTGATGAAGATAATTGCTGGGGTTGATGAGGTTGGTAGAGGAAGTTTAATTGGGCCTGTTTATGCTTCAGCAGTAATTTTAAAAAAATCAATTAATCAAAAATTATTAAAAGACTCAAAATTATTAAGTAAAAAAGAGAGAGAGTATCTTTGTACATATATAAAAAAAAATTCTATTTGGTCCATAGGCAAAGCTTCTGTCAAAGAAATAGAAAAGCTGAATATACTACAGGCAAGTTTGCTGGCTATGAAAAGAGCTATAAAAAAACTTAAGAAAAAACCAACACACGTTCTGATAGATGGAAACAAAACTCCAGAATTAGAAAATTATAATTTAAAATCAGTTATTAAAGGAGATAAAAAAATCCCCTCTATTTCGGCAGCTTCTATAATTGCTAAAGTATCAAGGGATAAGTTTATAGCCACGTTGTCAAAAAAAAATACAGGTTATTACTGGGATAAAAACTTTGGGTACGGAACAAAACAGCACTTAAAAGCTTTGAAAAAATTAGGTATTACCAAACATCATAGAAAAACTTTTTCACCAATATCTAAAATAAATTAATACTACATCTAGTTACCTTCTAATTTAGAAACACTAATCGAATCCAAATTTTTCAATCTCAGGTTGACCGTGGAATCCATTTGGAGTCTAATTAATTAATACAAATGAAAACTGATTTCAAAAATAAAATAATTAATGGAGATAGTCTCGAAGAATTAAAAAAAATTCCACGTGAAACTTTTGATTTAATTTTTGCTGATCCTCCTTACAACTTACAATTAAAAAGTGAATTAACTAGACCCGATAGATCAAAGGTTAGTGCGGTAAATGATAAGTGGGATCAATTTGAAAATTTTAAAAAATATGATGATTTCACTTATGAATGGCTTGGTGAATGTAAAAGAATTTTAAAAAAAGATGGAGCAATTTGGGTTATAGGAAGCTACCATAATATTTTTAGAGTTGGCACAGCAATCCAAAATTTAGGTTTCTGGATTTTAAACGATGTCATTTGGAATAAAAACAACCCAATGCCAAACTTTAGAGGAACACGTTTTACTAACGCTCATGAAACTTTGATATGGGCTTCTAAAAGTGAAAAATCAAAATACACATTCAATTATCAATCTTTAAAATGCTTAAATGATGATTTGCAAATGAGATCTAATTGGGATCTTCCAATATGCAATGGTTCTGAAAGACTTAAAAAGGATGGAAAAAAAATTCACTCTACACAAAAACCAGAAGCACTATTACATAGAATTTTACTAGCTACATCTAATAAAAATGACCTCATACTTGATCCTTTTTTAGGATCAGGAACAACAGCTACAGTAGCAAAAAAACTAGGAAGAAATTATTTTGGAATAGAAAAGGAAAAAAATTATTTTAAAGCTGCTGAGCAACGCATAAAAGCTACAAAACCTATTGAGGACGACTTATTAGATACGCTAAAAAATAATAGATCAAAACCAAGAATTCCTTTTGGTTCATTAGTTGAGCTTGGAATAATTAAACCTGGAACTAATATTTTTGATAATAAGAAAAAAATAACAGCCAGAATTATGGCTGATGGTAGTATAAAACATGATCAAGCAGAGGGTTCTATACACAAAGTTGCGGCTACTATTTTAGGAGCTGAAAGTTGCAATGGATGGACTTTTTGGCACTGTGATATAAATGGACGAACTTATCCTATTGATTATCTAAGACAAAGATTAATTTCTAAAAATTAACTTTTATAAATTTTACCCAAATAACTTTG
>CACDWD010000012.1 GCA_902556285.1 uncultured Pelagibacteraceae bacterium
AACTAAAAAATAGTTATGGCTAAAACTGATAAAGTTGAGAATAAAGATCAGAAAGTAGAAAAGTCTACTAAAAAAAGTGTAAAAAGTTCTTATTCAAAAAAGAAGAAAGTTAAGAAAAATATTTTAAATGGAATTGCTTATGTGCAATCAACATTTAATAATACCATCATCTCTATTGCTGATACAAATGGAAACGTAATTTCATGGGCATCTGCAGGACAAAAAGGGTTTAAGGGATCAAGAAAATCAACTCCTTATGCCGCACAGATAGCAGCCGACTCTGCAGCTTCGAAAGCTCTTGAGTATGGAATGAAAACTTTATCTGTTGAAGTTAAAGGCCCTGGATCAGGAAGAGAAACAGCTTTAAGAGCATTGCAAGCTAGAGGATTTAAGATTTTGTCAATCAAAGACACTACACCTATGCCTCATAATGGAACTAGACCACCAAAGAAAAGGAGAGTTTAATGGAAGTCGAAAATGTTAATGTAAAAAATTGGAAGTCATTAATCAAGCCATCTAAATTAGATGTTCAAATAAGTGACGACTTAACCCATGCAAAAATTGTAGCTGAGCCTTTAGAAAAAGGTTATGGATTAACTTTAGGAAATTCTCTAAGAAGGATTTTATTATCATCTATAAGAGGAGCTGCTGTAACATCAATTCAAATTGATGGTGTTTTACATGAATTCACTTCAATAAAAGGTGTTAGAGAAGATGTGACTGATATCGTTTTAAACGTAAAATCTTTAGCACTTAAAAGTAATTCTGAGGGTACAAAAAAATTAATTTTAGATGCTAAAGGACCTGGAGAAATTAAAGCTTCAGATATAGCTCCAGTTGCAGATGTTGAGATTTTAAATCCTGATTTAGTTATTTGTAATCTAGATGAAAATACTACTTTTCATATGGAGATGAATGTTAATACAGGTAAAGGATATGTTCCTGCAGAACTAAATAAACCTGAAGAGCCACCATTAGGCCTTATTGCTATAGACTCACTTTATAGTCCAGTTAAAAAAGTTTCATATTCAGTAAGTACTGCTAGAGAAGGTAAAGCACTAGATTATGACAAATTAATAATGGAAGTTGAAACTAATGGATCAATTTCTGCTGAAGATGCTGTAGCTTATTCAGCTAGAATTTTCCAAGATCAGCTTAAAATGTTTGTAAACTTTGATGAGCCAGTTGAAGCTCCTGTAAAAGAAGTTTCTACTGAACCTGAATTTAACAAAAACTTACTAAGAAAAGTAGATGAGTTAGAGTTATCAGTTAGATCAATGAACTGCTTAAAAAATGACAATATTATTTATATCGGTGATCTAGTTCAAAAATCTGAAGGTGAAATGTTGAGAACACCTAATTTTGGAAGAAAATCATTAAATGAAATTAAAGAAGTTTTAACAGGTATGTCTCTATATTTAGGAATGGAAATTCCTAACTGGCCACCAGACAACATTGCAGAAATGTCAAAGAAATTGGAGGAAGCAATTTAATGAGACATGGTTTGGCAAATAAGAAGTTAAACAGAACATCAGAGCACAGAAAAGCTCTACTTAAAAATATGCTTAATTCTTTAATTAAGTATGAGCAGATTAAAACTACTTTGCCAAAAGCTAAATTTTTAAAACCTCAAGCAGATAAAATAATAACATTAGGTAAAAAAGAAACTTTACAGACAACTAAAATGTTAGTTTCTAAACTACAAGATATTAAATCAGCTAATAAAGTTAAAAAAACACTTTCTAAAAGATATCTAGATAGAAAAGGCGGTTACACAAGAATAATTAAAGCTGGATTTAGATATGGAGATAATGCTCCAATGGCAATAATTGAATTTGTTGATAGAGACGTTGAAGCCAAGAGAGTTGATAAGCCAAAAAAGGATACAACAAAAGAGTCTCCTAAAATGGAAGAGAAGAAACAAGCAACAGCTTAAATCTTAAATCATGAAGAAATCTTACATCGTTGATTCAACGTGTAATGATATGCGTTTGGACAGATGGCTAAGATTAAAAATTGGCAAAATCCCACAAGGACTTGTGGAGAAATACTTAAGGACAGGTAAAATAAAACTCAATAGAAAGAAAGTTAAAAGTTCTTTTAAAGTAAAAACGAAAGATGAAATAAATATATTTAACATTGAATTTAAAGAAACAATTCAACATAAAAAAATTAAGTTTTTACCATCAAAAGAAATTATAAAATCAAATGAAGATCAAATTATTGACAACAATGACAATTTTGTAGTTTTAAACAAAGCTTCAGGCATATCGGTTCAAGGTGGAACTAAATCAAAAAAAAATCTAGTTGATATTTTTGCTAAAAGTGAAATTTTTGAAGGAACAAAACCATATTCTGTCCATAGATTAGATAAAGATACTTCTGGAGTTTTCATTATAGCTAAAAAAAGAGAGAGCGCTCAATTACTTACTTCTTTATTTAGACTAAGAAAAGTACACAAAACTTATTTAGCTATATGTCAAGGAGAAATTAATAAAAAATCTGGTGTATGGGATGATGATTTAATTAGGTATGACGGTGATAAAAAAATAATTGAAAAAGCAAAAACAATTTTCACAGTTATTGATAAAAATTCTGAAGCAAGTTTATTAGAATTAAAACCTATTACTGGACGAAAACATCAGTTAAGAAAACAATTATATGCAATTGGAAATCCTATATTTGGAGATAAAAAATATAAATTATCAAATTCTAATAAAGGAGTTAATAAAAATTTAATGTTACATTCATATCAAATTAAATTTAAAATTAACGACATAAAACATACTTATTCAGCATTGTTACCTGATTATTTTAAAAAACTTTTAAAATCTAAAAGACTTAGATTTTCAAGTTTGAAATAAAATTTTTAATTAATATATCGCTTAGATTTGAGTAATCCTGATCTAAAATATTTTTTAAATTAGTTACTCCTTTATCTGAAATACCACATGGTATAATTTTTTTATAATTTTCTAGATCATTATTTATATTTATTGCAAAACCATGATAGGCAATCCATTTTCTTACTCTGATACCTATTGCAGCAATTTTTTTAATTTCATTATTATATTTATGCCATATGCCGATATTATCTTTATCTGAAAAAGTTTCTATTTTATAAAATTTTAAAGTTTGAATTATTGTTTTTTCGATAATTGTTATAAATTTTCTGATATCTTTTTTTTTCCTTAAATCTAAAACGAAATAACAAATTAATTGACCTGGACCATGGTAAGTAATTTTACCTCCTCTATTTGTTTCTAATATTTTAATGGATTTATCAATAATTTCATTTTCTTTATAGGAAGTTCCTGCTGTAAAAACTTCATTATGCTCCAAGGTCCAAATTAATTCTTGCTCATTATTCTCATATAAATCCTTTAATCTCGATTCTAGTATATTAATAGCATCAAAATAATTTACTGGTTTTATTGACTTTTTGATCTCTATGCTCATTTATAATTTGTATTATCTTTATTATGTATTAATAGTGCAAATCTAAATTATAGGTAGATTTATGTCTTTAACTAAAAAAACTAAAGATAAAAAAGTAAATTTTGAATTTAATAAAGAATATATAAGAGTTGTTACTAGCAAAATAGCTAACAATGACGCTCAATTTATTACTAATTCATTTAACGAAATGCACCCTGCTGATGCTGCGGATATTATTGAGCACCTTAGCGAAGGGGATAGAGAAAGTTTAATTAAATTAAATAATTTTAATATTGATCCAGAGGTTTTTGTTGAATTAAATGAGTCTATTCAATCAGAAATTATTACCTATTTATCTTCAGAATCTATAGTAAGTATTCTAAAAGGTTTAGAGTCAGACGATGCTATATCTATATTGGAAAATGTTCCTGAAGAGGATAAAAATGCAATCCTTAGTTCTTTACCTCCTAAAGATAGATTTGCTTTACTAGAAAGCTTAAGCTATCCAGAGGATACTGCTGCTAGACTTATGCAGCGTGAATTTACAGCTATACCAAGTAATTGGTCTGTAGGTCAAACAATTGACTATTTAAGAGAAAACAAAGATTTACCAGAAGAGTTTTTAGAAATTTTTATTGTTAATGAAGATTTCAAACCAATAGGAACTGTTCCTTCATCTAGAGTTTTAACAACACCTCGAGATACTAAAATGGCAACAATTATGTCAGAATCTCAATTATTAATTCCCGTTGAAATGGATAAAGAGGAAGTTGCTAACTTATTTGAAAATTATAATTTGAATTCAGCCGCTGTTGTAGACAAAAACAATAAATTAGTTGGTATGATTATGAACGATGATGTTTTAACAGTCTTGAAAGAGGAAGCTGAGGAAGATGCTTTAAGATTAGCAGGGGTAGGAGATGAAGAAATTACTGATGGAGTTGTAAAAAAAACAAAGAGAAGATTCAATTGGCTTTTACTTAATTTATTTACTGCCTTTCTAGCAACATGGTGTATTAGTTTATTTGGAGCAACCATTGAACAAATGGTAGTATTAGCTTTTTTAATGCCTATTGTAGCTTCAATGGGAGGAAATGCTGGAATGCAAACACTTGCAGTTACAGTAAGAACTATAGCTACAAATGATTTAACTCAAAATAATTTCTCATCTAATGTATTTAAAGAATTTTCTATTGGTATTTTAAATGGGATTATATTTGCAGCAATAAGTGCTTTTATTGTACAGATATGGTTTCAAGACAGCATCCTTTCACTGATAATAGCAATATCAATGGTACTAACAATGATAATAGCTGGATTATTTGGCATACTAGTTCCTTTTACTTTAAAAAAAATGAATATCGACCCAGCAATTGCTTCAAGTGTTTTTGTGACAACAATTACTGATGTAATAGGTTTTGTTTCTTTTTTAGGTGTTGGAGCATATTTTTTATAAAATTATAGGTTATCTATTAATCTGACGTTTTTTAAATAATAAGCAATAAACAATCTTGAATTATTTTTTGTGTTTGAAAGTTTTAGGTTTTTTATGTTTCTTAGCTCTAAATAATCAATTTTAATTTTATAATTATTTTTTAATTCTTTTTTTTTTAGCTTTAAAAAGCTTTGAATATTTTTCTTATTTTTAGTATTTTTTTTAATATCTACTAGTGTTTCATAAATTTTTGCTGCTATAGCTAAATTAGATTTATTTAAAAGTAAGTTTCTTGATGAAAGTGCTACATTATTTCTATCACGAATTGTTTTACAAGGAATAACCTTAGTTTTATATTTTTTTTTCAATTCTTTTTTTACCAAATATAATTGTTGAAAATCTTTTTCTCCCATAAATATCTTCTTTGGTTTTACAATTTTAGTAAGTTTATTCATTACATCTAAAACACCTTCAAAATGACCTTTTCTAAATTTAGCACACAAAATTTTATCTTTTTTTTGCAATGTAGTTTTTGATTTTTTTTTATCTTTGTATATGTCTTTAAACTTAGGAAGATAAATAAAATCAACTTTTTTACTTTTTTTAAGAATTTTTAAATCTTTCTTGATATTTCGTGGATAGGATTTTAAATCTTTTTTGTTATTGAATTGTTTTGGGTTAATAAAAATACTTACAATTGTTCTTTTACAAAGTTTATTTGACTTATCTATGAGTGATAAATGACCTCTATGAATACCACCCATAGTAGGAACAAATCCTAAGTCATTAAATGGCCTTAATGACTTTAATAATGATGTATTATTTAATAAAACTTTCATTTGTATAATAATATTTAATAAGTAAAACATTTAAATGATTAAACAAGCAATTATTCCTTTAGCTGGACTTGGTACTCGGTTACTACCGTTAACAAGTGTTTTTGCTAAAGAGCTTTTGCCGATTAATGGTAGACCTGGAATTGAATATATTCTTGATGAATGTATTGAAGCAGGTATTAAAGAGATTGTATTTATTATCTCTAATAAAAAATTAATGATAAAAAAATATTTTTATAGTGATAAGTTTTATAAAAATATTATAAAAAAAAAGAAAGATCCTAGAATAATTAGTGAATATAAAAAGATACTTAAATATAAAAAAAAAATTAATTTTGTATTTCAAAATACTCCAAAGGGCACAGGTGATGCCGTCCTTAAAACCCAAAAATATATTAAAAATAAATTTTTTTTAATGTTGTTACCAGATGATTTAATTATTAAAAAAAATTGTTCTAAAGCAATGATCAAGGTTCATAAAAAATACAACTCTTCAGTTATGGCTTCTATGAAGGTGAAAAAAAATAATGTTTCACGATGGGGTATATATAAAATTAATAAGAAATTAAATAAAAGAAATTTTGTTATTGAAGGTGTTGTAGAAAAACCCACCGTAAGAAATGCTCCATCAAACAATGCTGTTATAGGAAGATATATTTTACCTCGATCAATTTTTAATAAAATTAAATCCTTAAAAGCTAAAAGAGGTAAAGAAATACATATAACTGATGCCATTCAGTTATCAATTAATGATAAAGAAAAATTTATAGCGCATAATTTTGAGGGCAAATATCTAGACTGTGGGACAATGAATGGCTACATAAACTCATGTAAAGAAATAGGTAAATTATGAAACTATGCATGATTGGAACAGGTTATGTTGGCTTGGTAAGTGGAGTATGTTTTTCTGATTTAGGCAACACAGTATATTGTGTTGATAATGATATTAATAAAATCAATTCCTTAAATAAAGGATTAGTACCAATATACGAACCTGGCTTGGAAGAAATTTTAAAAAAAAATCATAAACAAAAAAAGGTTGTTTTTTACGTCTAACTTAAAAAAAGCAGTTCAAAATTCAGATATAATTTTTATTTGTGTTGGCACCCCTACGAAAAAAAATAGTAATTCTGCAAATTTAAAATACGTTTTTAATGTTGCAAATGAGCTTAAAAAATTAATATTTAAGTACAAAATTATTGTTACAAAATCAACTGTCCCTGTAACTACAGGAGATAAAATTGAAAAAATTTTAAATAATTTAAAAAAAAAAAAATTAATCGATGTAGTTTCAAATCCTGAATTTTTGAGGGAAGGTGAGGCTATAAGAGACTTTACATATCCAGACCGTGTTATAATTGGCACTGAAAGTAAGAAAGCGAATAAGATACTTAAAGCTTTATACATGCCATTAATTAAAAAAAGCAGTAGATACTTTAATACGTCAAGAAGAGGGGCTGAATTAATTAAATATGCCTCAAATTCATTTCTAGCAACTAAAATTTCGTTTATAAATGAGTTAGCAAATTTGTGTGAAAAAACAGCTATTGATATTAAAGATATATCTTTAGGTATGGGTTTAGACCAACGTATTGGTGATAGATTTTTAAGAGCTGGTCCAGCATATGGTGGATCTTGTTTCCCTAAAGATACCCGTGCTTTAATCGATATTGGAAATAAATTTAAAACCGATTTAACAATAGTAAAAAGTGTAGTTGCATCAAATGATTCTAGAAAAACTTTACTTTTAGAAAGAGTAAAATCAATTTTGAATAATAAATTAAGAAATAAAAAAATTACCTTTCTAGGTGTCACTTTTAAACCAAATACAGATGATATGCGTGAAGCTTCAAGTATACCTATGATTAATTATTTAAACAAAAAAAAAAGTAAAATTAAATACTACGATCCTTCAGGAGAGAAAATTGAATTCAAAAATTTAAAAAATGTAAAATTTTCTAAAAGTATAGCATTAGCATGTTTTAATGCAGATCTAGTAATTTTGCATACTGAGTGGAACGATTTTAAATTTCTTAATTTTAAAAAATTAGTTAAAAAAAATAATTTTAAAATATTTGATATGAGAAATATATATTCTCCTTTAAAAATGAGAAAGTTAAATATTAAATATTTTGGTATTGGAAGAAAATTAATTTAATTCAAATATAGCATCAACTTCAACAGATACACCCAATGGTAAACTATTTGTGCTAACAGCTGCTCTTGTATGCATTCCTGCGTCACCAAAAATAGAAGCAATTAAATCCGAAGCGCCATTAATTACTTTAGGTTGTTCTGTAAAATTATCAGTTGAATTAACAAAACCTGTTAATTTTACGCAGGATTTAATTTTAGAAAGATCTCCATTACAAGCTACTTTTGCTTGAGATATAATACTTAAACCACACCTTTCTGCTGCTTTATAACCTTCTTCTACTGATAAATCTTTTCCAATTTTTCCTTTTATTAATTCACCATTTTCTGAAATTGAAATTTGACCAGAAATATAAAGTAAATTTCCAACTATTTTTGTTGCAACATAAGAACCAACAGGTGGTTTTGCTTCTGGAAGATTAATTTTTAACTCTTTAATTTTATTTTCAAAATTCATTTTTTATTTTTCTTTTTTTTAGATTTTTTATTTCTATCGTATTCTCTTCTTTTCTCAATTAATATAAGAGCCTCTTCCATTGTTAGCTCTAATGGGTCTTTTTCTTCTGGTATTGTTGCATTTAGAGATTTATATTTAATGTATGGTCCATATTGACCTTTCATGATTCTTACTGGTTTTTTATCTTCAGGATGTTCTCCTAAGTCTTTTATAATTGAAGAAGACATTCTTCCAGGTTTTGCTTCAGAAATTAACGTTATAGCTCTATTTAATCCTATAGAAAAAATTTCTTCTACATTTTCTATTCTAGCTGATTTATTTTCGCATTTTAAATATGGTCCAAATCTACCAGTGTTCAAAGTAATATCTTTTTGATTTTCTGGATTGATACCCAATGATTTAGGAAGCGAACATAAAAATTTAGCTTTATCTAGGTCAACACTTTCTAGCTCAATACCTTTTGGAATAGACACGTTTTTCAATAGTTCATTTACTTCAGGTTTCTTTTTTTTTGTTTTTTTTCTCTTCTTAGGTTTTTCTTCCTCAATGTTTTCTTCAAGAGCTTTCTCATATTGAAGATATGGACCAAATCTTCCATTTTTTAGAAAAATATCATTTCCATTTTCGTGTTTTCCAAGCAATTTTGGTTCAGCAAGTTGTGATTGAGCAGCCGCTTTAGCTTTTGATAGTGGTCTTGTAAATTTACATTCTGGATAGTTTGAACATCCAATAAACGCACCTCCTCTAAAACTATTTTTTAAACTAAGGGAACCTGTGTCACATAACTGACATTTTCTAACTATCTTTCCTTCTTTATCAGTGTCAAATATCAATGCTCCCAAACTTTCATTTAAAAGATCTAAAACCTCTCTAGTTCTTTTTTCTTTTACCTCTGAAACATTGCTATTAAAATCTTTCCAAAACATTTCTAAGACTTTTAACCAGCTTTCTTTTCCAGAAGTTATTTCATCTAACTGATCCTCTAGCCCAGCTGTAAAGTTATAATCTACATACTTTGAAAATAGTTTTTCTAAAAACGCAGAAATTAATTTACCTCTGTCAGTTGGGAAAAATCTCTTATTAACTATTTCTGCATAGCCTCTATTTGCTATTGTTGAAATGATACTTGCATAAGTTGAAGGTCTTCCAATTCCTAATTCTTCTAATTTTTTAACCAAACTCGCCTCAGAGTAACGTGGGGGAGGTTGGGTAAAATGTTGTTCATCAATAAGAGCTTCTATATTAATTGGTCCTTTTGACATCTCAGGTAAAATTTGCTCATCATCATCTTTGCTTTGATTTGAATAAACTTTTAAAAATCCATCAAATTTCAAAACTGATCCGCTTGATTTACATATAGTTTTACCGTCTTCAGACTCAATCGTTATTGTGTTTCTATCATATTTTGCTGTTTCCATTTGAGACGATAGTGCTCTAGACCAAATTAAAGAATATAATTTTTGCTGGTCAGAACTTAAATATTTTTTAATTGAGTCTGGATTTCTATTAATATCAGTTGGTCTTATTGCTTCATGAGCTTCCTGAGCGTTTTTTGCTTTTTTTCCTGAGTAATTATTTGGATTTTCTGGCAAGTATTCGTTACCATATTGTTTTTTAATAAAATTTCTAAAATCAGTGACAGCATCAGCTGATAAATTAGTTCCATCCGTTCTCATATAAGTAATTAACCCAACTGTATCTCCTTCAATTTCTATTCCCTGATAAAGTTTTTGTGCTATTTGCATTGTTCTTGATGCACCAAAACCCAATCTACTAGAAGCAATTTGCTGAAGTGTTGAAGTAGTAAAGGGTCCCGAGGGATTTCTGCTAACAACTTTTGAGGAAATATCAGTTATGTTAAATTTTTTGATCTTAATATTGGAAATTGCCTTTTCAATTTCTTCTTTATTTTTAAATGAAAATTTTTCAATTTTTTCTCCATCAAGTTGAGAAATACTTGCTGTAATGTTGCTTTTGTTTTTATCTTGAAAATTAATACTTAATGTCCAAAATTCTTCAGGCTTGAATAATTCAATTTCATGCTCTCTTTCAGTGATCAACTTCAGTGCAACAGATTGAACTCTACCTGCAGATTTTGAACCAGGTAGTTTAGTCCAAAGTATTGGTGATATATTAAATCCTACCAAATAATCTAGTGCTCTTCTAGCCATGTATGCATCGACTAATAAGGGCTCTATCTGTCTTGGATTTTCAATACCATGTGTGACGGCTTTTTTTGTTATTTCGTTAAATACCACACGTTCAATTTCTTTATCTTTTAAAAGTTTTTTTTCATTTAAATACTCTTTTACATGCCATGCTATTGCCTCACCCTCACGATCTGGGTCAGTAGCAAGAATTATTTTTGAAGAATCTTTCGCAGCATCAGTAATTTCTTTTAAATATTTTTTTGAAAAGCTATCAACTTCCCATTCCATTTTAAAATTTTGATCAGGATCAACTGATCCATTTTTTGAAGGAAGATCTCTAATATGACCATAGCTAGCTAAAACGGTATAGTTATCACCTAAATATTTATTAATTGTTTTCGCTTTAGCAGGGCTTTCAACTATGACTAGATTCATAAAATAACAAACTACTCAAAAGAGTTTGATAGTCAAATTAATAAATTTTTGTCTTAGTTTCTTCTTTATTTTTCAAGCGTTTAATATTTTCTCTGTGGGTAAAAAATATTAAAATAAACATTATTACGTAAAAAAATACATTTTCTGAACCTTCAAAAATTAAAATATAAACAGGTATAGAAAGTGATCCTATCAAGGAAGATAAAGATGAATATTTGGAAATAAAAAAAATTATTAACCAACAAATACCAAACATTAAACCAAAAATAATATTTAAAGAAAAAAGTATCCCAACATATGTAGCTACACCTTTGCCACCTTTAAATTTTAACCATACTGGAAACACATGACCTATAAAAGCGCATAAAGCTGATATATATACTGCATCAGGAAAATTAATTTTAACGTATAAAACAGGTATTACTGCCTTTAACACATCAAGTATTAGTGTTGAATAACCAATTAACTTGTTGCCTGTTCTTAAAGCATTTGTTGCGCCAATATTACCAGAACCAATTTCTCTAATATCTTTTTTTAAAAATACTTTGGTTAAAATTAATCCAAAGGGAATTGATCCCATTAGGTATGAGATTATACCTATTATAAAAAGTTCCATTTTTATATTTTAAATAATTCTATACCTTTTACAAATGTATTGGTTACTTTTCCTTGAAGTTTCTTATCTTCAATTGAAGTATTTTTAGATTTAGAGATTAAATTTTCTTGTTTTACAATCCATGGTTTATTGATATCTACTATACAAAAATCCGCATCATTACCAATAGATAGGTTTCCTTTATTTATATTTAATATTTTTGCTGGGTTAGAGGTTAAAGCTTCAATTATAGTTTCAAGTTTTACAGATCCATTATGAAACAATTCTAAACTTAAAGATAATAATGTTTCAATACCAGACGCACCTGTTGCAGCTTGCGCAAAAGTTAATCTTTTAGATTCTTCATCTTCAGGTTTATGATCAGAAACAATTACATCAATAGTTTTATCTTTTAATCCTTGAACTAAAGCTTCTCGATCCTCTTCTCTTCTTAGTGGAGGTGACAATTTTAAAAATGTTCTAAAATCTCCAATATCATTTTCATTTAATGAGAGGTTATTTATTGATACACCGCAGGTAAATTTAACATTTTGTTTACGTTCCTTAATTATATCTACAGATTTCCCTGCTGATAGTTGAGATATATGATATCGACATTTAGTTTTTTCTAAGAGAGTAAGATCTCTTTCTATTATAATTCTTTCAGCAATATCTGGTATGCTTGATAAGCCTAGTTTTGTTGCAATAATACCAGAATTAATCATTCCATTTTTAGCCAAATCGTAATCTTCAGCATGTTGCATTATAAGACATCCCAAATCTTTGGCTGAATTCATAATTCTAGACATAAGTCTAGTATTTTGAATTGTTTTAACTCCATCAGTAAATGCTATAATTCCTTTTTTAGCTAGCAACCCAAATTCAGTCATATTGGTACCATTAGTGTTTTGAGTTAATGATGCGCAAGGAAAGATATTTATTTTAGACTTATCACGTCCTCTTCTTTTTAAAAAATCCACAATTGATACATTATCTATAATTGGATCAGTATTAGGCATAGTTACAACTGAAGTAACTCCACCAGATAATGCAGCATTACTCAAAGTTCTAAAATTTTCTTTATATTCATATCCTGGTTCGCCTACAAAAACTCTCATATCTACTATACCTGGAAACATATATTTACCCTTTAAGTCGGTAGGCTTTTCTCTAGTTGGTAAATTATTTGTATTTACCTTTTTTCCTATAGCCTCTATCTTTCCATCTTCTCCAATTATTAATCCACCATTTTCGTTTATAGAGTTATGAGGATCTATAATATTTGCATTTATAAAGTATTGTTTTTTCATTTATTCACAAAATATTTTTAAACATGCCATTCTTACAGCAACACCTAATTCAACTTGTTCTTTAATTACACTTTTGTTTATATCGTCTGCTAATCTTGTATCAATCTCAATTCCTCTATTCATTGGACCAGGATGCATTATTAAAGCATCTGATTTTGCATGATCAAGTTTATCTGGTGTTAATCCATAATATTCGTAGTACTCTCTGTTTGATGAAAGATATGAGCTGGTCATCCTTTCATTTTGTAATCTAAGCATCATTACAATATCACAATCTTTGAGACCCATTTTCATATCAGTAAAAGTGTTTACACCAAATTTTTCAATTTCTTTTGGCATAAGATTAGATGGAGCAACTATATTAACCTCAGCTCCTAACATTGTAAGAAGATAAATATTTGATCTAGCTACTCTTGAATGTAGTATATCTCCACATATTGCTATTTTTAATCCTTGAATTTTTTTTTTTCGATTTCTAATTGTTAATGCGTCTAATAATGCTTGGGTAGGGTGCTCACGTCTACCATCACCAGCATTTAATACAACACAATTAACTTTTTGAGATAACAGATTACAAGCACCGGAGTCTTGATGTCTGATCACAATTATATCAGGATGCATTGCATTTAATGTCATGGCTGTATCAATCAAAGTTTCACCCTTTTTAATGGCTGAGTTACCCATATTCATTGACATGACGTCTGCACCAAGTCTTTTTCCAGCAAGTTCAAATGAGCTTTGTGTTCTAGTTGATGGCTCAAAGAATAAGTTTATTTGTGTTTTGCCTCTTAACACATCAATTTTTTTATTTTTACTCTGGTTTAATTTTATGAAAGCTTCTGACTCATCCAGGATATGAGTAATATCATTAACTGATAAATCTTGGATACCTAACAGATGTTTTTGTGAGATTTTAATAGCTTTATTGGTTTTAATTGCCATTAAAATTAACTCTATAACTATAAAGCCCCTAAATGGCAAGGATTAATTATTTAAATAATCTATAGCTCCTTGAAGAATAAATGCAGCTGCATTTTGATCTATGTTTTTTTCGCGCTTAGAAACATTAACATCAAGCTGACTGGATAGATTAAATGCACCAACAGTTGAAAGTCTTTCATCCCATAAGCAAACATCTACATCAAAATTTTGATCTATATTTTTAGATACATCACTTACTGATTGAGCAGAAGGACCTAATGAACCATCCATGTTAATTGGATATCCAATGATAATTCCTTTAATATTGTTTTCCTTTATTATTTTTTTTAATTCGTTGATTAGATCATCGCTATTGGTTTTATTGATCGTTTTAAAAGGTGTGGCTATTGACTGTTTTTCATCACAAATTGATACACCGATTCTTTTTGAACCAAGATCTAAACCAATCAATCTAGAGGTTTCAGACTGTTTTTTTTTGAATTCTTCAATAGTGATCATATTGTATATTTTAAACTTAAGTGATAGTTTGCGTCATATTTAAATACCATATGAGCATCGATCTTAAAACAATAAAGCACATATCTAAACTATCAAGAATTTCTGTAGATGAGAAAAAAGCAGAGAAACTTGCAGGAGATTTAAATTCAATTTTCGATTTTATTGAAAAACTTAACGAATTAAAAACTGACAATGTTGAACCATTAACTTCTGTTGCTGAAACAACTCTAAAACTAAGATCAGATGAAGTAAAAAGTAAAAACTTAAGAGATCAAGTAATAAAAAATTCTCCTAAAGAAAATGAAGATTATTTTGTAGTACCAAAGGTAATTGAATAATGTCAGATATAACTAAACAATCATTATCTGAGTTAGTAGAAAATATAAAAAGTAAAAAACTTTCCTCAAGTGAAGTTACTAAAGCATTTGTTGAAAGATCAGAAAAATCAAAAGAATTAAATACATATATAACTGAAGATTATGCAAATGCCTTAAATAAAGCAAAAAAGTTTGATGAAAAACCTAATCTTGATCTGAAATTGCCTGGCATTCCAATGGCTGTAAAAGATTTATTTTGTACAAGAGATTTAAGAACTACGGCAGGTAGTAAGATTTTAAATAACTTTGTTCCAACTTACGAGTCAACAGTCACACAAAACATTTGGAATGAAGGAGCTATCCTAATGGGGAAATTAAATTGTGATGAATTTGCAATGGGTTCATCTAATGAAACTAGTTTTTTTGGTAATGTACAAAACCCAATTGATAAGAATTTAGTTCCGGGAGGTTCCTCAGGTGGATCGTCTTCTGCTGTAGCAGCTCAATTAACACCAATAACTATTGGAACAGATACAGGTGGATCTATAAGGCAGCCTGCTTCATTTACTGGTACTGTCGGATTAAAACCTACTTATGGTAGTTGCTCAAGATACGGAATTGTAGCATTTGCATCATCCCTAGATCAAGCTGGTCCAATGGCACAAAATGTTAAAGATTGTGCTTTGTTACAGGAAGTTATTAGCACTTATGATGAAAAAGATTCTACATCAATAGACTTTAAAAGAAACGAGTACAGCAAAGAATTAACAAAAGATATTAAAGGTAAAAAAATAGGAATACCAAAAGAATATAGAGTAGATGGCATGCCTAAAGAAATAGAAGACCTATGGAAAAAAGGTATTGAATATGCAAAAGATTGTGGTGCTGAGATTATCGATATATCTCTACCTCATACTAAGTATGCACTACCAACTTATTACATAGTAGCACCAGCAGAGGCCTCATCTAATTTGGCTAGATACGATGGTGTTAAATATGGTTTTAGAGCTGAGGGAGAAAATCTTATTGATATGTATGAAAAAACAAGATCTGAAGGATTTGGTGCTGAAGTTCAAAGAAGAATAATGATTGGAACTTATGTTTTATCTTCAGGATATTATGATGCTTATTATCTTAAAGCTCAAAAGGTGAGAAAACTTATTAAAAATGATTTTGATGATACTTATAAAAAAGTTGATGCAATTCTAACCCCATCCACTCCAAGTTCTGCGTTTAAAATTGGTGAAAAAACAAATGATCCGGTTTCAATGTATTTAAATGATATTTTTACTGTTCCTGTAAATTTAGCAGGTTTACCTGGAATTTCTATACCCGCAGGCCATGATGCTAAAGGATATCCTTTAGGATTGCAGATAATTGGTAAAGCTTTTGATGAACAAAATATTTTAAACATTGCATATGCTATGGAAGAAAAAATTAATTTTAAAAATAATATTACTGATTGGTGGATTAAGTGAGTAAAAACAAATCTGAATATCTAATTAATAGACATGATAATCAATATGAAGTTGTCATTGGTTTAGAAGTTCATGCACAAGTTACATCGGAGTCAAAATTATTCTCAACATCAGCGACCAAATTTGGAGCTGAACCAAATACTCAAGTAAGTTTAGTTGATGCAGCATTTCCAGGAATGTTGCCGGTAATAAACGAGTATTGCGTAAAACAAGCTATCAAAACAGGAATTGGTTTAAAAGCTAAAATCAATAAGAGATCTGTCTTTGATAGAAAAAATTATTTTTATGCTGACTTACCTCAGGGGTATCAAATCTCACAATTCAAAGATCCAATTGTAGGTGAGGGTAAAGTAATACTTGATATGCCAGATGGTCAAAAAGAGGTAGGTATAGAAAGATTACACTTGGAGCAAGATGCAGGTAAAAGCATTCATGATTTAGATCCTAAAAATACTTTTGTAGATTTAAATAGATCAGGTGTGGCTTTAATGGAAATTGTAAGTAAACCTGACCTAAGGTCCCCAGATGAAGTAAATGCATATATTAAAAAATTAAGATCTATAATGAGATATTTAGGCACCTGTGATGGAAACATGCAGGAAGGATCTTTAAGAGCCGATGTAAATGTATCTGTTAGAAAAAAAGGTTCAAAAGAGTTTGGAACCCGATGTGAGATCAAAAATGTTAACTCAATAAAGTTCATGCAGATGGCAATTGAATACGAAGCTAATAGACAAGTTGATTTAATTGAGGATGGTCAAACGATTGATCAAGAAACAAGACTTTTTGATACTAAAAAGAATGAAACTAGATCAATGAGATCAAAAGAAGATGCTCATGATTATAGATATTTTCCAGATCCAGACTTATTACCATTGGAAGTTTCAGATGATTTTATTGAAAACTTAAAATCAGAAATTCCAGAGCTACCAGATGAAAAGAAAAAAAGATTTATAGAAAAATTCAAGTTATCTCCTTATGAAGCAAACATTTTAGTTTCTGATATTGAAACATCAAATTACTTTGAAAATGTAATTAAGAAGTCTGATGTAAAACTTGCTACAAATTGGATAATTGGTGAATTATTTGCAGCGTTAAATGAAAAAAATTTAGAAATAACTGAAAGCCCTATAAGCGCAGGCAACTTATCAAAATTAATTAATTTAATTAAAGACGGAACAATTTCTGGAAAAATTGCAAAAACAGTTTTTGAACAAATGATGGAAGGGGATAAAGATCCTCAGAAAATTGTTGAAGAAAAAGGTTTAAAACAAGAGAGTGATCCAAAAGCACTTGAGGCACTGATAGATAAGGTTATTGATGATAACAGAGACAAAGCTACCGAATATAAATCAGGTAAAGTTAAATTATTTGGTTTCTTTGTAGGTCAAGTAATGAAAGTTTCTGGTGGAAAAGCAAATCCTCAATTAGTTAATGAGATTTTAAAGAAAAAACTTTAGAATTTATGGGTTCAGACCTAAATATAACTAAAGAACTCCAAGAGTATATTTTAAGTCATGGATTTAATTTACATCCAGTCCAAAAAGAAATAATTGATTACAACACTTCTCTCGGTGATATCAAAAGAATGCAAATCTCAATTTCACAAAGTCAATTTCTGCATTTAATTATAAAAATTTCAAATATCAAAAAAATTTTAGAGATAGGTACATTTACAGGATTAAGTACGTTATCTATGGCTTTGGCATTATCAGATGACGGCAAAATAATTGCTTTAGATAAAAATGAAGAAACTAATAAAGTTGCAATAGATTTTTTTAAAAAAGCTAATCAAGATCATAAAATAAAAACATTAATTAAACCTGCTTTAGAAAGTTTAGATGAAATTAAAAATGAAAAGTTTGATTTAGTTTTTATTGATGCTGATAAAATGAATTATATTGAATACTATGAACGTTCTTTACAATTATTGAACAAAAATGGTCTAATAATCATTGATAATGTTTTATGGTATGGAGAAGTTGTGAATGAAAACAATAATGATAAATTTACTAAAAATATTAAAGAGTTTAATGATCATATCTCAAAGGATACAAGGGTTGAAAAGTTAATAATTCCTCTTGGTGATGGAATGACTGTTTGTAGAAAATTATAATGTTTGAAGTAGTTGGTTTTTATAAATTTGTCAAAATTTTTTATCTAAAGAAAAATCAAAAAGTTTTATTAGAAACTTTAAAAAAGAAAAACATTAGAGGTACGATAATTATCTCTAAAGAAGGGGTAAATGGAACTATATCTGGTAAAGCTGCAGACATTAAATTCACAATTAACAATTTAAAAAGAGCTTTTAAATTTAAAGAATTTAACAGCAGCAATAAATCTAAAAGCTTATTCCAACCATTTCATAAACCTAAAGTGAAAATCAAAAACGAGGTTGTTCCTATGAATTTAATTTTAAACAAAAGAATAAAGAAAAAGGATAGCCATGTAGATCCAATCAAATGGAATAAGCTGATTAAAGAAAAGGATACTGTTCTTATAGATGCGAGAAAACCATTTGAGTATGATGTTGGAACATTTAAGGGAGCAATCAATCCTGATGTTGATAACTTTAGAGATTTTCCAAAATATCTAAAAAAATTAAAAAAAAAATCAACCTATAGCTATGTTTTGTACTGGTGGAATTCGTTGTGAAAAGGCATCTGTATATTTGGAGAATAAAGGGTTTAATAACATTTATCAGTTAAATGGTGGAATTTTAAATTATCTTAAAAAAACAGATAAGAAAAAAAGTTTATGGAAAGGTGAATGCTTTGTTTTTGATAACAGGATTAGTTTAAAACATGGTCTAAAAGTTGGTTCTTACTCAATGTGTAGCGGTTGTAGGAAGCCAGTATCTCGTAAGGATAAAAAATCAAAAAAATATGAAGAGGGTGTTTCATGTCCAAATTGTCACGACAATCTAACAGATCATCAAAAATCAAGATTTAGGATGAGACAAAAACAAATTAATCTTGCTAAAGAAGCAGGAAAAAGACATATCTTCCAAAAAGAGTATTAACAAATCTTAAATTAATGAATTTATTAAAAGATGAAGTTTCGTTGTTAGTAAGAAAACTTGCTGTACCAGCAAGTGTAGGAACCTTATTCCAAACACTTTATACAATCGTAGATACTTTTTATGCAGGAAAAATATCGCCTGAAGCCTTATCTGCTTTGAGCAAGTCTTTTCCGATATATTTTTTGATTATTGCGACATCCATTGGAGTTACCGTAGCGGGAACATCTTTGATTGGCAGCAGTATCGGAGAAAAAAACGAAAAAAATGTTTTAAGTTATTTTGGAAATGTAATCATTTATTCGATTATAATCTCGATAGTTGTATCTATTTTAGGATTTGCTTTTGGTGAAAAGATATTCCTATTAATGAATTCCTCTCAAGAAGTAACAATTCTTGGACTTGAATATATTAATGTAATTTTTTTAGGTACGATATTATTTATTTTAGTAGTAGCCTTAAATTCATTCTTACACGCTGAAGGAGATACTAAAACTTACAGAAATGTTCTAATATTTTCTTTTTTCTTAAACATTATTTTAAATCCAATTTTTATATTTGGTTTTTTATTTATACCACCATTAGGAATAACTGGTATTGGGATAGCAACTTTAATTGCTCAATTTGTATCTTTGTTGGTTATTTTGATAAAAATATTAAATAATCAAAGAATTAAACAAATAACTTTAGACCATTTCAAAGCTAAATTTTTTTTCTTAAAAAATATTTTTTTTCAATCAATGCCAATTACAATTGCCATATTAGGGTATTCTATTGCTGCAACAATTGTTTTTACATATGTTGGGTTATTTGGTGAATATGCTGTAGCAGGGTATGGATCTGCCACAAGAATTGAGCAAGTAGTTTTGTTGCCAATATTAGGAATTAATACAGCAATAATTTCTATAATAGCGCAAAATATTGGTGCAAAATATTACGATAGAGTGGAGCAATCCTATTTTACCTCAATAAAATACGGTCTATTTATAATGTTAATCGCTGGTGTAGTTATTTTTATAAGTGCTGACATTCTTCCTAAATTCTTTTCTTCAAACCCAGAGGTAATTATGCATGGCTCGATGTACCTTAAGATTTCTGCATTTATTTTACCTGCTTATCCAATATTTTTCTTATCAAATGGATTTTTTATGGCTTTAAAAAAATCTGAAAAAGCCATGGTTAATAATATTGCCAGAAATGTTATAGTACCAGTTTTATCCTTTTACATTGCAAAGTATTTAAATGCAGATTTTAAAACTTTTTTTTATATTTGGGCTATCTTTCAATGGTTGATATCATTGATGTTACTATTTTATGTCAAATATTATATTAAACATAAATTAGCTAATATTTAATATTTTTTAAATATGTTTTTTACAAAAAGGAAAGTGATAATTTTAATTATAATTTGTTCGATTTTTTTTATTCTCACATATAACGATGTAAGGTCTGAAGAGATTAAAGAAATTTCTGGAAATGCTCAAATTATTGATGGTGATACAATAAAAATAAATTCAAAAAAGATAAGATTGCATGGAATTGATGCGCCTGAATTCAAGCAAATGTGTAAAAAGCCATATCTAACAATAATTTTTTTTACTTTTACTAAAGATTATCCATGTGGAAAAATTTCAACTCAAAAATTACAAAAAAAAATAAATAACAAAGTAATAACTTGTAAAATTTTGGATATTGACAGATATAAAAGATTAATTGGAGAGTGCTATAAAAGAAATTTAAATCTGAATTCTTGGCTAGTTTCAAACGGTTATGCAGTAGCTTATAGAAAATACTCAAAAAAATATATATCTTATGAAATTTACGCTAAAAATGAAAAAAAAGGCCTTTGGCAAGGTAAATTTGAAATGCCATGGGACTTTAGAAGAAAAAAATAAGTTTATAATCTTGAAGCACAGTCTTCAATCCAAGAACAAAGATGTTCAGCAAAAGATCTTCTAACAAACAGATTTACAATATTTTCATCTTTATGGTGCAGAATCACATCTACATGATTTAAAACTGTCTGAGTTGTTGATCCTTTTTTTTCTTTAAATTCATTAAAATTAAAGGGAGATCCTGCTGAAAAGATTTCATAGACATTTTCACCTTTAAGTTCTAATTGAACAAATTGATCTGTTACATCTATAACAGCACCTAAATTTGTTTTTGAAATACTATCAAATAACATTTCGTATAGATCGGATTTGTTAGTGTCTTTACTTGCCAGTTCATTTGAGATTATCATCCATTCGTCTGGACTAAGCCATATTGCTGTTAATTTATCACTCGTTGTTGAAGTGTTTGCTTCTGTAGGTAAGATCATGTTAAGATTTTTACCAACATTTGTTAAAAATTCTCTTTTTTTACCTCTCAAATTAATTTTTATTGCTGGAGAGATTTCCTTTACAGAAATACTTTCTTGCTTAATTTCATTTTTAATAACTGAATTATAGTTAAGCATTTAACCTCTCATTTTTCTCGTCATAAAATACTGGATTCGCAACAGTGACATTAATATTTTTATTTTCCATGGGCAGAAAAAGTTTTTTTCCCATCATATCTTTTCCACCTCTTACTACTGCAAGTGCTATTGATTTCTTTAGGTTTGGACTGAAATAACTTGATGTTACATGTCCAAGCATTTCAACCGGACTTTGATTTAACTCAGAAACTAATTGTGCTCCTTCTTCTAAAACAATATTTGGATCATCAGTTAATAAACCTACTAATTGCTTTCTATCTTCTCTCATTGTATCAGATCTATAAAGAGATCTTTTTCCTATGAAATCGTATTTCTTCTTGCTTACTATCCAATCCATTTGAAGATCGATAG
>CACDWD010000013.1 GCA_902556285.1 uncultured Pelagibacteraceae bacterium
TCGAAAAAATATGATGTTTTTGAGGAAGATTTAATTTACCTAAGACCTGAAATTTTAAAAAGATTAAGTACTTCAGGAAGAATTAGAAATGAAAAAATTAAAAAAGAAGCTATTAGCGAAAGAAATAAGAGTATTATTCAGGAAATTGTTAATAAAAAAATTAAATTAGAACTCTGTGATATTTGCCAAAAAAATACTTGGTCTGATGTTCATCATATAATTCCTTTTGAATTTGAAGGCCCTTGTCATAAACTAAATTATGCTTTTTTATGCGAAAAATGTCATAGTTATTTTACTTTTAAAACTACAAGTCCAGAAAAGACAATTCCTGCAATAAATGAATTAAAAATTAAAAATTTAATAAATATTAATAATCTCAAGTTTTTAATAAAAAAAAATTTAATAGGAATAAGGCAAATAAATTTTTTATTATTTTTTAAATATATACATTTAGGTCAACATGTTGAGTTACTTAAACAATTTAAATTAAAAAACTCTTCAGATGAAACTATTTTATCAAAGTTGGGCTTGACAGAAAATAGATGGACAAGGCAACAACAAAAAATTTTTTATTGGAGAATAACTTACAATTATATTGCTGAGAAAGAAAATTTTAATTATAAAATAGACTGTTGTGATGGTGGCTGTGGCACAAATATATTAGAAAATAAAAATGAATGTCATCATATAATTCCAAAAGAACAAAAATTTAAAAGACACAAAAACAAATCATTATTGGGACCAAATAGTCCATTTAATTATGCTTTTCTTTGTGAAAAATGTCATGGTTATTTTACTAAAGACAAAAAAGAACAATTTAAAATAATAGATCATTTTAAAAAAACAGGTTTGGTTAGTAAAGATAATACTTATCAGATGATTCTAAATGATGATCTTAATATTGAACAATTAGACTTCTTAAAAGTTGATAATTATATTGATCAAGATGATTACATTTGGTTAAAAGAAAAAATTGAATTAAGAGATTATTATAAATCTAATTAACTTTTACTAAACTAAAGTCTAAATCGTGACTTTTTACATTTTCTTTAATTAATTCTTTATACTCTTTGTTGTTTAATTCAAAGCCAACAAACTTTCGATTATTTTGCATACAAGAAATTAAAGTTGTTCCAGATCCCATGAACGGCTCTAAAACTAAATCATTTACATTTGTAAAAATTTCGAGCATTCGTGAAATATAATTTACTGGAAAAATTGCTGGATGGATCATAAATTTTTTACCTACACTGCCAAACTTTTTATTAACATTCCAAATATTAGATCTAGATGGTCTTGAGTTTAATTTATAATCAAAGAAATCTATTTCTTTTTTAAAATTAATATTTTTAGATTTTGAAAAAATTAAGAAATATTCAAAATTATCTTTAAGATTATTTTTAGCAGGGATACCACTTGATTTATGCCAATAATGAACATCTTTAAAATAAAAACCTATTTTTTGCATTTGCTTGATAAAGTCATTTGGTAACAGTTTTAAAGATGATTTGAATGACTTAGTGTTAATATTTATTATTGCTACACCATCTTTTTGCATAACATCAAAAGTATTTTTCCAAACTTTGTAAAGACGATTTAAATAGGTATCGTAATCTTCATTATAACCAATTTGGTTTTCAGCTTCGTAATCTTTTAAATCCCAATATGGAGGAGATGTAATCATTAGCTTTACATCTTTTACTTTATGTTTTTTCATATTTTCACTGGTATCAAAAAAAATTTTATATTGTGACATAAGTAAATTTATTATTTGATTTTTGTTTATCTAAATTTATTAATAAAACATCATCCTTAGGTTTAGAAGAAGTTAAATAACATCTTTCAATTATCTCTTCAAAAGATAGTGGACAGTGCTCTGTAATATTGGCCTTACCATCATCTTTTGTTTTTAACCAAACATTGCCAGGATCTTTACCTTTGGGATTATAATTTTTCTTTCTCTTACCCCACTCAACATTTTTCCAAATATGTTTTTCTCTAATGGGGTCTTTATTAAAGTAATACTTTTCGTTTTTTAGATAAAAATAAAATATTAGTGATATAGTTTTTAAACACAGACTCTCCACTATTTTTTAAAAATGATGGTGCAATAATTATATTTTTTAAAAATAATTCATTAAATTGCTCAGCTATATAAAAAGGAGTGTGATAAAACTTTCCCTTTTCATTTATACTATTAGATAGTATCCAAATTATACCATCCTCTTTTACATTGTTTTGATATTTATTTTTGAATATTTTAATTTTTTTATCAATTTGACTTATAGATTGATCTTTCAAATTAAAAATGCTTGTTTGATATTGTTTCAAAATTGACCTGTTAACTAATTTTTATTTTTAACTCTTATTTCTGCAATTTCACAATATTCTTTATCCATATCAATTCCACACCATTTTCTATTTAATTGATTGGCCACTTTCATTACCGTTCCACTTCCAGAAAAAATATCTAGTACTAAATCGTTTTTATTTGAAGACATTTTAATTATTCTTTCAATTAATCTTTCAGGAAAAGGACATGGGTGAGCCTTTTTAGTTTTAGGATGTTTAATTTTTTCTTTTTTACTAATATTTACTACTCGATTTATGTGCCAAATATTATCCTGAAGATTTTTATTTAAAATTTTTTCTTTTGTTTCTAGCATATCGTTTAGCTGATCTTCTATATCTCTCGTAATTTCATCCATTAAAATTTGGTTAACATAATCTTTCTTTTTTTCCGAAATTAATTTTTTATATTTGCCTAGTTTCGATTTAATTAAATTAAGTTTATCTATATTTTTTCTATCATCGAGTATCCAAAAATCTTCTGGATTCTTTCCATCATTTCTAACCCTTTTATCTTTGAGCCATTTTGTAGGAACTCTTATGTCATCAATATTAAATATAAATTCGTCTTTATTTTTTACTAACCAAAGTACATTTTCATATCTACCAAACAGTCTAGTTCTAGGACATTCTCCTCCCTCAAATTTCCATATAATCCAATTTTTTAAAAAAAAATTAAGGTCTTTAAAAATATTATAAAAGATAGCGCCTAAAGGTAAGATTTCTCCTTCTTGAACTGTTTGGGCCACATTCCAAAATATAGCTCCGTTTTTTTTAAGCACTCTTCTCGATTCTTTAATGATTTCTCTATGATTTTTTAAATAATCCTGAAAATTTTCACTTTTATTTTCATACTCTTTTTGTAAAAAATATGAAGGACTTGTAATTATTGTTTGAACAGAATTTGCAGGCATTTTTTTCAAAACACTAAGCGTCTCTCCGCAAATAATTTTGTTTTCAAATGTGTTTTTTACATATTTTTTAGATTTATTATCCTTAAGAATCATTAATTGCTTATATCACCAATAAATCATTTATAAATGAGACCAAGTTAATTTCTTAACAATTTATAAATTATTATAAATTGTAAATTAGAATTGTGCTGATAATAATTAACTATGAATATTAAAGCATTTAAAATGGACGGTTTAGGTAATGATTTTGTCATCATAGATAATAGGCAAACAATTACAAATTTGACGAAAGAGCAAATAGTTAAGATTTGTGATAGAAAATTTATTGGTTGTGACCAACTAATATTGATTAAAAAAAATGATATTTCAGATGCTTCACTAGAATTTTATAATTCAGATGGAGGAATGTCTGGTGCGTGTGGAAATGGTACAAGATGTGTTGCTGATCTATTGGGCAAAGAAAATAACAAAAAAGAAATCATTCTAACAACTTTATCAGGCAAATTAAAATCAAATATTGTTGGAGAAAAAATAGTTTCTACAGAAATAGGTATTGCAAAAACAAAATGGGATGAGATTCCTTTGTCTAAAGAATTAAATACTAATAATTTAGGAATTAAAATTAATGACAAAAATAATAACGAATTTTCTGGTGGAACTGCTGTAAATGTTGGAAACCCACATATAATTTTTTTTGTTGATAATAATGAAAATTTTGAAATAGAAAACATTGGACCAGAAATTGAAAACCATTCTCTATTCCCAGAAAAATGTAATGTTACATTAGCAACTGTTGTTAACAAAGAATTGATAAAAGTTAGAGTGTGGGAGAGAGGAGCTGGACTTACCAAAGCTTGTGGAACTGCAGCTTGCGCAACAGCTTTTGCTGCAAAACAAAACGGACTGGTAAATGATAAAGTTGATATTGAATTTTCTACAGGTAGATTGACAATTTCAATTGATGAAAAAAATAGTATTCATATGAAAGGACCAGTTTCAGATATTGAGGAGATAAATTTTAGAATTTAATGGGAATTTTTGAAAAATTTAAATCAGGTTTTAAAAAAAGTGCCTCAGCTTTTACAACGGGATTAAGAGATATAGTTGTAAAAAAAGAGATTGATGACAAAACATTAGACAAAATTGAAGATTACTTAATTCAATCCGATGTTGGTATCGTTTCAGCTTTAGAAATAAGAGAAATAATTTCTCAAACAAAAATTGATCCTAATAAAGATTTAACCGACGAAATAAATAATATTTTAAAAAATTATATTATTTCAATTATGAAACCTTTAGAAAATATTGAATTCTTCAAAAAAAAAGAAAAATTAAATGCAACATTAATTTCAGGTGTCAATGGTGTTGGAAAAACAACTACTATTGGAAAAATAAGTAAAATATTAAAGGGTAATGGAAACAAAGTAATGCTAGCTGCATCAGATACTTTTAGAGCAGCAGCTATAGAACAACTAGAAAATTGGGCAAAAAAAGTTGATGTTCAAATTACAAAATCATCTCAAGGTTCTGATCCTGCATCTGTTGCTTACAAGGCTATTGAAGAAGCATTAAACAATAATTTTAATCAAGTTTTAATTGATACAGCTGGAAGACTACAAAATAAAAAAAATTTGATGGAAGAATATAAAAAAATTGCAAACGTTACTAAAAAAATTGATCCTGATGCTCCACATGATGTTATTTTAGTTTTGGATGCAACTTCTGGCCAAAATGTAATTAATCAAGTTGAAGAATTTAATAAAATTATTCCAATAACTGGTCTTATTATGACAAAATTAGATGGCACAGCAAAAGGAGGTATTCTTTTAGCTGTTGCTAAAAAATATAAACTACCAATTATTGCACTTGGATTAGGTGAAAAAGAAGATGATTTACAAATTTTTGAGGCCGAAAAATTCGCAGAGGCATTTACTCAAATTAATTAATTAAGGTACTGGAAATTAAAGGTTTATAAAAACTACATTTGTAGTGTTCTTTAAATTCATTATGTCCACAATTTTTAGCTATCGAAGAAATAATAAAATCAAATTTTCCATTTATAGGATAAAGCTCTAACTTTTTTTCAACAATATCAAATTTAAAATTAGCTTTTAGACTTTTTACAGCACTAATCATCACCAGAGTTTTGTTATCTTTTAAAAGATAATATGCAAAATCATCTGGAAAAACTGGGAAATCATACTCTTGCAAAAAATATTTTGCTGTTTTGGGAAACCATTCATAAGAAATCAATGGCAAAGACTCTTTCGTTTTGTAATTATAAATATAAAGATCTTTTGGAAAATCATTAATATAATTTGAATTTTCTCCTCGAGCTAAGACAGCTTTTTCACGAGTTTTAAAATATAATGCAAAATTTTCATCGTGCGAATTCATTTGATCAATATGAAAAAGGCTGTCTACAGATGCTAAATTTTCTTTGGCATTTGATAAATTATTTAAAGAAAAAAAGAACAATAAAAAATAAGAAAAAATTTTTCATAAATTAACTTAAAAAAAAAATTTGAATTATCTTTGTTTAGATTATGGCTTAATTTAAACTATCAACAAACGATTTAAGAGCTAATACAAGTTTATCATCATATTCCATCATATGATCGTCATATTTTGTAAAATATGAATATTTAGGTTCACTTGCTAAATTAAAAATTTTTTTACCCATCCAAAATGGAACTATTTGGTCAGCCTCACCATGCATTACTAATACTGGAATATTAATATTTTTAATTTTTTCATTATTTTCATACTTATCTTTTAAAATTAAACCTACTGGAATATATGGATAAAAATTTTTCGCTGCCTCTATCATTGACGTAAAAGGCGTTTCTAAGATTAATCCTGCAAAATTTTTATTCTGAGTAATTTCAGTAGCAATGCCAGTTCCTAATGACTCTCCATAAATAATTATATCTTCTTCTTTTAGACCTTTTTCTTTAAGCCAGTTTATTGCACTAGCACCATCCGTATAAAGACCCTCCTCACTTGGTTTTCCTTTATTGCCGCTAAACCCTCTCCATGCAATAATTAAAAAATTAACATCCATGTCTTTAAAATGATTTAACTTATGAATTCTGTTTTCAAGTGTCCCTGCATTTCCATGAAAATAAACTATTGTTTTATAACTTTTTAAATTTTTATTATGAAACCAGCCTAAAAGATTAATATTATCTGTTGTTTTGATATTAACTTTTTCAATGTTGACTTCTAAATTATCTCCAGAATAATTATTCTCATCAGGATGATACATTAAATTTCTTTGAAAAAAGAATAAGAAAATTAAAACAATTAAGTAAATAGCAACAATACCAATAAATAATTCCAAAAAAAAATTCCTACGTTTTATTTTCATATTTTTTTCTATTTAATATTAAAAAAAATATATAAGAAATAATACTTAAGATTAAGAATACTGAAAAAGCTGATTTAAACGCAAATATTTCTGTGTGACCCATGCCTTTAACAATATCTATCACTAAGCCCATTAGCCATTGCATTATGAATGTTCCTGCAAATATTAATAAATTGAATGAAGTTAGTGCTTTACCAGCAGAGTAACCTGAAAAAGAAAGGCCCACAGCTGGCTGTGTAACTGATAAAAAAATTGAACTTAAAATAAATAAAGTTATGTAGAATGCGCCCGCTTTTGGGCCTAGCAATATAATCACAAACATTACGGAAAAACTAATTGGTAAACCTAATTTAAGTATTCTTTTTGCATTAAAACCTATACCTGAAATTTTTGGTAAAAAATAACCCCATAAGAAAAAAGATACCAACATAGTTACATTGATCCAAAACAATCCTGTAGCGCTTTGAAGTGGTGTATAACCAGCAACTCTAGTCATCCATGGGCCTGCCCATAAAGTTTGTATAGCCATTAAGCCCCCATAATTAAATAAACCCATTGGAATTACACTTATAAAAAATCTATTTTTCCAAACTTCTGATAAAGTTCCAGTATTACTTGGCTCTTCTGACTCTTTATTTTTAGTTAAATTCCATTTTGGAATGAAAACTAACATTAAAAAAATACTAATTAAAATTAAGATAGCGATACCACCAAATATCCATCTCCATCCGAAACTAGGCAATAAAAGTTGTACAGGCAATGTGGATGATAAAAAACCTAATGATGCAATCATTAGCATCCATGAGTTTGCTCTTTGTTGTTGATTTTCTGCATACCATATTCTGTAACCAGTTAATGGAGCCATTAAACAAGCACTAACACCTACACCGATTAGAATTCGCGAAACTAATAATCCAGAAAAACTTTCAGCTAAAGCAAATGATCCTGTTCCAACTAATGCAATTAATAAAAAAGAAGAGACAATTTTTTTCGGTCCATATTTATCTAACAAATATCCAAGGGGTATTTGCATGCAAGCAAAACCTAAAAAATAACCCCCAGCTAACAATCCTAAATCAGCTGCTAACAAATTAAATTCTGAGGTTAATACCGGGGAAAGTGTTGCAGTAATTGCACGCAACAAACATGATAAAAAATAACCAAATGCAAATACAAAAAAAAACAATGATAGCCTGTTTTTTTGGTAAAATATAATTTTCCATTAATTAAAAGTTTAAAGATATATCTCTATGAACTGAGTTACACCTTGCAACAAATTTAGCTTGTTCTTTAGTTAATCTGTTTTGAAGTCTAAGACCAATATTATGCTTGATAACATCATTATATTTGATTAATTCAGGCATCAAATTCTTGTTAGCATCATCTCTCCATGAAACTTCTAAATTGAAAAGCTCGAAAGTTTCTGAACTTACTTCAATTAATTTTTGCTCATCTACTTCATCATTATCTATAACAGATATTAGGTCGTCTAATTTATTTGCAAATTCTTCAGTTCCAGAAATTTCTCCTAGTTTTTCAAAAAGATTATCAATTATTGATATTGTGTTTTCGTAATTTTTATTATCAATATTATATTTTAATTCTTTTATTTCTGGTGAAAGTTCTTTTAATTTTTCATTATCATTTATAAACATTACTATTTGATCCAGAGTTTCATAAGCTTCATCAACGTTTTTTCTGTATCTTTTAGTTCTTGTGTTTTTTGCTTTGTGCAATATTTCAAACTCTCTATTTTTAGCTTTCCAATTTTCAGGAACTTTATTTTGAAGTTCTTTAATTTCTAGCTCGTAATCCTCGATCTTTAATTCTAATTTATTTTTATCTGATAAGTTATCATCATCTAAATTTCTAATTTCAGCTTTTGTTTTTTTAATTTTCTGGTCTATTTTTCTAATTTTTTTCTCAATTTTTCTTACATTGAAATGCAAGTCCCTATAATCTTTTGTAAATAATTCATATTCTTCCTCGGTTTTTTGAAGTTTTTTAACAATAGCAAAAGTCCCAAACGCATTATCAAAATGCTCTTCAAAAAATATCTAATTTATCAATTGGAAGATCTGCGGGAGTTAATTTCTGCATGTCTTTTATCGCATTAGTAATTCTTTGTTCTTCAGTATTGTAAATCGCAAATTTGTACTCTTGTAAGCAATATTGTAGCTTTGGATTCATCGGTGGTGGAGCAACGTTCGATGTTAAATATGTTCTTGCTGGTAGGTAATTTACTAATGATGGATAGAAACCGACAATTCCAAGACCAATTAATTGTAAAATAATAAATGGAACCACGCCTTTCCAAATATTTAAAGTAGTAACAAGTTTTGAAGCTACACCTTTTAAATAAAACAATGCAAAACCAAATGGTGGTGTTAAAAATGAGGTTTGTAAATTCACTCCAATCATTACACCAAGCCAAATTGCACTTACATTAGCTCCTGGTTCAGCTAATAATATTGGAGCAATGATTGGGACAACAACTACAGCTATTTCAATAAAATCAAGAAAGAAACCGAGTAAAAAAATCACTGCCATTACAACAATAAACTGTGTCCAAAATCCCCCTGGTAAATCTTGAAGAAAATCTCTTACTAACTCTTCACCCCCAAACGCTCTAAATCCAGAGGTTAACATTGCAGCACCTAATAAAATTATAAAAACCATTGAAGTCGTTACGCATGTTTCTGTAACAACTTCTCTTAAAACATTCTCAATTTTGTACGCTCTCCAAAAACTCCAAATAATTCCTATTAAAAAAGTAATTGTAAAAAATCCCGTAATAAAAATTGCTGTAAGATCTCTAGTTTCTACCGCTTTAATATTTAAATTATAATTCTTTGATAAAAAATAAATTGGAATGACAGATAAAATTGCAATTATAATTGGATAATAAGCATCTTTTTTTCCTTTATGTAAACGATAACCTGCCATCATAGTTGCACCTATTGCCCCAATAGATCCAGCTTGATTAACGGTTGCAATACCTAAAAGTATAGATCCTAAAACCGCAAAAATTAAAGCAAGGGGAGGAATAATTACAATTAAAACCTTAATCCAAAATTTTGAGTCAAAATTTCCTTTAAATGGAACAGGAGGAGCTGCCTTGGGATTTAGTCTTGCGTACACAAATACATAAATCATATACAAACCAACCAAAACTAAACCAGGTAATAATGCCCCCAAAAACATATCTCCTGCAGAAGTAGATCCCACTCTAAATTCTCCAGGCATATTAAATTCACCAGTTAAAATTTTGTAATCAGTCTGACGCATAGTATTTGCAACGTCTGCTGCACTAGCTAATTGATCGGCTATAATAATTAATACAATTGAAGGAGGTATAATTTGCCCAAGAGTTCCTGATGAACAAACAATTCCACTTGCTAAACTTTTATCATATTTATTATTAAGCATTGTGGGTAGTGATATTAATCCCATTGCTATTACTGTTGCGCCAACAATACCCGTGGTAGCTGCAAGTAACGCCCCAACAAAAATTACTGATATTCCTAAACCTCCAGGGATGGGTCCAAATAACTGTCCCATTGTAACTAAAAGATCTTCCGCAATTTTTGATTTTTGCAACATAATCCCCATAAAAATAAATAAAGGAATTGCAATTAAAGTATCAGTTTCTACATCCCAGTAGTTACTCCTAAAGTTTGTAATACCAGCGGTTAACCATTCTTTGGGGCCATCAACAGCAAAATAAGCACTACTGTCTCCTGCAAACAAATAACCAAAAAAAGCAGCTAGCCCAATTGAAATTATTGCAGACCCAGGTAATGCAAAAGCTACTGGAAAACCAGAAGCTAATGCTCCAATCATTATAATTACAAGTAAAGCTAAAAATAAATGTTCCATTATTTAATTCTTTAATAGTTTATGGCTGCTACTCATAAAGTAGCTAGTGAATTGAGTTAACATACTTACTGCAAACACAGCTAAATAAACTGCCATTAGATAAAGTAAATATAATCCGTTTGAACCTTGCTGCGTAATTTCAAATGAAATTACAGGACCATTGATTATACTAGCTTTGCCCCCCATGCCTAAAAATATTACAATCAAACATAAAGGAATTCCTAGAATTAATGACCCAATTGCATTAGTCCATGCTTTTTTACGTTCGCTAAAACCAGTATAAAGAACATCAACTCTAACATGGCCCTCGTGAATTAATGCATAAGCACTTGCAAATAAATAAAGCGCTGCATACCAAAAACGAACTAAGTCACCTTGGAATGCTTGTTCATATTGAAAAATAAACCTTGATAATACAATTAAAAATTCACTTCCAACTACTAAAACTGCTAACCAAATAAAGCCTACAGATCTTGTAAAATAACCGATTACAAAAGAAGCTAGTATTAAAGGAAAGTGTATATATGTAATTCTAAAAGCAGGTATTACTAAATTAATTTTAAGTTGTTCACCAAAAATTGGCTCAACTAATTTTTCCACAACCATAAATGAGATTAAAAAATCTGCTACTCCAACAATTAATACAGCCCAGAAAGAAGATCTCACAACGTAAGCTGTAATTTTTGTTAAGATCTCAGAGTCTGTCTGTAATGTTTGTTTTATAGATTTCAAAACAAAAAATATAACTCCTATGAGAGATGCAAAATAAAATAGTAATTGAATATATGATAAGTTTATTGCTAGCCCCTCTAAAGGTTTATTTAATTTTTTAAATCCAAATAATTCATAATGAGCAAAAAGTTTTTTAACTCCGGGCCAATCAAACCAAACAGTTAAAACATTATTGATTAGAAAAACTAAAGTTAAGGCTAAAATAGAATAACTAAATATTCTTATTAAAATAGATAAGTTACTTTTCGCCATCATATTAAAAATCTTTTAATGATATATAATAAAGAGGGCCCATTTAAGGGCCCTCTAGTAATAATTAGAATTAAATTATACTCCTAATGCTCTATTTCTTTGAGCAACATATGGCCCGTCAGACAAATTAGTCCAAGCACCAATTTCCTTACGACCTTTAACAAAGGCAGCATGTACTTTCTTAGCAAGAGCACTATGTTGTTGAACTTCATCAAAAACTTCTGCAGCACCTTTAGCGAAAGCATCGTAAACTTTATCGTTAAACTTCTCTAGTTTAACTCCACTTTCGTTAACTAATCGCGCTAATGCAGCTCCGTTTTTAGCATTGTATTCAGCCATTGTAGTTGTGTCAGCCCAATCACATGCAGTTTTAATAATTAACTGATCTGATTTTGACAAACTAGTAAACCAAGATTTGTTTACTCCACAAGCTAGTGTAGATCCTGGTTCATGCATTCCTGGATAGTAATAATACTTAGCAGCCTCCTGGAACTTCATAGCTTCATCGTTCCAAGGTCCTACCCATTCAGTTGCATCAATTGCACCAGACACAAGGTTTTCGTAAATTTGTCCGCCAGGAAGTGAAATTGGAGAACCACCAAGTTTTCCAAGAACTTGTCCACCTAAACCAGGCATACGCATTTTTAAACCTTTAAAATCATTAGCTGATCTAATTTTTTTGTTAAACCAACCACCCATTTGCACTCCAGTATTACCAGCAGCAAAACTTTGTGTTCCAAAATCATCAGTCAATTCATCCCACAACTCTTGTCCACCAGCAAATTTTAACCACGCATTCATTTCAGCATATGTGAAACCAAATGGAACGGCAGTAAAATATCCAAATGCAGGGTGTTTTTTAACCCAGTAGTAATCAGCACCATGATACATTTGAGAGTTACCAGATGCAACTTCGTCAAATGAGTCAAATGCTTTTACCCTCTCGTTAGCAGCATAATAAGTAACTTGAATTCTACCGTCACTCATATCGCTTAATCTTTGAGCAAGTCTTTGTGCACCAGTTCCTAGGCCTGGAAAATCTCTAGGCCAAGTAGCTACCATAGAAGCTTCGACTCTTTCTTTGGCAACTGCTGGAGCAGATAAAGCAACAGCAGCAACACCAGTTGCAGCTGCAGTTTTAAAGAACTTACGTCTTGAAGGTGATCTAGAAACCTTCAATGATTTTTTTTCTTTAATCATTACTCTCTCCTCTTCTTTGTTAATTAACAGTAAAGAGTAAATTACAAATGTACGTTTAAGTCTAGATTAAAATATCTGTAAACTATTGTATTACAATCTGAGGTAGTAAATTTTAGATTATATAAAATTATTTTTTATCAAAAAATGCTTCATAGACCATCATGAAGATTGCAATTGCCATCAATATATAAACTGGCAATACATCAAAAAAACCTATCATTGTTGATCTTGTAAGTGTTGTAGCTAAACCAACTAGAAAAGCTGTTGCAAGCAAAGTTCCTAAAAATGTTGTAAATTTTTGCATTTAATTATTACATTCCTTTTCTAACCAATTAGCAACACCTAAAAATCTATGATCATCAAATTTTGCACCGATCAATTGAACACCTAGTGGCATTTTACTCTCTCCCTGTAATAACGGAAGAGAAATACATGGAGTTCCTAAATAAGACCACACTTTATTAAACTCTGCAGAGCCAGTGCTCTTTAAGCCTTTAGGGGCAACACCAGGACTAGAAGGTGACAATATTCCATGATAATCTTCAAATACTTCTTCATAAGACTCATAACTTCTTTTCATAAAATCTATAGCTTCAGCATATTCTTTTGCTGAATGTTTATTTCCTTTAATAATTGCATCCTGCATAGGTTTAGATAATTTTTTTTTATACTTTTTATAATATAATCCAAAATTGTTTGCCAAATCTGTTTCGTGAATTATCTGATGGTATTTATGAATATCTTTAAAATAAGATGGTGTATCGAAAATTTCGATGTTATTTTTAAAAGATTTAATAAAATATTCAAAAGCTTCTCTAGATTTTTTTTCAACATTTTTCCAATGATCTGTTTTATAAAAAATAAATTTTGGCTCAAACAGTGGTCCTTTTTTTGTTTCTTCAAGCATACTATCGGCTGAATAATAAACGGTTGCATTATCAAATTTATCTTTTTTAATTAATACTTTTGCAAGGAGTGCTACATCCTCAACAGTTCTTCCAAATACACCTATGTGATCTAATTTTTCTGAAGTTTTAAGCACTCCATTTCTTGAAATTAATCCGTAGGTTGGTTTGTAACCTACAACTCCACAATAAGATGCAGGTCTTATAACTGAGCCACCTGTTTGCGATCCTATTGATAAAGGTGCCATATACGATGCAACTGTAGCAGCAGATCCACTCGATGAACCACCTGGAGTTCTAGAGTGATCATGTGGATTGGTTGTTTTAGTTGGACCAAGATAAGCTAGTTCAGCTGTAGCAGTTTTGCCCATTACAATTGCACCAGCTGCTAAAAGCAAATCAATAATTTCTGCATTTTGCGAGTAAGATTTTCCTTTTCTAATAACTGTTCCACATTCTGTTGGCATATCAACTGTTCCAACAATATCTTTTACAGCTACAGGAATGCCATGCAAAGGTCCTGTGGGTTTTCCTGATCTTCTGTATTCATCAGCCTCAGCAGCTTTTTCTAGTAAAAGTTTTTTATCAAAATGTGCCCAAGCCTTAACATCTTTTTCAAATTTATTTATTCTTTCAATATACTTCTCACAGACTTCGACTGAAGTAAGTTGAGCATCTTTTATTTTTGAAGCGATTTCTTCAACTTTTAAGGAAAAAATATCTATCATTTAATTTGCAAATAATGTTTCTGGTAACCATAAGGCTATTGCTGGAAACATGTACATTAAAAACATTGCAAAAATAACGATTGCTAAGAAAGGCATAATTCCTCTAAAAATATCCATTAATTCAACGTTAGTTTTTTGAACTCCTTTTAAATAATAAGCAGACATTGCCATTGGCGGTGTTAAAAAAGAGGTTTGCAAATTTAAAGCTATTAACATTGCAAAAAAATATGGGTTAACGCCGAAAATTTCTAATAGTGGTAAAAAAATTGGAACAAAAATAATTAAAATTTCAGTCCACTCTAATGGCCATCCTAAAAGGAAAATTATAATTTGTGTAATTACTAGAAATTGCCAAGTTGAAATATTTATAGAAGTAAAAAAATGTTCAAAAACTTCATGTCCACCTAGGTAAGAAAATACTGAAGAAAAAGTCCAAGATCCAATAAATAACCACATAATCATAGCTGTTGTTTTGGCAGTTAAAAAAACAGACTCTTTAAAGTTTTGCCATTTAAGGGTTTTATAAAACCAAGATAAAATCAATGCTCCAAAGGCTCCTGCTGCTGCGGCCTCTGCTGGTGTTGCTATTCCAGCTAAAATTGTTCCAAGCACTAACATAATTAATCCAAATAAAGGTACAAAAGAAACTAATACCTCTTTTAAAATTTCTGCACGAGGTGGAATATCTTCTTGTGGCGGTCTAGGTGCTATGGATGGATTCAGCCACGCTCTTATAACCGCATAGCCAATGTACAATCCTGCCAAAAGTAAACCTGGAAAGATAGCGGCTGCAAAAAGTCTTAGAGGTGATAATTGAGCAATAACTGAGTAAACAATCAACATAATGCTTGGTGGTATTAGAATACCCAAACATCCTCCGGAACATATTATTCCTGATGCAAATTTTTTATCGTAACCAGCTTTTACCATTGCTGGCCAAGCTAATAATCCCATCAACGTCACTACGGCACCAATAATTCCTGTTGCTGTAGAAAACAGTGTACAAGTGATTAATGCAGCAACAGCCATAGATGCTGGAAGTCTATGTGCAGCTAATCTTATGGCAAAAAATAATTTTGCAACAATTCCCGCTCTCTCAACTAAATAACCCATGAACAAGAATAAAGGTACAGCTGTTAGAACATTATTATCCATAACAGTATAGGTGTTTTGAACAAATAATTGAAAAATTCTATTATCAAAAATGTGTTCCATCATGGTCGCGTCGTAGTAAGCGTAATAACCAAACGCAATACCCATCGCCATTAATGTAAATGCAATTGGAAAACCTAAAAGAACAGCAAATAGAAATATACCCATCATTAAAATTGCAACTTCTGGATTTGAAAGACTAAATAACATTTGATTTATCTTCCTGTTGTGATGTTCTCATCAGCATTTGTTCTGTTTCCTCGGCAACTACCATTCGCATAGGCCATTGTCCTGTTTTGATACAAATAATAGATCTAAAAACTTCTGCAATTCCTTGAATAACTAACAATGTACCTGCAGCAGGTATCATAGATTTAACCATGTAAATTTGTATTTGAGCTGGACTACTCCAACTTGTCTCTTTTATTTTCCAAGCAATTGCAGCGTATTCATATCCGTAAAAAGCTAAAGCAACGACGCCTGGAAAAAAGAAGATAAAATAAAGGACTAAATCTATCCAAGCTTGAGTTCTTTGTTTAAATAATCGATAAATTACATCACCTCTTACATGGGCTTCGGTCGCTAAACAATATGCACCCGACATCATTAGTATTGCCCCATACATTTGCATACTAAAATCAAAATTCCATAAAGTTGGCTTATTAAAAACATAAGCCATAACAACTTCATAAACTGTTCCACCCATTAAAATCACAATACACCAAGAAAATGCTTTACCCATTGAAGTGCTAAGTGTATCCGCAAATTTAATGAAAGATTCCATCATCAAAAAGTATATTAAATTAAACTAAAAAAAAAGGGGGTTTTTAAACCCCCTTTTTTGAATTTACTAAAGTTAATTAGATTTTAACTTTCTCAATTGGTCCAAACTCATTTTCATAAGCTAATTTGTAGTTCGGTTGATTCATCAACAGATACTTCATAGTTCTCTTAGCGTATGCTTTTTGTGAGTCTACTACTTTCTTAAAGAAAGCATCCTTACCAGAAAACTCACCAATAACTTTATCCCAACCTTTTAATTGCTCTGCTAGGATAGCGTCTGATGTTTGGTAAACATTAACTTTATGCTCGTTCATCAATTTAGCTAAGTCAGTTGAATATCTAACTAATGCTTTGAAGTAGTTATCTGAGTTTGCAGCATAAGCAGCATTCTTCAAGATAGCTTGATGAGCAGGCGATAAGCTATTTAGTCTCTTTGTATTCACCGGAATTTCAAACATTTCCTGAGATTGGTGGAAACTTCCTAAGTGATAGTGTTTAGAGACATCCTGCATTCCAAACTGTGAGTCTGATGTAGGGTTGTTAAACTCTGCAGCATCAATCAAACCAGTTTTCATTGCTGGTTGGATTTCACCACCTGGCAATTGTCTCACGACCATTCCCATAGCAGTTAAAACGTTAGTCGCTAGACCAACAGTTCTATACTTCATACCTTTAACATCAGATACTTTTGTTACATTCTTTTTAAACCAACCAAATGGTTGAGCTGGCATTGGCATATGGAAGAAGCCTGTGTAATTAAATCCAACACTTTTTACTGCTTCTTCATATAATGCTCTTCCTCCACCGTACTCCATCCATCCCATAACTTCTTGAGATGACATTCCGTATGATGGTCCAGTTCCAAAAAGAGACGCAGCAGCATTTTTACCATACCAATATGCAGTCACCCAGTGACCCATATCAACTACACCTGAACTTACTGCTTGTCCAATTTCAGAAGTTTTAACAACAGCTCCAACTGGTTGAACATCAATTTTAAGTTTACCATCTGACATATCACTAACCATTTTTGCGTAATCAGATGCCATTTCAAAAAAGATGTTTGCGCCTGAAGGCCAAGCCGCTTGCATCTTTAGAGTAATGTGTCCAGCTCCTAAAGCTAGGTTTGGCATTGCTACAGCTGCTGTCGCTGCTGCACCAGTCGCCGCTGCTGCTTTGAAGAACTTTCTTCTTGAAGGAGTTTTAGAACCCCTCAATGATTTTTTATTCTTAATCATTTATTCTCCTCTTAGTTAATTAACTAAGGAAATTTAAACATAGATTCAGTTTAGAGTCTTTCTAAAATCTGTGCCAAAATGACCCATATTGAACAAATTTTAAAAAAAATTTCAATTACTAGTAGAACTTAAGTTTTAAATTAATTTATTGTCTTCATAAACACAGCATTTCTCAGCGGGAATATGAAGTTTAACATTCTGGCTTGGTATTTCCGTCTCTCTGGTGACTTTTGATGAAACAAATAATATCTCTGCAACTTCTAGAAAATTAGGTGTTTCTAGAACAACAATTTATAAACACCTACAATAAATTTATTTAATCAATTGGATAGTCCCAAGCATTACCGCCTATAACTTTAGAAATCGCTGAAAAGTCTTTAGTATCATTTCCTTCTTTACAAAATTGGTCATAAATTTCTAGAGCCATTTTTCCTAATGGTGTTTGAGCATTTACGCTTTTCGCACAATCATTTGCAAGTTTAAGATCTTTATTCATCATTCCTGCAGAGAAACCCGGACGATAATTATTATTTGAAGGCGTACCATCAATTAAACCAGGCAAAGGTGGATAAACAGAAATTGGCCAACTGTTACCTGATGCATTTTTCATAATTTCATGAACTTTTTTAATATCTATATTTAATCTTTTTGCTAACATTAACGACTCTGAAGCAGCAATCATTGCAATTCCTAGAGCCATATTGTTACAAATCTTAGCACCATTCCCACTACCTAAATCACCAGCATGAAATATTTTTTTTCCCATGATTTTTAATAAAGGAAGCGCTTTTTCAAAAGCTTCCTTTGATCCACCAACCATTATATTTAAAGTTGCTTTTTGCGCTCCCATTACTCCACCACTAACTGGCGCATCAATCATTTCTATTCCTTTTTCTGAAGCTTTTTTTCCAATCTTTATAGAAGTATGAATATCAATTGTAGAACAATCTATTAGCAAACAATTTTTTGAAACTTTATTTATTATTCCATTATCACCTAAATAAACTTCCATAGAATGCTTGCCCTCTGGAAGCATAGTAATAACAGTGTCAACATGATCTGTAATTAGATCATCTAAATTTTCCGCTGTTTCAAGATTTTTATCTTTTGCAATCCCAAGCATTTTTTTTGAGACATCAAAAACTTTTACAGATTTACCTGCCTTCATTATATTTTCAGCCATTGGACAGCCCATATTTCCAACACCAATAAACGCTACGATTTGAGACATTTTAATTTATTTTATCAATTATGTTTTATCTTCTATAAAACTTCACAATATTATCAATTTCTACATTCCCCATCGTATAGCTGCGGTATGTACAGGTGAATCCCAGTTTTTTAAAATTTCCTCATCACATTTTAGGAGTGTTATAGATGCTCCTTGCATTTCAAGTGATGTACAATAATTACCAACTAAACTTCTTGTGATTTCAATACCTTTAGATTTTAAAATTTCACAAGCATCATCGTATACTAAGTATAATTCAGTAAGAGGAGTTCCGCCCATACCATTTACAAATAAAAGCGTTTTTTCATTTTTTTGTGGTTTTAAATCATCAAGTATAGCTTCCAACATATTATTGACTATTGTTCTTGATGGTTGAATTTTTTCTCTCTTTCTTCCAGGTTCACCGTGTATACCTACTCCAAATTCCATTTCATCATTTCCAAGATCAAAAGTTGGTTTGCCTGCAGCAGGAACTGTACAACTAGTAAAAGCAACACCCATAGTTCCAGAGTTTTTGTTTACTTTTTCACCAAGTTTTTTACATTCTTCTAACGAACCCCCATCCTCAGCTAGTGATCCAACAATCTTTTCGACCAAAACTGTTGCGGCTACACCTCTTCTACCAGTTGTGAACGTAGAGTCTTCAACAGCCACATCGTCATTAGTAATGATACTATCATTTTTGCCTGAGTAGATTTCTGCACCCATTTGAAAATTCATAATATCCCCAGAATAATTTTTAACTATAAATAAAACACCAGCTCCACTATCCACATTTTCAGCAGCAGCTTGCATTTGATCTGGAGTAGGTGCTGAAAAAACAAAACCTGGACATGCTGCATCTAGCATTCCATGACCAACAAAACCACCGTGCATCGGCTCATGTCCACTTCCTCCACCTGAAATTAAAGATACTTTTCCTTGTTTAGTTTTTGTTTTTCTAGAAATGAAGTTTGGCTCAAAACTTACTTTAATTATATCACTATGTGCTTTACCAAATCCATTAAGACTTTCTTTTAAAAAATCATCAACATTATTTATAAATTTTTTCATATTTCCTCCTATTTATTAATTAATGATTTGCATATTGTATCGATAATAAGTTGTGATGAACGAGCTCCTGGATCTATATGACCTTTGGCACGTTCTCCTAAAAATGAAGCTCTACCTTTAGTGGCAAGCATATCTTTTGTTCCCAACATTCTATCTTCAGCAATTTTTATTATCTCACTTAACCCTTCTTTCATCTCTGTATTACCACTTTTTAATTCATTAAGTTTTTCTGATACTGGAATTAAAACATCCATCATTGTTTTTTCTCCAACATCAGCTTTTCCTCTTACCTTCATTGCATTAATTCCCGTTATAACCATTTCGCATGCTTTATTAAAATCTATATCTTTATCTAAATCTGGTGTTTTAGCCATAGACATAAAAAAAGTTCCAAACAAAGCTCCAGAAGAACCACCAATACCTGACAAGACTTTCATAGCAATCATATTTAAACCTTTTTGCAAAGGTAGGTTTTTAATATCATCTTCAAGCTCAACTACTAACTTAAGACCTCTTTGCACATTAAATATATGATCCCCATCTCCAATATTTTGATCTAGTGCTTCAATTTCTGCTGCATTTTCATCAATAACTATTTGAATATTCTTTGCTTGAGAAATTAAAAAATTAACGCTCATATATTCTTTGGTCTCCGTTATCAAATTTTAAAACTTTATTAGTATTAATGTCAAAATTAATTTTTTCGTTAGTTGATGATTTATAACTGCCTTGAATTGAAGCTAATATTTCATTGTCTTGAAAATTAATTGCTACCACAGTCTCTGAACCTAAATTTTCTATCGAAATAACCTTTCCTTCATATGGCCCACTACCTAACTCTATATTTTCCGGTCTAAGTCCAATTTTTGGTATGCTGTTATCTAGTTTTAATAAAGAACCAGGTAAAATATTTATTTTTGGTGAACCCAATCTTTGAGATACATAAATTGAATTTGGATTTTCATAAATTTCTTCAGGAGTTCCGATTTGAACAATTTTACCTTCTTTTAAAACTCCAATTTTATCTGCCAAAGTTGTTGCTTCAGCCTGGTCATGTGTCACATACAAAATAGTAGCATTTAGATTTAATTGAATATTTTTTAATTCAACTCTAAGGGTTTCTCTTAGTTTAGCATCTAGTGAGGATAGTGGCTCATCCATTAAATAAATATTTGGTTCACGAACTAGAGCTCTGCCAATAGCTACCCTTTGCATTTCTCCACCAGAAAGTTCGGTTGCTTTATTTTTTAATTTGTTTGTAATTTTGAGCATTTCAGCAATTTTCTCTACTTTATTTTTTATTTCTTCCTCAGGAAGTTTTCTCATTGGAGACCTCAAAGGAAAAGCAAGATTTTCATAAACAGTATAATGAGGATAAAGAGAGTATTGTTGAAAAACAAAAGACACATCTCTTGAAGCAGGTTGATCATGAGTTATATTTTCATCATTAAATAATACATCTCCAGAATCAATTTTTTCTAAACCAGCTATACATCTAAGTGTTGTAGTTTTTCCGGCACCAGATGGGCCCAGTAGTACAAAAAATTGACCATCTTCGATTGTAAGATTTATATCCTCCAAAGCTTTAATTTTTTTGTTATAAGTTTTAAA
>CACDWD010000014.1 GCA_902556285.1 uncultured Pelagibacteraceae bacterium
AAGAAATGATAGAATTAAATTATTTATAAGTTAAATCTTCTTGAATTCCTAGATTTTTTTCCCATAAGAATTATAAATACTGGAGTCAATATAAGCGTTAAAAGAAACTGATCTTCTCTCTGCATTTTTATTTTTAAAAGGATAAACTGAATGCATCAAATAATGTGGAAAAAAATAAAAATCACCAACTCTAGGTTTGATATTTAAAGCCATGGGCGATAAAAAGTTTTTTGATCCATGAACAAGTTGAAGGTTTCCATTAAAATTTTCTTCTTTGCTTTTTTGAACGGTTTCACCATAATCATCAGGTAATTTCAAATATCCTACTCCAGAAATATGTCCACCATGAGAATGTAATGGGTTATATTCATTTTCAAATTGTCTTACAATCCATGTATCAATAATTTTAAATTCAGTAACTTTTTCATTAGTAGACTCAAAAATCCATTTTTCAGTGTTTTCTTTTAAAAAAAATTCCCATCCAGAGGAAAATGTAAATTCTTTATCTAAAAGAAATTCTTGTTGCACATTTCCAGCTAGCATTTTACCATAATCTAATTCTAGTGTTTTTATTTTATCTTTTAAGATTTTATCAACATAGTCATTTAGCTCATTAACTAAACTTTCAGAAATTGAGGCTTTAGCTATAGTTGGACCAAAAGGTCTTATTACTTTCATAATTTTATTTAACTCTACCAGTAATTTAGATTTTTATTAAATTTAAATTTCAGAATTAGCTCTTAATCTTTCATAAAATAATCTTGCTTTAACACCTATGTTTAAAATAGGCTGGGGTGGTAACCAAGTAGGTTTGTTTCTCGCCTCAATTACTTTAATTTCAATTGTACTCTCATTACTAGCTTTTATTGCAATTTGCTCTCCAAATAATGTACCCACCCCTATACCTGAACCGTTATAACAACCCGCAGCAAAAATATTGTTATCTACCTTTTCAAATATCTGAGAACTATTCCTTGTTCTAGACACAACTCCAGACCATGAAGATTGAATAATATCATTTGGCAATTGTGGAAATCTTTTTTTTATCCCAAATTTTTGATTTACAGACCTTTTAAGCAAATCAGATTTAGACATTTTAAAAGGATTGTAAACTTCTGCAGTATTTCTAATTAAAATTCTTTTATTTTTTGTCATTCGAATTGTTGCTCCCATTGGTCTTACCGGTAATACTCCCCACTCTTTAGGCTGACCAATAGATATAAATTCTTCATCATTCAATGGTCTTGTCATACTTGCGGTTAAAGTAATAGGAAAGTTATAATTTGATTTTATTCCTAAAGATTTTAAAAATCCGTTTGTACAAAAGATAATCTTTTTCGTTTTAATTGAACCATTTGTAAAATTACAAATCACTGTTCCATTAATTTTTTTCCAGTTTAATAAAGCAGAGTTTTCATAAAGTTTTACATTTTCTGGTAAAGTATCAATCATAGCTCTAACTAATTTACCTGGATGTAACAAAATACCTCCCTTAGTATGAAGAGCAATATTATAAAAATTTGTACCTAATCTTTCTTTGAGTTCTTTGTTTGATAATAAATTATGCTCAAAACCTAATTTGGATAAAGTATCTGAGAAATTTTCTAATATTTTTTTATCTTCCACTTTTGATGAAGCAAAATACTTTCCACATTCATTCCAATCACAATCTACCTGGTATTCTTTTATAAATTTTTTAACAGCCTCAATTCCTAATTTATAAATATCTGTTTTTTTTTTATAATTATCTAATTCTTTATTAGAAGTAAAACCATCATTAAGTGTTGTATCAACTAGATAACCTGAGTTTCTTGAGCTTGCCCCCTCACCTGCAAGTTGAGCATCAACTATTAATATTTTTTGATTAGGATAAAGTTGACCTAGTTTTCTTGCTGCAGACAATCCTGTGTAACCAGCACCTACAACTAACCACTCACTATCTAAATCAGATGATAATATTTTAATATTATTTCTTGGAGTTAGATCATTTACCCAACTGCAACTATTATCATTCACAACTTCCATAAAAGAAGATTACGATAATTGTTTGTTATTTAAAAGAATTTAAGAATTTAATGAATGTTGTTTCTTCATATCCTCTTTCTTGATACCTGCTACTCTTACTGGTTTTTTCATAGCATCTCTTCTAAAAGGTTCACCAAGTTCTTGATTTAGAATTACTTCTATAAAAGTTGTAATTCCTTTCTTTTGATCCTCACAAGATTGTTTAATAGCATTTGTGGTTTCTTCCATTGTTCTTACTGTTACACCTTTTAAACCACATGCATCAGCTACTTTAGCATAACTTAATTCTGGATCTAACTCAGTACCAACAAAGTTATTATCAAACCAAAGTGTTGTATTTCTTTTTTCCGCACCCCATTGATAATTTCTGAAAATAACCATTGTTATTGCAGGCCACTCTTCTCTTGCACATGAACTCATTTCATTCATACTTATTCCAAAAGCACCATCGCCAGCAAATCCAATAACAGGAGTATCCGGACAACCAATTTTTGCTCCCAATATTGATGGAAAACCATAACCACAAGGACCAAATAAACCTGGTGCTAAATATTTTCTTGGCTTTTCGAATGTAGGGTAAGCATTACCTATCGCACAATTGTTTCCAATATCACTTGATATAATTACATCATCAGGCATTCCTGTTTGAATTGCTCTCCAAGCTTGTCTTGGTGACATTCTATCTGCATCTCTTTCTCTAGCTTCTTTATTCCAAACTGTTCCTTCATCATCATCTTCATGATCTAAACTTGAAAGTTTTTGTAGCCAAGCTGATTTAGTTTGATGAATTAAATCTTTTCTTGCTTGTCTATCAGTATCACCAGCGTTTGAGGATAATTTTTCTAAAATTTGTTCAGCAACTAATTTTGCATCACCACTTATTCCTACAGTAACTTTTTTAGTTAAACCTATTCTGTCAGGATTAATATCAACTTGAATAATGTTTGCATTCTTTGGCCAATAATCAATTCCATAACCAGGTAAAGTAGAAAATGGATTTAATCTAGTTCCCAAAGCTAAGACTACGTCAGCTTTTGAAATTAATTCCATTGCAGCTTTTGATCCATTATATCCTAGAGGACCAACAGCTAAAGGATGGCTTCCTGGGAAACTATCATTATGTTGGTAACCTGAACAAACAGGTGAATCTAATTTTTCTGCAAGTTTTTTTGTAGCTTCTATTGCTCCTCCAATAACAACACCTGCTCCAGATAATATTACTGGAAATTTTGCTTTAGATAGTAAGTCAGCTGCTTTAGCTACAGCATCATTTCCTCCCCCTTGTCTTTCAAGTCTTACAATTGGAGGAAGATCGATATCAATTACTTGACACCAATAATCTCTTGGAACATTAATTTGTGCTGGCGCTGATCCTCTTATAGCTTTTTCTATAACTCTATTTAGTACTTCTGCCATTCTTGATGGATCTCTTACTTCTTCTTGATAACAAACCATGTCTTTGAATAAATTCATTTGCTCTACTTCTTGAAATCCACCTTGCCCCATTGTTTTGTTCGCTGCTTGCGGTGTAACTAATAAAAGAGGAGTATGATTCCAATAAGCTGTTTTGATTGGTGTAACTAATCCAGTAATTCCAGGTCCGTTCTGAGCAATAACCATTGACATTTTGCCAGTAGCCCTTGTGTAACCATCAGCAATTAAACCACCATTTGTCTCATGAGCAACATCCCAGAAAGTAATACCTGCATCTGGAAAAATATCTGAAATTGGCATAAAGGCTGAACCGATAATTCCAAACGCATGTTCAATACCGTGCATTTGTAAAACTTTTACAAAAGCTTCTTCTGTTGTCATTTTTGTCATAAAACTAGAACCTCTCTAAAGTGTAATATACTATTTATAAAATTCGTTTGTTAATTTGTGCGATTAATATATAAGTTTTTACAAATTTCAAACAAACAAATCGACACGATATGGCAACAGATATAATCATACATGATAAAAAAGACAACGTGGGAGTAGTTGTTATTGAAAAAATCACTCCTAAGCAAGACTGTGCTTGCTGGATAATGGAAGACGACAGTTCAACAAATATTCAATCCGTAGATGAAATACCTTTAGGTCATAAAATTGCAATGGTTGACCTTAAAGAGGGTGATGCTATTTTAAAGTATGGTCACGATATTGGTAAAGTTGTTAAATCAATCAAAAAAGGTGAGCATGTCCATGTTCACAATGTAAAAACAAAGAAGTGGTAATAGTATGGAAATCCCGAAGAGCTTTTTAGGTTACAAAAGAGAAAACGGCAGAGCCGGAACAAGAAATCATGTAATTATTTTGCCAGTCGATGACATTTCGAACGCATGTGCAGAGGCAGTTGCTAATAATATTAAAGGTACAATCGCTCTTCCTCATTCTTACGGAAGACTTCAGTTTGGTGCAGATTTAGAGCTTCATTTTAGAACAATGATAGGAACTGGATGTAATCCAAACGTTGCAGCAGTAATTGTCATTGGTATTGAACCGAAATGGACAAAAAAAATTGTAGATGGAATTGCTAAAACTGGAAAACCTGTTGAAGGATTTCATATTGAGCGTACAGGTGACATTGGTACAACAATGAAAGCATCAAAAAAAGCACAAGAATTTGTGATGTGGGCTTCAGAAAAACAAAGAGAAGAATGTCCTTTAAGTGATTTATGGATCTCAGTTAAGTGTGGAGAATCTGATACTACTTCAGGACTAGCTGCAAACCCAACTGTTGGAAACTTAATGGATAAACTTGAACCATTAGGTGTTCACTTATGTTTTGGTGAAACATCTGAATTAACTGGTGCAGAACAAGTTTGTGCAACTAGAGGAGCTACAAAAGAAGCATCTGAAAAATTTATGAAAACTTGGAGCTCTTATAATGATTTTATTTTAAAAGAAGCGACAGATGATCTTTCCGAAAGTCAACCAACAGCTGGAAATATTGCTGGGGGACTTACAACAATTGAAGAAAAAGCTTTTGGTAATTTTCAAAAAATTGGAAATTGTAAATTTATTGATGTTCTTGAACCAGCTGAAGAACCAACTAAAGGAAAAGGTTTATATTTTATGGACACATCATCTGCTGCTGCAGAATGTGTGACTCTTCAAGCTGCTGCTGGTTTTAATATTCATTTGTTCCCAACTGGACAAGGTAATATCGTTGGAAATCCAATTGAACCTGTTGTTAAATTAACAGCTAATCCATTAACTGTTAAAGGTATGGGAGAACATATCGATTGTGATGTTTCGAAAATTCTTTCAAGAGAAATGAATTTATCTGAAGCAGGTGATGAATTAATTAAAACTACACTAAGAGTAGCAAACGGTAGATTAACTTGTGCTGAAGCTTTAGGTCATAAAGAATTTGTTATGACAAAACTTTACAGAAGTGCTTAATTAACTTTAGTCTTTCATGAAATTTAAGAAATACCTGGTTGTGTTACCAGGTATTATATTGGCATTTGTTCTTTACACTTTATCTCAAGGTTTCAATAACATTCTTGGTATTGAGCTATTAGGCTATGAAAAAAGCCCAATATCTACAGCAATGATTGCTATTTTGTTGGGTATGTTTTTCGGAAATGTTTTTCAAATTAGAGATAGTTTTTTAAAAGGTTTAGATTTTACACAAAAATATATTCTAAAACTTGGTATTATTTGCTTAGGTATTCAATTAAAACCATTTGAATTTTTAGAATTTGGGGCAATAGCAATTCCATTAATTATAATCTGTATAATTAGTGTATTAATTGTAATCAAACTACTAATTAAAAAATTAAAAATTCCAACAAGAATGGCTTACTTAATATCAATAGGCAGCACAGTCTGTGGTACTACTGCAATAATGGCTACCGCTCCTGTTATTGGTGCAAAAAAAAATGAAGTATCATATGCAATTGCTAATATTACATTGTTTGGAATACTTTCGATGCTTATTTATCCCTATTTCGCTAACTTTTATTTTGAAAGTGAGCCTTTATTAATTGGATTGTTTTTGGGAACCTCTATCCATGAAACCTCTCAAGTTGCAGCTGCAGGATTAATTTATGACCAGCAGTTTAATAGTCCTGAAACTTTAAATATCGCAACAGTCACGAAATTAATAAGGAATACCTTTTTGATTATCATGATTCCTTTATTTGCATTTCTTTATAATCGAGGAAAAACTACAGAAAAGAAATACTCAATAATAGATATTTTTCCTTACTTTGTATTAGGTTTTGTAGCCATGATAATAATTAGAAATTTAGGTGATCTAATGTACTCAAATAATTACAAATGGTTGGTTACAATTGAGGGCATTGAATTGTCCTCAAAAATATTTTTAACAATGGCGATGGCAGCAATAGGTCTTTCCACTAACTTAAAAGAAATTAAAAATATGGGTTATAAACCATTTGTTGTTGGTTTTGTAAGTATGGCAACTGTTGGATTAGTTTGTATTACAACTATCGAATTATATCTAAATTATTTTAATTAAGATTTAACTAATAATTTTTTTCTAAAATTTGAAATAAATCGTCTTATAAAAGCAGCTCCAACACCTAAAATAATTGCAAACATAATTGTAAATAGTCCATAAAAGAAAGGCATCTCTTTAGAAAAATCAATTATAAATTCAGAAAAGAAGTTTAAATCCGAACTAGTGGCTTTAGCAGTTCCATTTATAATTTTTTCTGCAAAAAATGTATCATATGCTATTGCTATACCCACTATCAGTAGTAAAATTGCTAATAAAGCTCTTAAACCAGAACTATCGATTCTTTCTCCTAATTTTTGACCAACTTGAACTCCTATTATAGATCCTATAACCAACATAAGAACTAGAAATAAATCTATAGATCCATAATTAAATGAATGAAGAAAAGTAACAACCACACTTACAAAAATTGTTACAAATAAAGATGTACCAGGAACTAATTTAGTAGGCATTTTAATTATATAAATCATTGCAGGAACTAAAATAAAAGCACCTCCTATTCCCATAATAGCTGCAATAAATCCAACTAATAGACCAATTATAATTGGAGTAAAAATACTCTCATATAATTTTGACTTTGGAAATCTCATTCTTAATGGAAGACCGTGTATCCAATAATGAACATGTAATTTTTTTTTAACTACAATGTTTCTTTTTGCTTTATCTATTTCACCCAAACTTTCAACCAACATTAAAGTTCCGATTATTGCTAATATATACATATAAGCCAGAGAGATAACTGTATCAATTTTTCCAATACCTTTAAAATATGTAAATGTATAAATTCCTAAAGAAGTTCCAATTACACCTCCAATCACAATCATTGAACCCATTTTATAATCTAAAGTATTTTTTAAATAATGTGTCGTAGATCCAGAAACTGAAGTAGCTAAAATATTATTTGCTTCATTGGCTACTGCATATGCAGGAGGTATTCCTAAAAAAATTAAAAAAGGTGTCATCAAAAACCCACCACCAACACCAAATAAACCTGAAAGCACTCCAACAATCGCACTTAACAAAAGTATCTCGATAGGGTTAACAAAAACTTGAGCTATCGGTAAAAATACTTCCATAAAATGTTTAAAAGTTCTTAAAAAACAACTTAGTTAAAAGTGATAAAAGTTCCAACTAAAATCACTCCCCAGTAAGCTGTTAAGCTTGCTATAATTCCTGCCTTAATAAATGTAGTTTTAAAATTTGAGAGTTTATTGATAATTTTTACGTTAGAAAGTAACATTAAATTCGTCAATACACCCACAACGAAATTTGTCAAACAATTATTTATTATTAAGCAATTTTTTTTGCCTAGTAGATGGTAGCCCCAAAAACTTTAATTGTATCGTCCTCAACTCCTAACACCAACCTTCCAAGGAACTCTCCTGGGATCTCTTTATTTGTCTGTTTGATCAAAACAGTTATGTGATCTCCTCTTCTAAGACAACCAAAGGGTTCGAAAGTCTCTTTAAGATTAGTGATTAGCTTGTTATTGGCCCACTGTTTCCCGAGCTCCACTTCGTTAGCACCAAAAAGCATTTGAGTGGAGAAATCTTTAGTGAACCCACCATAATCTTTGAGATTAGATGATTTAACCAAATTATCCCAAATAGGTTTGGCTAATTCAAATATCTCATCATCTGTTTTAGATAAAATATCCATAAAATTTACTTGAAAAGTTTATTAAGAAGCTTTTTTCTTCTCGTTCTCATCCACGATATGGTAGACAGGAACTTTCTCCATACTAAACTTACCAGTCTTGGGATCTCTTCTTGAAACTGTTAAACAATGCCAATTATCATCGTCAAGTTTCATATGATCTCCTCTATAATAATATCCAGGCCATCTAGTTTCTTCTCTAAACATAGTATGTTCTGTTACGCACTGAGATGTCAAAGCTCTGTGTTTAAGCTCCCATGCCCTCATAAGCTGGTGATAATCCTCAGCTCCCACGTTTTCAAGATCTTCCTCAAGCCAAGCTAACAATTCTAATCCTCTTTTTAGCATATTAGCATTAGTCATATAGTTTGTAGCTATTCCACCTACATATTCATCCATTATTCTTTGTAAACGTTGTAAGCCTTGTATAGGTGAGATGTAACTTGGAGATACAGTTCCTCCTGTAATCTCATTTTGAGCAACTGTGTAATTTTCTAAAGGTTTGTAAACTTTAACTTTGAAATCTTCACATTGTTTATCTGATACTTTTAAACCCTCAGCTTTTTTGTCTTCAATATATTTTACAGCTGCTTTTGCTGCTAATCTGCCTTCAGTAAATGAGCCTGAAGAAAATTTGTGAGCACTTCCACCCACAGTATCACCTGCTCCAAACAATCCATCAATTGTTAACATTCTATTATAACCCCAGAAATACTCCGGTGGAGACAAGTCTTCTGGTCCACTTACCCAAGCTCCAGAACAAGTAGCATGAGAACCCATTACGTATGGTTCGGACGTTGTTAATTCAGGATTTGTATATTTCGGGTCAATATTTTGAGATGCCCAAACAACAGCTTGACCTACTGTCATTCCTAAGAAATTCTCCCAACCAACAGTTTCTAAATGTGGGTCTTGAAAAGCCTCAGTAGTAACCATATGGATTGGTCCACCACCTGCCATTGTTTCTTGAATAAAAGCATGATTTCTTAAACACGTAGGTGTTGGGTGGTGATCTATATATTCACCTACTAATTCTTTAGTTTGGTCGTACCATTTCTTCTCGTAGTTTTCACCGTTTGCATTTTGTGTATATGTTTTTAAATGCAAGAAGTAAGCGCCAACAGGTCCATATCCATCTTTAAATCTACATAACACAATTCTATTTTCCATTTGAGTCATTTTAGCACCAGCTGCAATTGGTAATGCGTATGCTGAACCATTACTCCAAGGAGCATACCAAGTTCTTCCCATACCTTCTCCAACAGCTCTAGGCTTAAATATGTGTGAAGCTCCTCCTGCTGCAACAATTACAGCCTTCGCTCTAAATACATGGAAATCACCTGTTCTCATATTAAATCCAACAGCTCCACCCACTCTATTCTCTTGAGCCTCATCCATTAAAAGATGAGTAATCATAATTCTATTATAAATTTTGTCTGCAGATTTTTTTGCTGCTTCTGCAACAATTGGCTTATAACTTTCACCGTGGATCATTATCTGCCACTTACCTTCTCTTAAATATCTTCCAGTCTCTTCATTTTTCATCATAGGAAGACCCCACTCATCAAACATATGAACAGTTGAGTCTACATGACGAGCCATGTCATACCCTAAATCTTCTCTAACCATTCCCATCAAATCATTTCTTGCGTATCTGACATGATCTTCAGGTTGATTTTCGCCCCACTGCATACCCATGTAACAGTTAATTGCATAAAGACCTTGAGCTACTGCCCCACTTCTATCTATGTTTGCTTTTTCAACACAAACAATTTTCATATCTCTACCCCAGTGTCTTGCTTCGAAAGTTGCACCAGTACCAGCCATACCTCCACCAACAACTAATATATCGCAATCTTCGAAATGTGTTTTATGACTTGCCATTAATAATAAACTCCTTTTTTGAACGAATCTTTAGGTACAGATGGAAGTTCTCCATCTATATTTAAACCTTCTGGTTCAGTGTATAATCTTTGTGAATTTATCTCTCCTTGATTGGGTTTATCTCCATCAGCTAATTTAGGAATAAATTTACCCCAAGGCTTAGTTGTAATTGGTGATACGAAATTTTTTTCAGTTCCATTTCTGAATTTAATTTTCCAAGAAATCGTTCCTTTTTCTTCTTCTCTTCTTACTCTAACACTATGTCCCATTGGAGCAAAGTCTGCATATCCTCTAACATCAATAGCGTGGTTAGGACAAGCTTTGACACATGAATAACATTCCCAACAAAAATTTGGTTCTATATTTTTTGCTCGTCTAATATTTTCATCAATGTGCATTATATCTGATGGGCAAATATCTACGCAATGACCACAGCCATCACATCTTGTCATATAAACAAATGTTGACATATTATTCTCTCTCCTTTTTTAATTTTATCATAATTAATAATGTTTAGGTTGTTCTCTTTTAATACCTAAACCGAATTGTTCAGGTGCATCTGCAGGTGGTGGTAAATTATCTCTTGAGCCATCTGCTTCAGCTAAATTCTTTTGTATTGCTGCACCAGGTTTATAAAACATATGTGCAAACTTAGACCAATAAACTCCTCCAAATAAAACTAGGTTTGAAACTACAAATAATACTAAAAATAAATTTGCATCCCATCTTCCTTCTAAATTTAAACCTTGAAGATATGACCAAATAAATCCAGTTAAGGAAGTTGCAATCAGAGCTAATACAAATAAATCTGCTTTAATAATTCTGTACCAAGGTTGCGCTTCAGAATAAACATCAACTCTTAAGAATAACCAAAACCATGATCCACCCAAGATCGTCATTAAAGCGCCAATATGCCAAATCATTGGCCAAATAGTCGGGGTTTCCGCATTTGCTGATGAATAACAAAATATCATCACAACAGATCCAATCCAAAACAATATAGTTCCATACATACCGAGAACATGTGCTACTCTTCTTTTACCCGCCCCTAGTTCTGATGTAGTCCCGATGTCGTATGCAATTGTTTTTGAAACAACTGCTATTCTTTCGCCAGTTGATAATTCTTTAGTTGCATTTTTTTTTGCTTTTTTGGCGTTTTCAAAAAAATATTTCACATTCTTTTTATGAATTATGTCTAAAAGAGTACCTCCAACAATTAATAAAACCATTAACACCACAAAACCTTGCATTACTATAGATGGAACTGTTTCGGCTAGAATTGAAAAAGGATTTGTTGCAAACATTTTTAATACCCTTGTAAAATAAAATTGAATTAATTTAAGGTTTTCTATTCTAGAAATTTATATAGTTCAACCAAAAGTATTGGTCAATTTGTCTTTAATTACAGCTCAGAGTTTACGTTTGTAGTGTTGTTTGTTGGGAATCACTGACCTTACACCGCCCTGAGGATTCTCAACATCCCCTTCTCTTCTTGGAATTAAATGAATGTGGCAATGCATAATTGATTGGCCTGCAGATTTTCCTACATTTGTGCCTATATTAAAACCTTTAACACTAGAATCTTGTTTTAAAATTTTTTCTTTAGTTTTTAAAATTAACTCGGTACATGCCTGAATTTCTTCTTTAGTAAGCTCAAAGTATGTCTCTACATGTCTTTTAGGAACGATAAGACTATGAAATTCTGAGACTGGATAGCTATCTTTGGATGAGTAAGCCAATTTATTTTCAAACTGCAGCTCTTCTTTTCTGATTTTACAAAATATACAAGGGTTGTTTGGATCTTTCATGTTTAAACAAGAGAATTATATATTTTATTTAACTTAATGTAGCAACCAGTCTTTCTTCTCTTCCATTTAAGATCATTTATTTTTGAAACTGATGTTACTCCTTTACCAGATCCAATAAGAATTATTTCATCATAATCATTAATTGATTTAATAGAAATATCTTTAAAATTAATTTTAATTTTCTTGCTTATAAATTTAAGTGTGTTTCCAAAATAACAATTTTTTTTAGGTGAAAAAATCTTTCCATTTTTCACAAAAACTAAATTTGAAGTACCAGTTTCTAAAATTTTATTATTAGCGACAAGGGCAATATCAAATTTAGTTGAGTCAACTTTGCTTAATTTTGCTAAAATTTTTTTATAAAAGAGATTTTTATAATTTGGTTCTACTCGTTTATATTTAAACATTAAAAGATTAAATTTACTTTTTGGTTTTGGTCTTTTTCTAATTGAGACTGATATCAGTTTTTTATTTAACGCTATACGAAATAAATTATCTGAACCTTTGTATAGAGTATTTTTGTTAACTAAATCTTTAATAATGTTTTTTAAATTGTTTTTTCTTATTCCATATTTTTTTGTAGATTTTATTAAGTTCTCCAAATGCGGTTTTAAAAGTATTAACTTAGGAGGTTTTCCAACCATTCGCATTGTGGTGAATACACCTCTAGACCCCCAAAGATCATTGAAATTAACTTCTTTAAGATTACTAAGCTGATAAGATTTTTTTAATAAGAGTGTTGCCATTTTCTGTTAAAAAAGATTCTGGATGAAATTGAAATCCATATATTTTGTTTTGATTATCCTCAAGGCCCATAGGTATTTTTGTTTTACTACATCTCATAGTTATTTTAATTGAATTCGATTTGAATGGCTCCATTAATTTTAATGAATGATATCTACCAACTTTAAATTGTTGATTGTTTTTAAAGATTTTACTTTGATTATTTGTTTTTATTTTGGATTGAAATCCATGATAAATTCTTTTTTGCTGTATGATTTTACCTCCTTCATTATACAAAATCATTTGATAACCAAGACAAATACCAATAATTTTTTTCTTTCCTTTATATTTTTTATAAATTTTTGATGTTGTTGGATAATCTTTTGGTGATCCAGGTCCTGGAGATAAAACGATCGCATCACTTTTATCAAGCGATTTATCATTTACTTCATAATAGTTTGCGCAAATTACTTTATCAAATTTTGCAAATTGATGAACTACATTCCAGGTAAAAGAGTCTTGATGATCAATTATGTAAATCATTTAAATAACTCCAGTAAAGATTTTGCTTTGATATAATTTTCATTGAACTCTTTCTTTGGTGAGCTATCTAATACTACACCAGATGCAGCGGAAATCTCTGATTGATTTTTATAATTTAATATAGATCTAATAATAATATTAAACTTCATATCTTGATTAAATTTAATAAATCCAAAACTACCTGTAAAAATATTTCTACTTTCTTTTTCTTGATTATTTAAAAGTTCTAATGTTCTGATTTTAGGGCAACCAATTACGGATCCTCCCGGCATCATTGCTTTAATTATATCAATCAATTTTGTATTTTTATTTAATATTCCACCTATTGAAGTCACATAATGAAAAAGATGCTTGTATTCCTCAACATATTTTTTTTTTAGTATTTTGACACTTCCGGGTTTACAAATTTTAGATAAATCACTTCTTTCCATATCAACTATCATGTTATGTTCTTTGGTTTCTTTCTCATTATTTTTAAAATATTTAAGAGCTGTATTTTTATTAGAAGAATATTTTTTCTTAAAAGTACCAGCAATTGGTTTTGTAATTATTTTGTTTTTTTTCTTATCAATTAATGTTTCTGGAGAGCAACTTACTATAGAATAATCCTTGTCTTTTATCATAAATGACTCTGGGGAAGCATTAACACGCATTAATTTCCAAAAAAAATTAATAGGATTAATTAAAGATTTATTTTTATATTTTGTACAAATTTTAATTTGATAAGTTTCACCTTGTCTTATTTTTTTTGAAAATAATTCAAATATTTTTTTATATTTTTCATAAGAAATATTGATCTTAAATGGACTTAGTATTTGAGTTTTGCTGAATTGATAATTGAATGTATGTTTTTTTATACTAGATATAACTTTAATATCTTTTCTAATTTTAATTATTGTCTCGGGTTTATAAAAAACCCCTTTATAAAAATTTATTCTTTTTTTATTTTTTAAATTAATACCAATTAAATTGCATAAAATTTCGTAACCAAAAAAAACCAAGATATAAATCTGTTTCTTTTTTGTATTTTTTTTTCTCTAACGATTTAAGAAAATTATGTATATTTTTTTTTGTTAAAACAATTTTTTTGGAAAAATCAGTGTAAATATTGTACCCGTCATCTACTTTATAAATAATTAAAGGTTTATCTGATTGATACAGATCCTCTAGATAAGGGTTAAATTTAAACTTATGCTGGTTGAGTTCTTTCAATTGCTTTCTCTACTATAGGTAAATGTATCAGACCTGCAAAAATTGATAATGCGATAGATCCGTACCATGCATAATCAAAATTTCCATGTAATTCATAAAATACACCACCTAGATATGCTCCTAGGAAAGAACCAATTTGATGGCTTACGAAAACTATTCCATATAAAAGTCCAACGTATTTTGTGCCAAATATATGGGCAACTATTCCATTTGTTGGAGGAACTGTGGATAGCCACAAAAAACCAAAAGTAACTCCAAAAACTACAGAGTTAAAAATACTTGGTGGTAAGAAAATAAAATAGATAATTGAAACGCCTCTTAAAAGATATATTGCACTTAATATTTTTTTCTTACTATACCTTGTTGCTAAATAACCGCTGGTAATCGTACCAGCCATATTAAATACACCAATCAAAGCTAAAACCATTGCAGGTGTCCAATCAGGTAAACCTTTATCTGCCATATAGGTAGGAATGTGTGTTGCTACTAAAGCAATATGCCAACCACAAACAAAAAAACCTAAAGTGAGATAAATAAAACTTTTGTTTGCAAATGCCTCTTTTAAAGCATCTCTTGCTGTTTGATTGTTATCTTGATTAACTCCTACAGGTATTTTTGGAGTACTAACAAACAAAGCTACCACTAATCCTAATCCTAAAAGAAGAGAAAAATATAAAAGAGTATTTTCCCAGCCTGTTTCAACTAAGGAATATCTTACAAGTAAAGGTGATACAAAATATCCAAATGAACCTGCACATGTAACAATTCCCGTTGCAATAGTTCTATTAGATGCTGGAAAATGTTTAGCTACTACTGATACCGGAATACCTATTGCAGTGGAGCCTAAGCCTATTCCAATCATCACTCCTATAGTTAAAGTAAAATAACCTCCAGTATTATAGCCAGAATAAAAAAGCAAAACCCCAACTAAATAAAAAACAAAACCAATAAATATTGCAACAGCTCCTCCGTATTTATCAGTAATTAAACCAAACAACGGACTGAATACTCCCCAAAGTAATAACTGCAATCCCATAACAAAACCAAAATGAGAAATGGAAATATCTAAGTCAGTATTAAAATCAAAATAAAACAATCCAAAGGTTTGTCTTATTCCTAGAGAGATGATTACAACTATAGAAGCAGCAATTAAAGTGATTAGTGCTTTCTTACTAATAGTAAAATTTTCTGAGCTCATTTAATATATTTCAAAGCTTTTTTCAAATCAGCTATCAGATCTTTAGGATCTTCTAAACCAATATGCAATCTAACAAGATGCTCATCCCTTGCTAACTTTAAAAATTTTCTATTTCCCGTTTCTCTGTATTCTTGATGTAAGGCTAAACTTTCAAATCCTCCCCAACTGTAACCGTACCCAAATAATTTTAATGAATTAACAAATTTTCTTACAGAATTAATATTTTTGCATTTTATTTTTAAGCCCATTAACCCAGATGCTCCTGAATAATATTTTTTCCACATTCTAAAATTGTAAGAGTCTTTTTTATATGGATAGAGCAGTTTTATATTTTTGAATTTAGATAAAAACTCAGCAACTTTTTTGGCATTTTCTCTGTGTCTATCTAATCTAACATCTAAAGTTCTTAGACCTCTTGTAATTAAATAAGCATCATCAGGTCCTAATCTTAGACCTGTAATCCTCTCAGCAGCTTTAACTTTTGGGAATACTTTTTTATTAACTGCTAATGAGCCACCCATTACATCCGAATGACCTGAATAATATTTTGTTGCTGACACAATTGACATATCAAATCCTAGTTTGATAGGTTTTAAGAAATAAGGAGTTCCCCAAGTGTTATCTATAGCTGTTAAAACTTTATGTTTTTTTGCGATTGATAGAATTTTTCCAATATCTTGAAAATCAAAAGAGTTACTACCTGGATTCTCAACAAAAACTAACTTTGTTTTTTTTGTAATATTTTTTTCTAATGTTTTTAAATCATGTGGATTATAAAATGACGTTTTAATATTAAATTCTTTTAAAAAATTTTCAGTTAATAATCTTGTTGGACTATAAACAGGGTCAGCAGCAATGATTTCGTCACCTGGTCTAGTCACACTGAATATAGCTAAAAAAACTGCTCCAAAACCTGTTGGCGTAGTGAAAACATGATAACTTTCTTCAAGCTTAGTTAAAATTTTTTGTAATATATAAGTTGTTGATGTGCCTTGTCTTCCATAATCATAGTGTCCTCCTGTTGGATTTTTAATTGCTTTAGCTTGAGTTTTTCTAATATCTTTCATTGACTTAAAGATAATTGTAGAAGCTCTAACCACTGGAGGGTTTACTGACTGATTGTGAAAATCTTTAGCCGTATGTTTAAGAAATGTTTTGAAAGAATTATCCATAAAAAATTTGATATGTTACTAAGACAATGCTATATCCCAGGAAAAACGTCAATATAATTAAAATAGAATTAAATGAGTTACCCAAAAAAACATAGAGGCCGAAGAAAACAAGGGTCTAAAAAAAGAAGAGCTAAAAGAAAAAATAAGAAAAAATAATTTTTCTACTATTCTTTAATCCATCCACCACCGAGCACTTTATGACCAAACTGGTCTTTACGATAAAAGACACATGCCTGACCAGGCGAAATTCCATCTTCTGGAAGTACTAAATTAACTTTAGCATTATTGTTATCTATAAGATCAACTTTTGCCTCTAAAAGACTTCCGGTAGACCTAACTTTAACAAATAAATTTTGATCTAAATCCTCTTTGTTTGTTAGTAGATTTAATTCCTTTAAAGAAATTGTTTTTTTCCCAAGTTTTTCTTTAGGTCCAACAATTATTTCATTTTTATCAGAATTAATCTTTAGTACATATAAAGCTTCTTTGTCAGAAACTTTAATTCCTTTTCTTTGTCCAATTGTAAAATTTATAATTCCATCATGAACACCAATTACCTCACCGTCTAAATTTTTTATATTTCCTTTCTGAAAAGAGTCTGGTCTAAACTTTTGTATTACTGAAGCATAATCGCCATTCGGAACAAAACAGATGTCTTGACTATCAGGTTTATCAGCAACATTTAAATCTAAATTTTTTGCGATTTCTCTGGTTTCGTCTTTTAATATTCCACCTAATGGAAATCTTAAATAATCTAACTGTTCTCTAGTTGTATTAAACAAAAAATAACTTTGATCTCTATTTTCATCTATTGCTCTATACATGTTGGTAGTTTTATTTTCGGTAATACTTTTAACATAATGACCTGTAACTAATGCATCAGATTTGAGTTCTTTTGAAACTTCAAATAAATCTTTAAATTTAACAGTTTGATTACACTGAACACATGGAATTGGAGTTTCGCCCTTTAAATAACTCTCAACAAAATTATCTATAACACCTTGTTTAAACTTATCTTGGTAATATAAAATTTTATGCTCTATACCTAACTTGTGTGCAACACGTTTAGCGTCCATTATATCTTGACCTGAACAACATTGTTTTGATGCTGCTACTTCTTTGCCATCGTCATAAAGTTTTAGTGTTACACCAATTACATTATAACCTTCTTTTTTCATGATACCTGCTACAGTGGAAGAGTCTACCCCGCCCGACATTGCAACAACTACCGTAGTATCTGAAGGTTTTTTATCTAAACCGATAGAATTTAAATCTTTATTCATAAGGTGGTATTTATACTTATTTACAATATAAGTTAAATTAAATGATTTTAGATTATGAACCAGGTGACAAAGTCACTAATCCTCAAAAAAAAGAATGGGGAATTGGGCAAGTGCAATCTATAATTAACGATAAAGTGACAGTTAATTTTGAAAATGCTGGAAAAAAAGTAATTAATGCAAAAAACGTTGAATTAAAAAAACTAGGAAAATGAAGTTGAACTTAAAAGATATTGTTGAAAATTTAATTGATAATTTTTTAGAGGCTGGAGATTTGGCTATTCAATTAAGAGAAAAGGGTTTGGAAAAAAAAATAAAATCAGACAATACACCAGTTAGTAATGGTGATTTGGAAGTAAACAAATTTATATTAAAAAAAATCTCTGAGATTACACCTAATTTACCTATCATTTCAGAGGAAACCTCTGAAAATAAAGATAACCTAAATTTAAAAGATTTCTGGCTTGTTGATCCTATTGATGGAACTTATGATTATATTAATAATTTAGAAGAATTCACTATCAATGCTGGTTTGATAATCAATAATAAACCTGTTGCAGGATTAATAAATGCTCCTGCAAAAAAAAGAATGTTTTACTCGTACGAAAAAGGTAATGCTTTTGAGCTTAGCAACAGTAAAAAAATAAACTTAAGTGATTTACCTGCTAAGAAAACAGAAAATTTAAAATTTATTTCATACTCAACTAAAATAAAGCCTGAAATTCAAAAAATTTATGATGATTTGGGAGTAAAAGAAAATATTAGAATGAAAAGTTCTTTGAAATTCTGTGTTGTTGCTGCTGGTGAATATGATGGTTATGTTGCTGAACCTAGAGCATATGAATGGGATATAGCAGCTGGTCATGCAATTTTAGAACATGCAGGTGGATCTGTAACTGATTTTGAAGGAAATGAAATTTTGTACGGTAAAAAAGATTTAAAAAATACAAGTATAATTTTGAAAAATAAAAATATTTTATAATGGATGAACAATTAAGAATAATACTAATAATTATTGTATCTGTCTCAATTTTTGGATTATTGGTGTTCGTTTTCGTAAAAAATTACATAAGAAATAAAATAAATCATCTTGTAAAAGAAGAAAAAGATAAAAAGTTAAAGTAGATTTATTATTTTTAGATATTCATCTTTTTCTATATCCATTACTTTTTTTGATGTTTCAAAATCAAATCCATTTCTTGCAAGTAGAGATATATCTTTTTTATAAAATAAAGTTCTATTATCCTCTGCCCTAGCTGGACCAATTCTTTTCTTTTTACATAATTTTATTGCTGAAAAAAAATCTTGATCAGAATTATCTTCCTTTATTTTATCAACAGTATCCTTAATAAATGTTTCGTTAATTCCTTTTCCAATTAAATAATTTCTAATCTTATTAATTGAGTTTCCTCTTTGAATCATACTTTTGGCTTTACTTTCAGAATAAAATTGATCATTTATAAATCTATTTTTTTCTAGATCCGACAAAACAATATCAATCAGTTTATTTACATCTTTTTTTCTTACATCGGATGCTGATAGTCTCATATATTTTTTTAATAAATAGGTTTTGAGTTGTTGTTTTGAAGGAGCGTACTTTTCAACATAAGCAAAGGCAAAATTACGCATCTCATCAACAGTTACTTGAAGTGTTTTTTTTCTATTTCTTATAGGAATCATTGCTAGATTTAATATAATACACCTAAATGATTGAACAAATTTATACTTATTTTACATTTGAGACACTTTATATGTGGATCAACCTTGGAGTTCTACCTTTTTGGTTTATCTTAATAGTATTTCCTCAATCACATTTAAGTAGAATATTTGTAACTTCAATTTTTCCTTTTTTAATATTAAGTGGGATTTATATATTTATTTTATATAAATCATATTTAACAGGCTACGATTTTGATGAAAATTTCAATCTTTACTTAGGTTTAAGTGAGCTATCTAGATTGTTTGAAGACCATTTATACATAATGATATTTTGGACACATTTCATAGCAATAAACTTATTTATTGGTGGCTGGATTGTAAAAGATTCTCAAAAGTTTTCTATAAACAAAGTTTTAATGGCTGTGCCATTAATTGTGACTTATTTAATTGGTCCTATAGGTTTATTTTTATATTGGATAATTAGAATTTTTTACGCAAAAAGAATTAGTTTATATGAGTAATCATATAGATTTTTATTTTGATATAATTAGCC
>CACDWD010000015.1 GCA_902556285.1 uncultured Pelagibacteraceae bacterium
CTCAGGACTTAAAGGACATTCTGATGGAGATGTGATTATTCACTCAATAATTGATTCTCTCCTTGGGGCCATGAGAAAAAAAGATATTGGTACCTTTTTTCCAGATAATCAAAAAAAATATAAAAATATTAGATCAATCAAAATGCTTAAACCTATTGTTGAAATTTTAAATAATAATAGCTTTTATATAAATAATTTAGATATAAATTTAATATGTGAACAACCAAAAGTTTCAAAGTATCGTGCTAAGATAATCAAATCTCTAACTAATTTATTAAATATTGATAAAGAATTAATTAACTTAAAAGGTAAAACAGTAGAAAAACTTGGATTAATTGGAAAGGAAAAAGCAATAGCTTGTGAAGTTATTTGCTCAATTACACAATGAAAAAAATAAATGTTTTTTTATCCACTTTCTTTGGTTATGGATATTTAACCAAAATTCCTGGAACTGTAACTTCTGCTGTAACGACTGTTTTTATTTATATTGCTTATGAAATTTTAGGTTACACAGACCTTAAATTTTCAATTATTTTTTTTATATTTTTATTCTTTTATTCATTTTATGCGGTAAAAGATTCTGAGTCTGAATTTAAAAATAAAGATCCAAGACAAATTGTAATCGATGAAGTTTTAGGGCAATCGATGCCTTTAATTTTGTTACTGTATTTAAATCAAACTAATAAAATAAGTATTTCAATTGAAATTTATTATATTTTATCTTTTGTTTTTTTTAGATTTTTTGACATCCTAAAACCTTTTCCAGTAAGTTACTTTGATAAAAACTATAAGAACTATTTTGGAATAATTATGGATGATATAATGGCTGGGTTATATTCAATGATATTAATATACTTAGTAAGTCTTAAATTCTAATGAGCATTCAATTACTTCATAAAAAATTAATTAAAAAAAAATTAACTATATCTGTAGCTGAGTCTTGTACGGGTGGATTATTGGCTCATTATTTGACTAAATTAGCTAATTCATCAAAATACTTTCAAATGGGTCTAACCACTTACTCTAATCAAGCTAAAATAAAGATATTAAAAGTTAATAAAAATATTATAAGAAAATATGGTGCGGTAAGCCAAGAGTGTTGTAAGGTAATGGTTCAAAATTTATCTAAAATTTCAAAGAGTAAAATCAACATCTCAATTACAGGAATTGCTGGGCCAGGAGGTGGATCAAAAGAAAAACCAGTTGGTCTTGTTTATATTGGCATCAAAAAAGGTAAAACTTTGCTTATTAAAGAAAATAAATTTAGATCAAAAAATCGAAATTCAATTCAAAAATCAACAGTTCGTAACGTAATTAATATAATTAGTAAAATTATTTAATACTTTCAGCTCTTTTTTGAAACGCGTCTGCTATCTTTTCTAAACCAAATTGAAAAGATTTGGTCATTAAAATATTTAAAAACTTATTTTCAATTTCAAAATCAATATCAAACAAAACTTCTGTTTTATAACCATCAGCATCATTTCCTACTTCAATAAATTTCCAATTATTTTCTAAATGATTTAATGGTCCACCTAAATTAACCACATGAATATGATCATTTTTTTTATTTAATTTAACGTCGCTTTTAAATGTATCTTTAAAAGGCCCCTTACCTATAGTAAGATCAGCAATTATATTTATGGTGTCACCTTTATCACTTCTCTCATAAACTTTTGAATTATCACAGAAAGGAATAAATTCTGGGTATTTTTCAATATCCAAAACAAACTCGATTAGCTTATCTTTTCTGTTATCAATTAATCGCTTAACTGATGCTTTTGGCATTAATTATTTTTTAATCTGTTTTGTTGAAGTTTCGCAAAATCTTCATCAGCATGATATGAAGATCTTGTTAAAGGGGATGAAGACACTAACAAAAATCCTTTAGCTTTTGCTATTGTTCCTAAATCTTCAAATTCTTTTGGTGTGTAATATCGATCTAATGGATAATGTTTAGTTGAAGGTTGTAAATATTGACCAATCGTAATGAAATCAACATCCGCTGCTCTTAAATCATCCATGACTTGTAAAATTTCGTCTCTTGTCTCCCCTAAGCCAACCATTATTCCTGATTTAGTAAAAATATTTTTATTAACTTTTTTTGCATTTTTCAAAAGTTCTAAAGATGCAAAATATCTAGATCCAGGTCGAACTTTTAAATAAAGACTAGGGACAGTTTCAATATTATGATTAAAAACATCAGGTTTAGCATCTAAAACTTTTTTATACGCATCTCCTTTTCTTAAAAAATCAGGTGTAAGAACTTCAATAGTAGTATTTGGATTTGATTTTCTAGTTTGATTAATCACTTCAAAAAAATGTTCTGATCCACCATCATCTAAATCATCTCTATCCACTGAGGTAATCACAACATGTTTTAAATTTAATTTTTTTACTGCTTCTGCAATCTTAACTGGTTCAAGTTGATCTAATTTTCCTGGCACACCAGTTTTAACATCACAAAAAGCACAAGCTCTTGTACAAGTGTCTCCCATAATCATAAAAGTTGCATGTCGCTTACTCCAACATTCAGTTATATTAGGACAGTTTGCTTCCTGACAAACAGTTACAAGATTATTATTATTTACTATTGTTTTAGTTAAAAAAAATTCCTTACTATTTGTAAGTTTCGATCTAATCCATTCAGGTTTTTTTTTAATTGGATTAACTGGTTTGTTTTCTTTTTCTGGATGTCTACTTTTCATCTTTTTTAATTATATAAATAGTCTCATTTTTTTTACCAAACAAAAAACGTTCTCTTATTAAAGTCTCAATATAATCGAGATCTAAATTGGTACTTAGAAGTGAATTTTTTTGTTTTATATCTTCTATTTTACTAGTTAGGGTTAATTCTTCTTTTTTCAAGTTAGACAAAAGTTCTTTTTTTTCTATATACGAAAAAAGACCTCTTTCTCCAGATACTAAGTTAAAACCAAAATAAAAAATAAGAAAAACAGATATTAATAAAAAATAATTTCTTTTTATTAATCGAAGCATTAATTGATCTTATTCATCCTCGCTTTTTTTCCAAGTTCTTCTTCAATACGGATTAATTGGTTATATTTTGCAACCCTTTCAGATCTAGCTAAAGATCCTGTTTTAATTTGATTTGAATTAGTGCCCACTGCTAAATCAGCAATAAACGTATCTTCACTATCACCTGATCTGTGAGATATAATTGTTTTATATCCAATGGTTTGTGCAAATTTAATTACATCGAGGGTTTCTGAAACTGTACCAATTTGATTTAGCTTTATTAATATTGAATTTGAGGAAATATTTAAGAAGCCTTTCTTTAATCTTTCAAGATTTGTTACATACAAATCATCTCCGACGATCTGAACTTTTTTTATTGATTTCATCAATTTATTCCATGCCAACCAATCATTTTCAGCAAATGGATCTTCAATAGACTTTATTTTATATTTTTTAATAATTTTTTGATATTCTTTAATGGATTTATCTACTGAAATATAACTTTTAGAATGAATAGAGTATTTGTTTTTTTTATATAATTCATTAGCAGCCACATCAAGACAAATAGAAACATCTTTACCATTAACAAATCCCGATTTTTTAATTGCACTCACAATTAAATCTAAAGCTTGATTATTACTACTGATCATGGGTGCAAAACCACCTTCATCACCTACTGAAGTTGATAAACCTTTATCTTTAATTAATTTACTTAAGTTTTTAATGACAACAAAACAAATCCGCATCGCCTCAGAAAAACTTTTTGCTCGATCAGGCCTGATCATAAACTCTTGAATTCTAAGACCATTATTTGCATGCGCTCCACCATTAATAATGTTCATTAATGGATAAGGTAATTGAAAGTTATTTTTTTGAGAAAAAGTTTTATACAAGGGTAATTTTTTTGCTTTTGCAGACAATTTTTTTACAGCCATAGAAACTGCTAACATCGCATTAGCTCCTAAGTTAATTTTTTGTCTTGTACCATCTAAATTAATTAACAAAGCATCAATTCTTTCTTGATTATGGATACTTTGTCCTTTTAATTTTTTTGAAATCTGTGTGTTAACTAAGTTAACTGCACTTAAAACACTTTTTCCTAAATACCGTTTATTATTTTTGTCTCTTTTTTCAAAAGCTTCAAAAGTTCCTGTGGAAGCACCTGAGGGACAAATAGCGGATGCGCTATTATTTTTAATATAAACCTCTGCCTCTACTGTTGGATTTCCTCTACTGTCAAAAACTTGACGTGCTTTTACTTTTAAAATTTTACTCACTATTTTTTTATTAGATTATCTATATCGTGTAATTGTTTTAATAGATTCTCTAATTTATTCAATGGTACCATGTTTGGTCCATCTGATGGAGCATTATCAGGATCTTGATGTGTTTCAATAAATACACCAGCAACACCAACCGCAACAGCTGCTCTTGCTAAGTATTCAACAAATTCTCTTTGACCACCTGAAGACTCTCCTTGGCCACCTGGCTGTTGAACGGAATGAGTGGCATCGAAAATTACTGGATAACCATTCTTTGCCATTATAGGTAATGATCTCATGTCAGAGACTAAAGTGTTGTATCCAAAACTTGCACCTCTTTCTGTGACTAGGATGTTTTTATTTCCTGAGTCTGAAATTTTTTTAGTTACATTCACCATATCCCACGGTGCTAAGAACTGACCTTTTTTTACATTAATAATTTTATTTGTTTTAGCTGCAGCGATTAATAAGTCTGTTTGTCGACTTAAAAAAGCTGGGATTTGTAAAACATCAACATGTTTTGAAACAATTTCACATTGTTCAGCATTATGAATGTCTGTTAAAATAGGGACATTCAATACCTTTTTAATTTTATCAAATACGGGAAGTGATGCGTCTAATCCTGCTCCCCTTTTACCTTTTAAACTTGTTCTGTTCGCTTTATCAAATGAAGTTTTGTAAATAAATCCAAGGCCAAATTTCGAAGTAATTTCCTTAATTTTTCCAGCCATATCGAGAGCATGTTGTTCTGTCTCTAACTGACATGGACCTGCAATAATACAAATCTTATTGTTGTTTGAAATTTCTATATTTTCACAATTTACTTTAATCACACTCATCTATGATTTTTCGCTGCTTTGATAAAAGAAGAGAATAAAGGATGTGGGCTCAAAGGTCTAGATTTAAATTCAGGATGGAACTGAACTCCTATAAACCAAGGATGGTTTTTAAGTTCTACTATCTCTGGAAGCTTATGATCTGGAGATAAACCTGAAAATATTAATCCTTTCTTCTCAAATTTTTCTTTATATGAAATATCCACTTCATATCTATGTCTATGTCTCTCTTTGATTAATCTAGATTTATAAATAACTCTAATTTTAGATTTATCTTTTAAAATTGCATCATAAGAACCAAGTCTCATGGTACCTCCTAAGTCTTTATCTGTTCCTTTAACTTTTCTGCCACTTTTCTCCCATTCATGCATCAAGCCAATAATATGAACACCACCTTTATCAAACTCAGAAGAAGTTGCTTTTTTAATCTTTAATTGATTTCTAGCAAATTCAATTATTGCCATTTGCATACCATAACAAATTCCAAGGAATGGAATTTTATTTATTCTCGCATATCTTATCGCTTCAATTTTACCCTCAGTTCCTCTCTTACCAAATCCACCTGGAATTAAAATTCCTGAAACATTTTTAAGTTTATTTTTTATTTCTGAAACTTTTAATTTTTCAGAATCTATTCTAACCAAATTAACTTTAAGATTATTGGAAATTCCTCCATGTGTAAGTGCTTCATCTAAAGATTTATAAGCATCCTTTAATTCAACGTATTTTCCAATAATTGCGATGTTAACATTTCTTTTAGTATTAAGAGTGATTTTGGTTATTTTCTTCCAAGGTGTTAAATTATTTGATTTTTTAGATTTTATTTTGAAATAATTTAAAACTTGAACATCCAATTTTTCTTTTGCAAAGCTTATTGGTGCCTCATAAATAGTTTTAACATCAACAGTTTCAATTACATTTTTAATATCAACATTACAAAACAAAGATATTTTTTTTCTATGGTCTAAAGGAATAGGTCTTTCAGATCTACAAATAATAATATCAGGTTGAATACCAATGCTTCTTAATTCTTTAACAGAATGTTGAGTTGGTTTTGTTTTTATTTCATCGGATGCTTTTAAATAAGGAACTAAAGTTAAATGAATAAATAATGCGTTCTTTTTACCAATATCATTGGAAAATTGTCTTATTGCTTCTACAAATGGTAAGCTCTCTATATCTCCTACTATTCCACCAATTTCACAAATTACAAAATCTTCTTTAGAAGTGTCGTGTTTTATAAATTCTTTAATTCTATCTGTGATATGAGGAATAACTTGAACTGTTTTACCTAAATACTGACCTTTTCTTTCTTTTCTAAGAACATCGCTATAGATTTTTCCTGTTGTAATGTTATCGGTTTTCTTTGCAGTTACTCCTGAAAATCTTTCATAGTGACCTAAATCTAAATCTGTTTCAGCTCCATCGTCTGTTACAAAAACTTCGCCATGTTGAAATGGACTCATTGTTCCTGGATCCACATTTAAATAAGGATCTAATTTTCTTAAACGAACTTTGTAACCTCTTGATTGTAATAAATAAGCAAGCGATGCAGATGAGAGACCTTTACCAAGGGAAGAAACCACGCCGCCAGTGACAAATATATATCGCGCCATGGAAGTATCTTATAGCGAATAAAAAATGAATTGAAAAGGATTAATTAATTATTTTCTGGAATTGAAGGTGTGTCTTCTGTTTTTTCCTCAATTGTATCCAATACTGAGCCTGTAGGAGTAAGTTCTGCTCTAGAAATAATTGTTAGAGCTAAACTGCAAATAATAAAAAGTGTAGCTACAATCGCAGTGGCTTTTGTCATGAAGCTCCCTGCTGATCTAGACAACATAAAATTTTCTTGGGAAACTCCAATACCAAGAGCGCCTCCCTCTGATTTTTGCAACAAAACCAAAAAGACTAAAATGACTGCAAGTATGATGTTAATTACTAATAATAAAGTTTCCATGTGGATTTAATTAATGGTTTTTTTAATTATATCAATGAATTTTTTTGGAATTTGTGATGCGCCTCCTATCAAAAAACCATCAATGTTGGGATTTTTTTTTAATATACTTACATTATTAGTATTTACAGATCCACCATATAAAATTTTAGGATATTTTTTTTCAAATCTACTTTTAATAAATGAAATAGCTTTATTTAAATCAGCTTCTTTTGGAATTACACCTGTGCCAATAGACCATACCGGTTCATAGGCTATAATAATTTTGGATTTATCTTTTATTGATTTTAATCCTTTTTCAATTTGTCTTTTTAAAATTTGATTAGTTTTTTTTTGTCTTCTTTCTCTCAAGGTTTCGCCTATACAAAATATAATTTTGAGACCTGATTTAATTGCACTTTTTATTTTTAAATTGATTAAATAATCTGTCTCACCCAGTTGTCTATTTTCTGAGTGTCCCAAAATAATATACTTTGCTCCAACATTTTTAAGCATAGTAGAATTTACCTGACCAGTATGCGCACCATAGTCATAGCTGTGATGACAGTTTTGGGCACCAACCTCTATTTTTGTTTTTTTAAGTCTTCTCGATAATGGACGAATTAATGTATTTGGTGGGCAATAAACTATTTTTAACTTATTTTTTTTATTATTTTTTGAAAACTTTATTACTTTATCAAGTGAATTTAGAGATCTCAAATCACCAAACATTTTCCAATTAGCTACAAAATACATATATTTATTTGTCATAATTGACTTTTTAATCTATAGATTTGTTTTTTACAGATCAATAAATTTATAACGCAATGATTGAAAAATTAAAAAACTTAAGCTGGAAACAATTTGGTGGATTGGTGTTAATTGTTATAATTATTATTGCTTTTGGCTTTGGTGGTTTTGGTGGTGGATTTAGTACAAATAATCAGAACAATATTGCAAAAATAAATAAAACAAATGTAACAACTCAAGATTTTATTGACTACGTGAACCAAAGTGGGATTTCGCAAGAAGCTATTAGAGATAATTTAGAAAATAATATAATTGAAGAACTTTTATCAGGATTAATTTCTACAACACTAATTGATTTAGAAATTAAAGACGTTGATCTTTCAATTAATGAAAAAACAATATTAAAAAATATTAAAGAGAATAAAAATTTCCATAATGAAAATGGTAAATTTGAAAGAGTGAAGTATGAAAAATTTTTATTATCGAATAATATGTCTGCACCAATGTTTGAATTAAAATTAAAAAATAGAGAATTACAAAAACATTTATTTGATTTTATTGGAGCTGGAACTATTACACCAAAATTTATAATTGATAAAAAATTTGAAGAAAATAATAGATCTTTAGATATTGAATACTTTGATATGGAAAACCTATATAAACTAAAGTCAGATTATACTGATGATGAAATAAAAGTATTTATAGAGGAAAATAAAGACCAATTAAAAAGAGAATACATTGATTTCAGATACGTTATTTTAAATCCAAAAAATTTAATTGGTATTGAAGAATTTAATCAAGACTTTTTTGATGAAATTGATGAAATTGAAAACAAAATTTCACAAGGTACGAGTTTTGAAAATATTTTGGAAAATATTAATGTAAATATTAAAAATATTTCTAAATTTGCACCTAGCTCAAGCAAACAAATAAATGAAGAATTAATTTATTCAAAAAAAGAAACGAAATTAGATTTAATTGAGAGTGGTGATAATTTTTTACTTTATAATATAGATCAAGAATATGATCTATCTCCGGATTTGGATGATGAAATAATCAAAGATGAAATAGCTGAATTAATTTATCAAAAAGGAAAATTTGATTACAACAGAAAAATTTTAGAAGAAATTCAAAATAATAAATTCAACAACACAAAATTTGATGAGTTAAGTAATTTTGACAAAGAATACATGTCAATTAGCTCAATTAACGACGACAAAGTTTTTGAGATAAATTCTGTAAAAATGCTTTACTCATTACCAGTCAATTCTTTTACTTTAGTAAACAATAGTGAAAATAAAATTTATTTAGTAAAAATTACAGGCTTTAATAAAAATCTACTTAACAAAGAAGATAAAGATTATAAAAATTTTGTAAATAGTGAATTTACCAATACAAGAAAAAATATTTTAGCTTCTTATGATCAATTGCTAACAAGCAAATATAAAATACAATTAAACCAAAAAACTATCGATAGAGTTAAAAATTATTTCAAATGATTATTAATCGAAGCTTCAAAAATTTTAAGTTTCGACACAGAAGCAAAAAAAATCAAATCATCTTTACTAAAAAGAAAGTAAAAAATGATCAGGAAGTATTAAACTTAATTGATAATTTTCTAGATGAAAAAAATAGTTTTATTTTTGAATCTGTAGAAAAAGGAAAAATTAAAGGTAGATATACAATATTTGGTAAAAATCCTGATAAAATTTGGGAATTTAATAATAATAATTCTTATCTAATTCAAAAAAATAAAAAGAGAAAATTAAATGATAAACCAGAAAAATTAATTGAAAAAATCATTGAAGATTTCAAGTTTGAAACTCCTAAAAATTTACCTAACATTTGTTCATTAATCTCTGGGTATTTTTCGTATGATTCAATCAGATACATAGAAAAAATTCCGAATAATTGTAAAAATGATCTGAATTTACCTGATGTGAGACTTATTCGTCCAAGAACTTTAGTCATTCATGACAATGTAAAAAAAGAAATATTTTACATATTTAATATTTTTAAAGATGAAAAAATTAAAAACTATAAAAATAAATATGAAGAAATTAAATCTGATTTGTTTAAATTACTCATTCAGTCGTCAATTAAAAATATTGATAAAAAAATAATTCAAAAATCAAAAAATATAAAAGTGAAATCTAACACTTCAAAAAATAAATTTTTATCAATGGTTAATAAGGCAAAAAAATATATTAGATTAGGAGATATATTTCAGGTTGTTTTAAGCCAAAGATTTGAGGCAAAATTAACAAAGAAACCATTAGATATTTATAAAAAACTTAGAGTAACAAACCCTTCTCCTTTTATGTTTTTCTTTAATTTTGAGGATTTTCAAATAATTGGTGCAAGTCCTGAAATACTTGTGAGACTTAGGGATAATAAAATTACTGTAAGACCAATTGCAGGTACTAGACCAAGGGGAAAAACTAAAAAAGAAGATCTTTTTTATGAAAGAGACTTACTTAAAGATAAAAAAGAGCTTTCAGAGCATTTAATGCTTCTTGATTTAGGTAGAAATGATGCTGGTAAAGTCTCAAAGATTAATTCTATAAAAGTTACAGAAAGCTTCATTATTGAAAGATATTCTCACGTTATGCATATAGTTTCAAATGTAGTTGGAGAATATAATAAAAAATTTTCAAAATTCAAATCGCTCTTAGCTGGCTTTCCAGCAGGTACTGTTTCTGGAGCTCCAAAAATTAGAGCTATGGAAATTATAGATGAATTAGAAACAACAAAAAGAAAAGTTTATGCAGGTGGAATTGGATATTTTTCTGCAAATGGGGAATTTGATACATGCATAGCCTTAAGAACTGCAGTTGCTAAAAATAAAAAATTTTATGTGCAAGCAGGTGCAGGTATAGTTGCAGATAGTAAACCTAAAAATGAATATGAGGAAACAGTTAATAAAGCGAAAGCTTTAATTAATGCTTTAAGATAATGAAAGTATTGTTAATAGATAATTACGATAGTTTTACTTTTAATTTGTATCACTATATCTCCTCATTAAATGTTAAAGTTGATGTAGTTAGAAATGATAAAATTAATTCTAAAGAAATCATTAAAAAGAAATATGATAAAATTGTTATCTCACCAGGACCAGGCAACCCAAATCAATCTGGTAATTGTATTAAAATATTGAAATCATTATACAAAGAATTACCTTTTTTAGGAGTATGTTTAGGTCATCAGATAATTGGACAAGTTTTTAGATCAAAAATTGTTCAAGCAAGAAAATTAATGCATGGCAAAACAAGTAAAATCAAATCTAAAAAAATTGGTATTTTAAAAAACCTCCCAAATTCGTTTGAAGCTACCAGATACCATAGTTTGATAATTGATAAAAAAACGTTATCAAAAGACCTAGAGATTACTGCAGAGACAGAAGATGGGATTATAATGGCTGTTCAGCATAAAAAATTTAATATACATGGTGTACAATTCCATCCTGAAAGTATTAAAACTAAGTTTGGAATGAAAATTCTTAAAAACTTTATTAACAATTAAATTTATGGATCAAATTTTAGAAAAACTTAAACATAAACAAAATTTAACTTTTGAAGAAAGTAAAACTGCTTTTGAAATGTTAATGACTGGAAAAGCTAGTGATGACGAAATTTTTAGTTTTTTAACCTTACTATCCAAAAAGGGAGAAGTTTCAGATGAAATAGCAGGTGGAGTTTTTGTTCTTAGAGAAAAGTCTAAAAGAGTAAATGTAAATGATTGTATTGATACTTGTGGTACTGGCGGTGATGGCTTGAATACTCTTAACATTTCAACTGCTTCTGCTCTACTTTTAGCTAGCATGGGTACAAAAGTTGCTAAACATGGCAATAAAGCTGTTTCTTCAAAATGTGGATCTGGTGATGTTTTGGAAGCTTTAAAAATTAAAATTGATTTAGAGCCTGAAGATATTGAAAAAGAAATTAATACTAATAATTTTGGTTTTATGTTTGCACCAAATTATCATAGTGCTATGAAATTTGTTGGACCTGTAAGAAAGAAAATTGGAAAAAGAACCATTTTTAATATGATCGGTCCATTAAGTAATCCAGCTCTTGTGGAAAGACAAGTTGTGGGTGTTTTTGATAAAAAATTATTAAAAATTTTTGCAGAAGGACTTAAAAATTTAGATTTAAAATTTGCTTGGATTGTTAATAGTGAAGATGGATTAGATGAAATATCTCCTTATGTAAAAACTAATGTTATTCAATTAAAAGATGGTCAAATTTCTGAAATTAAAATAGATCCAAATGCTTTAGGTATTAGTGCAGATAATTTTAAAAATTTAGTGGGAGATGATGCAAAATTTAATGCTGAAAAAATGATTGAAATATTTAAAGGTGAAGATAATGATTTTTCAAAAGCAGTTTGTTTAAATGCTGCGGCAGGTTTAATTGTTGGAGAAAAATTTTCTGACTATTCTGAAGCTTATAATCAAGCAAGAGAATTTATCCTTTCTGGAAAAACTTTTTCACATCTAGAAAAAATTCAAAATGTCTGAAAATATACTTCAAAATATCATTCAAAAAAAAATTGAAAAAGTTGATAAATTAAAAAAAACTTTAGATATTAAAACTTTGGATGAATTAATTAATAAAAACAACAGCTATATTAATTTTAAAGAAAAAATAGAAAATAATATAAAAAATAATAAAACTTCAATTATTGCTGAAATTAAAAAAGCAAGTCCTTCAGCGGGTATAATAATTGATGATTATAATCCTGTAGATATTGCTCAAATTTATTTAAATAATAAAGTAACTTGTCTTTCAGTTTTAACTGAAGAAAATTATTTTTTAGGAAATTTAATTCACATCAGTAAAATAAAAGATAAAATTAATTTACCTGTATTGTGTAAAGATTTTTTTATTGATAAATTTCAAATACCTTTAGCAAAAAGTTATGGTGCAGATGCTATTTTAATTATTTTGGCTGGGGTATCAGATGAGCTTGCTTCTGAATTATATGAGGAAGCTAGGAAATATAATATGTCAGTTATTGTTGAAGTTCATACTGTGGAAGAAGCAAAAAAAGCTTTAAATTTTGAAGATGCATTAATTGGAATAAACAATAGAAATTTAAAAACACTTAAAACTGATATAAATACAACCTATGATATTTATGATGTTGTAAAAACTCACAAGGGTCCTTTAATATCTGAAAGTGGAATTAAGAATAAAGATGAGCTATTAGAGCTCAATAACAAAACATCAATTAACACTTTTTTGATTGGTGAATCACTTTTGAAAAATTTGGATAAAAATTCTATTTTTTCTGTTTTATAGTCGAATAAAGCCCTATTTTACTTGTTTTTTTTGGTATTGTTAATTTAAAAGAACTTTTATAGAACATTGTTTGTACGATATTTGTTCTTATGCTGACTAAAAAACAAAAAAACCTACTTTTATTTATCAACAAGAAGTTGAGAAGCTCAGGTGTATCTCCTTCATATGAAGAGATGAAGCAGTCTCTTAATTTAAAATCTAAATCAGGTATTCATAGATTGATTAGTGCTTTAGAGGAAAGAGGTTTTATAAAAAGGTTAGCTCATAAAGCAAGAGCATTAGAGGTAATTAAATTACCAGAAACAGCTTCTGCTAATGATATTTATAATAGCTTTTCACCTAGTGTGATTAAAGGTGGACTAGATGAAGAACAAACTAATTCTGATGAAGTAGAAGTTCCAGTACTTGGAAAAATTGCTGCAGGAACACCTGTTGAAGCAATACAAAATGAGGTTTCTAGAATTCCACTACCAAATAATTTAGAAAAAAACGGTGATTACTTTGGATTAAAAGTTCAAGGTGACTCTATGATAGATGCGGGTATACATGAAGGTGATACTGTAATCATAAAAAGGACTGACACGGCAGATAATGGTAAAATTGTTGTTGCTTTAATAGATGAGCATGAAGCAATGTTAAAAAGAATTCGAAAAAAGGGTAAAGTTGTAGCCCTTGAAAGTGCCAATAGAAACTATGAAACTAAGATTTTTGGACCTGATAGAGTAAAAGTTCAAGGAGTTTTAGTATCTTTATATAGAAACTTCTAAAAAAATAGTCTAAACAACATTGATGTCTAAAGTAGCAACACGTTTTGCGCCATCTCCTACTGGAGCTCTTCACATTGGTGGAGTTAGAACTGCCTTATTTAATTGGTTGTTCTCTAAAAATCAAAAAGGAACTTTTCATCTAAGGATTGAAGATACTGATAAAGAAAGATCCAAAGAGGAACATAAAATTCAAATTATTAATTCATTAAAATGGATAGGAATTGAACATGATGGTGAAGAGTATATTCAATCACAAAAAATAGAAGATCACATTAAAATTGCTAATGAATTATTACAAAAAGGGAATGCATATAAATGTTACTGCTCTGCTGAAGAGATAGAGGAACAAAAAAAGAGAGCTAGGCAAAAAAAGATGCCATATATTTATAATAGAAAATGGAGAGATGCTGATAAAAAAGATGCTCCTACAGATATTAAACCCGTAATTAGATTTAAAAGTAAAATAGATGGAGATTCTAAACTTAAAGATCTAGTTCAAGGAGATGTTGAGATTGAAAATAATACAATAGAAGACTTTATAATTTTAAGAAATGATGGAACACCAACTTACAACTTGTCTGCAACTGTTGACGATCATAAAATGGGAATAACTCATATAATCAGAGGAGATGATCATAAAATAAATACTTTTAAACAAATACAAATATATCGAGCAATGGGTTGGGATGTTCCAGAATTTGCGCACATTCCATTAATTCATACTATTGAAGGTAAAAAACTGTCAAAAAGAGATAATGCTTCGACTTTAGATGATTACTCAAAAATAGGTATAATGCCTGATGCATTAAGAAATTATTTGCTTAGACTTGGATGGTCATATCAAGACAAAGAAATATTTACTCTGGATGAGAGTATTGAATACTTTAATTTAAAAGGTATTGGCAAATCACCGTCAAAACTAGATATGAGTAGAATATTATCAATGAATGAGCACTATATAAAAACGATCAACGAAGATGATCTTTATCAAAATCTATTTGAATATTGCAAAATTTATAAAGAAGAAATTAAAAATGAAAAAGAAACAAAAATTAAATCCTCATTATCTTTTTTAAAAAATAAGGCCAAAACCTTAGAAGACATATATAATAATACAAAGTTTATCATCAATGATGAAGTTAACTTCAATGAGGATGATTTTAAATTGATTGATGATAAAGCAAAAAAAATTATCTCTGAATTTATTAAAGAATTATCATCTCTATCAAATATAAGCAAGAAGGATTTAGAGCCTGTAGTAAATAATTTGATTAAAACAAATGATACAAATTTTAAAGGTGTTGGTCAGCCTATACGGATTGCTTTAACAGGATCAAAATTTGGTCCTGGTTTATATGATATAGTTATAGCTCTTGGCAAAGAAGAGGTATTAAAGAGGCTAGCTAAGATAATTTCTTAAAACTAAACAAGCCTCCTCAGAAGAAGAAGTTTTAGATCTAATTCCTTCTAATGTTTTTGAGCAATCAGATAATTGTTTTTTAATAAGGTCAGGGTTTTTTAAAAGATAAATTACAGATCTATAGATTTCTTCAGCATTACATTCACTTTGTAGCAATTCAGGAATGACTTCACGATTATTGATAATATTAATTATATTTGCAAATTTAACATTAACTAACATTTTAAATATCATAAAATTTATAAAACTGAGTTTATAAATTATTATAGAAGGTATGTTCGAGCTTGAAATTTGCAGTGAAACTGTGCCGGATTTAGATACAGCAAAAATAGAATTATATAAAATTTTAGATTTAATACTTTCATCTGAAACCACATCTACATTTTCAATATTAAATTTTTTAATTTGTGACAAAACTAAATTTTTATTTTCATCAGTTGCATGAAAATAAAAATAAAAATTATTATGTCTTTTGTTCATTAGTTTTATAAAATCAATTAAAATATTTAATAATACGTCTGTTTCAGATTTTCTACTTCCAGGGAAAATTGATATAATTTTTTTATCTTTTGGAATTATATTTTCAATAATTTTGTTATTATCTTGATTATTCTCAATTAACGGGTGTCCAACGAAAGTATTTTTTATATTTCCTTCATCAAAATATTTTTTTTCAAAATCAAATAATAGAAGAATATGATCGATATATTTTTTAATTTTTTTTACTCTATTTTTTCTCCATATCCAAACTTGAGGAGCTACATAGTGAATTATTTTAATATTATTATTAATTTTTTTTACTCTTTCGGCAACACGCATAGTAAAATCAGGGCTGTCAACGGAAAATAGTATATCAGGATTAAACTTAATTATTTCATTAACAGTTTGATTAATTTTATTTCTGATTTTAAATATATTTAATAAAATACTAGTAAAACCTAAATAAGTTATTTCACTTAAATTAAAAATAGAACTGATTCCTAATTTATTTAAATGATTTCCACCAACAGATAAATATTCAATATCAGGATTTTGTGATTTTAGCTTTGAAATAACTGTTGAAGCTAATTTATCTCCTGAAGGTTCACCTGTAAGAATGAATATCTTTTTCATATAATATTAATAAAAATTTTATTTTTATTTGCAAATTTAATACATTCATTTTTATCTAAAAAAATATTTTTTTTAGATTGTAAAACAACACCTCGTAATCCATATTTTTTGATATCCTTAAGTGTTTGTAAACCAATTGTTGGTAAATCCATTCTTAAATCTTGTTTCTTTTTTGGTAGTTTTATTAAAATTCCATCTGAATTTTTCTTTAATTTTGATAGCATTTTTTTTGTTCCCTCTCTTCCTTCTTTAGCTAAAATTTTACCTTCTTTAACAACTAGGGCCTGGACATGGTCTAAACTTTTTGTTTTGTTAAAATAAGTTTTTGCTTTTTTTATAGAAATAAGGTCTTGTTTATTAGGTTTTGATTTACTGAAATTTCCTTTCTTTAATGAAATCTCTGGATTAAAAAATATCGAGCTAATAACTTTAATTTCTTCATTTTTTAAGATTTTTATTATTGATTTGATTATAGCAGCATCGCCTATTTTAGCTGCTCTGATTACACTAGGCATATAATAAATTCCTTTTAAATCTAATCTTAAAGAAGAAAAATTAGGCTTAGCAATCTTGCCTGCAAATAACACTTTTTTACATTTTTTTTGTTTAATAAGATCTATTATTGCTCCAAATTTTCCAATACTTATTCTGAAAGAATTTTTATCCATTTGAAATTTATTATTTTTTGAAAAATCAATTATAAAATATTTTTTTTGTAATTTTTTTATTTTTGTAAGTACTATTTCTGAAAAATCTGTGTCACCTAGAAATAATCCAATCATTTTATTTTGAAAATGGGGTGCAAATTGGTCTTCTTTTATCTTTTTCTAAAAAATTAATAACTTCTTTAACTAATTCATTGCTTCTAAACTCAATTGATAAATTTTTTAAATTATCAGTTAAATTTTCACTTTTAAAAATTTCTTTATAAGCATCACTTAAAATCATTATTTCCTTGTTAGAAATATTACTTCTTCTTAAACCTATTAAATTTAGTCCTTGCAATACACTTCTATTACCATGAGCTATTCCATAAGGTATTATGTCTCTTACTACACCGCACATACCACCTATCATTGCCGATTTACCTACTCTTGTAAATTGTTGCACAGCAGAATTTCCTCCAATTATTGCGTTATCATCTATATGAGCATGACCTCCTAAGGGAACATTGTTAGCTAAAATAACATTATCACCAACTAAACAATCATGAGCTATGTGGGCTGAAACCATAAATAAGCAATTGTTACCTATCCTAGTTAGTCCACCTCCACCTTTTGTACCTGGATTAATAGTCACGTATTCTCTTATTTTATTGTTGTCACCAATCTCTAATTTTGTTTCTTCACCCTGAAATTTTAAATCCTGTGGATGATTTCCTATAGATGCAAATGGATAAATTATATTTTTTTTTCCAATTTTTGTATTTCCAGTGATAATAACATGAGATTGGATTTCTGTTTCGTCATCTATTTGTACATTGGGTCCAACTACAGCATAAGGACCAATTTTTACATTATTTGAAATTTTTGCATTTTTATCAATTATTGCAGTCTTATGTATCATGATTGATTGTCTCTTAAAAATTCTCTAATATTTTTTGCTGGATAACCCATTACTTTAGAATTATCAGGAATATTTCTTATTACACCTGAGCCACCTGCTATCTCTACATTGTCCCCAATTTTTAAATGTCCTGAAATACCAGCTTGTCCACCAATTTTAACATTTTTACCAATGATTGAGCTGCCAGCTATTCCAACTTGGCCAGCTATAATTGAATTTTCACCTATTTTGACGTTATGAGCTATATGAATTTGGTTATCTAAATAAGTGTTTTTTCCTATAATTGTATTAGACATTGAACCTCTATCAATAGTAGCACCACACCCAATTTCACAATTATCATCAATTAAAACTGTTCCAATATGTGGGTATCTTAAATTATTATTCTTAATTGGAAAAAAACCAAAGCCATGTTTTCCAATTACACAATTATCTAATATTTTAACATTGTTTTTAATTAAGGTGTTTCTAATAATGTTGTTTGAACCAATAGAACAATTATCTCCAATAACAACATTTTTTTCTATAATCGTGTTATGTCCAATTTTACAATTAATTCCAATTGAAACATTTCTTCCGATTAAAATATTTTTACCAAAACTAATTTTGTCTTTAAATTCAGAATCTTCAATATTTATTGTTGTTTCATCAAAATGATCATTTATAGAATCTGGATAAAATATTGAAGTAATTTTTGATGTAGAGACCAAAACATTTTCAACAACTAGAGCTGTACAAGTTTTTGGTAATTCATTTTTTAAAGCTTCGGTTGTTAAACAAAAAGATGCTTTAGTTTTTTGTGCTACATCTTTATATTTTTTTGAATGAAAAAAGCTTATATCATTTTTATCAGATGATAGTAGATCTTTAATATCTTGGATTTCTTGATCCTCATTTAATTTATTTTCATTCAAATTAAGGCATTTAATAATATCAATAATTTTTATTGGTCCATGATTTTTAAAAAAAGGATTTGACATGATTGCTTTTAACAAAGCAATCAAAAATGAGTTATCAATATTTATTGCTATTTATTTCTTATCTACAATAGTAGCTGACCATATAGCATCAGCCATTTTTTTGCCATTTACAAAAGCTTCACCTTTATATTTCCAAACTTTTCCATGTGATCTAATTGCTTCAATTTTAAGTAAGAGTTTACAATCAGGCATAACCGGATTCCTAAATCTAGCTTTTTCAACACCCATAAGAAAAACAAGTTTATTTTCATACGTTTCTTTATCAATACCATGAGCTGTAAGTGCGGCAGCTGTTTGCCCAAAAGCTTCTACAATTAAAACACCAGGCATAACTGGTTGATCTGGAAAATGACCTTTAACAAAGAAGCTATCCTTTTTAACCTGAACAACACCTGTGGCTGAGGTTAATTTTTTAATATCATAAAGTTCCTCAATTAAAAGCATTGGTTCTCTATGAGGTAACAAGTTTTTAATTTGATTTCTATCTAATCTGTCCATTATTCTTGTATTTTAAAATTTTTTATATTTTTATTTATATTTTCTATAACGATTTGTGTAATGTCATAATTAGATTTTGCAATAAATATATTTTTTTTTTCAAATAGAATTTCTATAGAATTTTCCTCCATAATTTTTTCAATTATTGGATTAATAAGTTTAAA
>CACDWD010000016.1 GCA_902556285.1 uncultured Pelagibacteraceae bacterium
AAATTTAATTTTTCTGACACTTCCTTCAAAAAATGGCTTTTATGGTAGCTTTTTTCATACAAATGAACATGCATGTTTTTTTTCATATTTTTTAGTATGATCGCCACAATAATACCCGGAAAACCTCCTCCTGAACCTAAATCTGTAGTTGTATTGCTATTTAAGTTAACAAAATCAATTATTTGTGCTGAATCTATAATATGACGCTCAATTATAGCTTTTTTTGATGCTGTATTTTGGCTAATTATGTTGATTTTTTTATTTTTTTCAAGAATCATGGATATATAGTTTTCTAAGTCCAAAAATGTTTCACGTGAAACATTTAAGTGATTGATTCTTGAATAAGAATTTAAAATTTCTTGATCCATTAAGCTATATGCTTAATAGACTTTCTTTTGACGTGTGACAACAAAATATATACAGCTGCAGGAGTTATTCCATCAATTCTTAGAGCTTGCCCCATTGTTTTGGGCTTTATTTCTTTAAATTTTGCTTTTACCTCATTAGATAAACCTGATAGCCCATCATAATTGATTTTATCTGGAATAATTAGGTTTTCGTCCCTCTTAAATGCTAAAATATCAGCTTTTTGCTTCTTTAAATACCCTCTGTAATGAGCGTTAATTTCGACTTGTTCATCAACTTCTTTGCTAAAAAAAGGTATATCAGACCATATTTCCCTAATTTTACTCATATTTACCCCTTTTTGAGTTAAAATTTCGCTAGATGATCTCAATATTCCATCTTTTGCTATTTTTATTCCAAATTTCTCAGCTTTAGAGGGTGAAATCTGGGAATTTCTCATTTTTAAATTTATTAGACTAATTTGTTCAAATTTACTCAAATATATTGCTTTTCTCTCATTACCTATTAGACCAATTTCTATTCCCTTTGCAGTTAATCTTTGATCAGCATTATCAGATCTCAAACTCAATCGATATTCTGCTCTTGATGTAAACATACGGTATGGCTCAGCTACTCCTTTAGTCACCAAATCATCGATCATCACTCCTATGTAAGCGTCAGATCTATCAAGTATGAATGGTTCCAATTTTTTAACAGACAATGCAGCATTTATTCCAGCTATAAGACCTTGTGCTGCAGCTTCTTCATATCCTGTTGTTCCGTTAATCTGACCGGCAAGATAAAGATTGCTTATCTTCTTGGTTTCAAGAGTTAGGAATAGTTCACGTGGATCTATATAATCATATTCTATTGCATATCCTGGTCTTAATATACTAACATTCTCTAAACCGTTGATATTATTACATATTTCTTGTTGTACCTCAGCTGGAAGTGAAGTCGATATACCATTTGGGTATATTGTGTAATCATTAAGGCCTTCTGGCTCTAAAAATATCTGGTGTCGAACTTTGTCTGCAAATTTTACTATCTTATCTTCTATAGACGGACAATATCTTGGGCCTACCCCTTTTATACTACCCGAGTACATAGCACTCTTTGATAAATTCTTTTCTATAATTTTATGAACCTTATCATTTGTGTATGTCATTCGGCAGGACACTTGTCTGTTCAATTTTTTTTTTGTTAAAAATGAAAAAAAATAAGGATCGTCATCTGCAAATTGTTCCTCTAAGTTTTCAAAATTAATTGTTCTTGCATCTAGTCTTGGTGGGGTTCCTGTTTTTAATCTTCCAATTTTAAAATCATATTTTGCTAATTGTTCAGTTAAACCTGTAGAAGGTTTTTCATCGTATCTTCCAGCAGGAGTTCTTTCATCACCTATATGTATCAAACCATTTAAAAAAGTGCCTGTTGTGAGTATTATCTTGTTAGATAGAACTTTCTTACCTTCTTTAGTTTCAAATCCACTTATTGAATTTTTATCAAAAATAAACTTCACTACAGGATCAGAAAAAACGCTTAAATTACAATAGTTTAGCAATTTTTCTTGCATATATTTACGATAAAGCGATCTATCTGATTGAGTTCTTGGTCCTCTGACTGCAGGCCCTCTACTTCTATTTAATAATCTAAATTGGATACCTGATTTGTCTGCTACGTCTCCCATAACACCATCAAGAGCATCTATTTCTCTAACTAAATGTCCTTTACCCAAACCTCCTATTGCTGGATTACAAGACATCTCTCCAATTGTTTCTATTTTATGAGTAAACAATGCAGTGTTAACTCCAAGACGAGCAGAAGCTGCTGCAGCCTCACATCCTGCATGACCCCCTCCAATTACAACTACATCAAATGACAAATCATTTTTCATAAACCAAATTTATAGGTGATTATATAATTTACAAGATAGGCTTAATTTTTTGTAAATAAGCCTTATTTATCAACGTTTTTAGGTAAAAAAATGCAAAAAACCAGCAAAATTTAGTATTATTTACCGATGCAAAAATCGTTGAAAATACTACCTAATATCTCCTCTACATCGACTTTTCCAACAATCATACCCAAATGTCGAGTAGCTAATCTTAAATCTTCTGCAGCTTTATCGTAATCTTCGATTTCTTTTTTTTGATTAAAGTTATTTAGATGATCCAAACACTGTTGCAGGTGTTGTCTGTGTCTCTCTCTTGTAATTAAAATATCATCACTTGTAATAAATTTATTTTTTAAATCATTTTTTATTTTTGAAATTAATTGATCAATGTTTTTATTTTCTTTAATTGAAATTAAAACATGATTTTTTTTTTTAATTTCAGGATCAATATCTTTTTCTAAAAGATCAGACTTATTTAAAACTAAAATTGCATTTTCATGTAACAAATCCTTCAAAACATCAGTAAAATCAAGGCTTTTTGCATCAACCACAACAAGCTTTAAATCTGCTTCTTCAGCTCTATTTAGAGATAATTTAATACCTTTTTTTTCTATCTCATCTTTAGAATCCCTTATTCCTGCGGTATCAGATATTATAACTGGATAACCGTCTATATTAAGATGAGTTTCAATTACGTCTCTAGTTGTACCAGCAATTTCGGAAACTATTGCTACATCTCGATTAGATAAATGATTTATCAAACTAGATTTACCAGCATTAGTGGGCCCTAGAATTGCAATCTTAAAACCTTCTCTAATTCTTTCACCAACTTTTTGATCGTTTAATATTTTTTTTATTTTAGTTACTACTTCATTTGAGCCTTTTTTAATTTCATCTAAAATGTTATTTGGCAAATCTTCATCAGGAAAATCAATTTTCGCTTCAACATGTGATAATATTTTTAAAAGTTTTTCTCTGAGCAAATTAAATTCATCTGCTGATTTACCATTCATGATTTTAATCGCTTGTTGCCTTTGGATTTCAGTTTCCGATGAAATTAAATCAGCAATACTTTCGGCTTTAAGCAAATTTATCTTACCATTTTGAAATGCTAGTTTTGTGAATTCTCCTGGATCTGCCAATCTACAATTTTCAAAATTAGAAAGGGAAGCGTGCAGGGCATCTACAACAGCTTTGCTACCATGGACGTGTATCTCAGCCATATCTTCGCCTGTGTAGCTCTCTGGGCCAGGAAACCAAATAATTAATCCCTCATCAATAAGTTCAGAAGTGTTGATTTTCTTGATTTTTCTTAATGTTGCTACTCTCGGTATAGGTATTTTTTTTCCTGTAAACTTTTTAATTATTTCTTTTGTCATATCTCCAGAAATTCTTACTACAGCAATACCTGAAATTCCTGGGCCTGATGAAAGAGCAAAAATAGTCATAAATCATTCTAATAATTATATAATGTAATTAAAAGTAATATATTTTTTTATGATTATTTGGTTGGCTTCTTATCCTAAAAGTGGGAACACCTGGTTACGATCAATTGTATCAGCTTTAATTCATACAGATAATGGTATTTTTAATTTTAATTTGCTTAAAAAAATACAGCAATATCCAAGCAGAAAATTTTTTCAAGATTTCACAATAAATTTTGACAATGTCAATGATGTAAGCAGATACTGGATTTTAACACAAAATAAAATAAATTTAGATAATGAGGTAAAATTTTTCAAAACTCATAATCTCAATTGTAAGATCAATAACAATTCGTTTACTGATAAATTTAATACTTTGGCTACAATTTACATAGTTAGAGATCCAAGAAGTTTGGTGCTTTCTATTTCAAATCATTATAGCAAAACTATTGAAGAGGCAGAAAAATTTTTAACAGAATCTAAAATAATTTCAGGTTCACAGAAGAAAGAAGATGCAGAAAATCAAATTGCAACTTTAATTGGTACCTGGAAAGAAAACTATAACTTTTGGACAAAAAAAAACTCTAATTTGTTATTAATTAAATACGAAGACCTTCTAAATAATATTGATAGTGAAATTGAAAAAATAGCAAGCTTTCTGGCCAACTATATAAAAATTGAATTAAATGAATTCAAAAAGAAAAATATTATAGAAACAACAAAATTTGAAAACTTAAAAAAAATGGAAAACGCAGGTCTGTTTACAGAAAATGCATTTGATAAGAATAACAATAAAAAAGTCATGTTTTTTCACAAAGGTCCTGAAAATGATTGGAAAAAAGCGTTAGATAAGGATTTGCAAAATAAAATAGAGAGTAATTTTATAAATGAAATGAAAGAACTTAAGTATATTTAATAACTTAAAATTTATGTATAAAACTTCAATATCTAAATAAGATTAAATTATGATTATATGGTTAGCATCCTACCCAAAGAGTGGAAATACATATCTAAGAGCTTTTCTGTCTGCTTATTATTTTTCTCAAGATGGAAAATTTGAATTTAATCAAATTGAACATATTAAGCAGTTTCCAGATAAACAATTTTTTAATCAAAAAATTGAAAGTGCAATTGAAGCGTCAAAACAATGGATGCCAGCACAAAAACGAATTGTCTTGGACAAAAAAATTAGATTTTTTAAAACTCATAGTTGTTTGGGTGACTATAAGGGTAATGTCTTTACTTCATACGAAACAAGCATTGGTGCTGTATATATAGTAAGAGATCCAAGGAATGTATTTACATCTATTAAAAACCATTTCGATTATGATGATGAGAAAGCTATGGAAATGATTTTAGATAAAAAAAGTTATTTAATGGCAAAAGATGGTGGAGGTTTTGCTTCATACTCTTACATTAGTTCTTGGGCACAGAACTACTTATCCTGGCTCAAATATAATAAAATTAGAAGGCTTTTTGTGCGATATGAAGACTTACTAGAAAATAAATATGAAACTTTTAGAGATATAATTGTATTTATAAATACCCTAACAAACAGAATAGAGGGTGTTAATAAATCAAAATTACAAAAAGCTATTGAAACTACAAATTTTAATATTCTAAAAAATAAAGAGACTGATGTTTCTTTGGGTAAAACAGATGATGGTTTTAAAAAATGGAGAGACTTTCACAAAGAAAATAAAAATTATTTTTTTAATTTAGGTCCAGAAAATAAATGGGAAAAAATGTTAAAAGAAGATTTGAAAAAAAAAATAGAAAATAATTTCGAAAATGAAATGAAGGCCTTAAAATATATTTAAATTTTAAGCTGGTTTATTCATTGAATTAAAAAACTCAGCGTTATTCTTAGTATCCTTTAGTTTTGAATTAATAAATTCTATTGCATCCATAGTACCCATCGGTGCGATTATTCTTCTAAGCACATTCATTTTTTGTAAATCGTTTTTATCAAATAACAATTCTTCTCTTCTTGTCCCTGATTTGGTGATATCAATTGCAGGATAAATTCTTTTATCTGCAATTTTCCTATCCAAAACTGTTTCGCTATTACCTGTACCTTTAAATTCCTCAAAAATTACCTCATCCATACGACTTCCCGTATCAATTAAAGCTGTAGAAATAATTGTTAAAGAGCCTCCTTCTTCAATATTTCTTGCTGCACCAAAAAATCTCTTTGGTCTTTGAAGTGCGTTAGCATCAACTCCACCAGTCAAAACCTTACCTGAGCTAGGAATAACTGCATTATATGCTCTTCCCAATCTTGTGATAGAGTCTAGTAAAATAACTACATCTTTTTTGTGTTCAGTTAACCTTTTTGCTTTCTCAATTACCATCTCTGCAACAGCAACATGTCTTTGAGCAGGTTCATCAAATGTAGAACTAATTACTTCTCCTTTTACTGTTCTTTGCATGTCTGTGACCTCCTCTGGTCTTTCATCAATTAATAAAACTATCAGATAGCTTTTTGGATAATTTTTAGCTATTGAATTGGCAATGCTCTGCAGTATCATTGTTTTTCCAGCTTTTGGTGGAGAAATTATAATAGATCTTTGACCTTTTCCAATTGGGCTAACAAGATCAATTAATCTTGGAGTTAAATCTGGTTTTTTTTCAATTTTTGTTGTCTCTACTTCCATTACCATTTGTTGATCCGGATAAAGCGGCGTTAAATTATCAAATGCAATTTTGTGTCTGGCCTTTTCTGGTTCCTCAAAATTTATTTTACTAACCTGAAGCAGTGCAAAATATCTTTCGCCTTCTTTAGGGGCTCTTACTGGGCCTTCAACAGTATCGCCTGTTCTCAATCCAAACTTTCGAATTTGACTTGGGCTAACATAAATGTCATCAGGTCCTGGTAAATAGTTCGATTCCATTGCTCTTAAAAACCCAAAGCCATCTTGTAATAACTGTAAAACTCCAGCTCCAGTTATTTCTTCTTTTTCAGCAACTTTTTTTAAAATTGCAAAAAGAATTTCTTGTTTTCTTAAGGTGCTAGCATTTTCTATGCCAAGCTCTTCAGCTTGAGTAATTAGCTGTTCAGATGATTTAAGTTTTAATTCTTGAATATTCATGATTATTTTTTTGATAAGGACTTATCAGATGCTAGTAATATATATACTACTGTTGTTATTTCAACCCTAGATTGGCTTAAAAATTGCTAAAAATACAACGATAATTAAGATAACAGTGGGTATTTCGTTAATAATTCTAAAGAATTTTGCAGATCTTGTGTTTGTAGAATTTTTTAGAGCAACAAGACATTTCCCTAAATAATCATTGTAAGCTGATAACAAAATTATTAGGACAATTTTTATCTGAAACCATAATTGAGAAAAAATATCTATTCCATTAAGATAAATTAATACTAGTCCAAAAACCCAAGTAAAAATCATTGCAGGACGCATAATGTAGTAAAATAACCTTCTTTCCATAACTTCAAAAATATCAGTTGCTTCTTTTTTTTCTTTATTTTCGACGTGATAAACAAAAATTCTGGGAAGATACAAAAGACCAGCCATCCAAGAAATGACTGCAATCAAGTGCAAAGATTTAAATAATAAATATGAATTCATATATCAAATATTTCTTTCTATTAAGGATTTTAATAAAAGGATATGATCATCATTGTCATTTAAACAAGGAACCATATCAAAATTTTCTCCTCCGGCACCAACAAAACTCTCTTTACCCTGAATTAAAATTTCCTCCAAAGTCTCGACGCAGTCAGATGAAAAGCCTGGGCAAATTGTAAGAACATTTTTGACTCCTTCTTTGGGTAAGTTTTCTAGAGTCTTATCAGTATATGGTTGAAGCCATTCTTGGGGGCCAAATCTTGATTGAAATGTAGTTTTAATTTTAATTGAACTAAATTTTTCTGAAATAAGTCTTGTCGTTTTATGACAATAACAATGATAAGGATCACCTTTATCAAAATATTTTTTTGGTATACCATGATAAGAGGCAATAATAATATCTGGTTTCCAATTTATTTCACTGAGTTTTTTACTAATAGAATTAACTAGTGCATCAATATAAAGAGGGTCAGATTCATAATGTGGTATTATTTTTAAAGAGGGTTGCCATCTCATTTTCATTAAAGTTCTATAAACTTCGTCACAGACCGTTGCTGTTGTAGCGGCAGCATACTGAGGATAAAGAGGAAGTATCACTAAGTTTTCGCAGCCCATTTCATGTAGTTTATGAATCTTGCTTTTAATACTAGGATTTCCATATCTCATTGCAAAATCTATAATGATATTTTCTTTAAAAATTGAATTTGAAATTTTCTCACTTTGCTTTTTTGTATAATAAAGAAGTGGAGACATATTTTCGTCTTTCATCCATACTTCCTTATAAGCTTTAGCTGTTTTGGAGGGCCTAAAATTTAAAATAAAAACATTTAGAATTATTTGCCAAACCACAGGGTTTACTTCGATAACCCTTCTATCAGAAAGAAACTCTCTTAAATATTTTCGTATATCGAGCCAACTAGTAGAGTCAGGCGTCCCCAAATTAATTATCAGTACACCTGTTTTGCCAAACTTTACAAGAGGGTGATTTTTTTCAATCATTTAAAATCTCTTACAATTTTAATTAAGTTTTCTACCATTTCTGGATTGGTCTCAGGCAAAATACCATGTCCGAGATTAAATATATATGGATGATCTTTAAAGATTTCTAAATAATAAGAGGCATTCTTTTTCAAAGTTTGTTTGTCCGTTAATAACATTCTAGGATCTAAACCTCCCTGAACAGGTATTTTTACATCCCTAAGTATCTTTTTGGGGTCTACACTATAATCGATACTAATGGCATCAGGTTTAACAATATCACAAAATTCTTTATAATTTTTTATTTCTCTGGGGAAACATATCACGGGTATATTTAAGGATTTTACATAATTTACTAAATTTAAAGTTGGAGAATAAACATAATTAGGTAAATCTTTTTCTTCTAACAGTCCTGCCCAACTGTCAAAGATTTGAATTACATTTGCACCATTCTCAATTTGATTCCTTATATGAAACTTTAAAAATTTTTCGATTATTAATAAAATTCTATTTATTAAAAACCCATCTTTAAAAAAATCTTTTTTCAAATTTTTTTTAGGAGACTTTTGATTAATCATATAAACCAATAATGTCCAGGGGGCACCAACAAAGCCGATGGTGTTTCTATTGTTTAAACTACCGTCTGAGCTAACTTTTTTGATTGCTTTATACACACGATGTATTTTTTCGACAAAGTCGATTTCGTCAATTTTAGCAATTTCATCTAAATTTAATTCCCCTAATTTTGGCCCAAAGTTTTTTTCAAATTCAACTTTTTGACCCAATCCATAAGGAAGCATTAATATATCTGAAAATATTATTGCAGCATCAAGGTCAAATCTTTTTAAGGGTTGTAGGGTTATTTCAGAAGATAAATCGCTATTTAAACAAAGATTGATAAAATTAGGATTTTTTTTTCTAATTTCTCTAAATTCTGGAAGATACCTTCCCGCTTGTCTCATAATCCATATAGGATTAAAGGAAGTATCTTTATTAGTTATTACTTTGTTTAAAGGTTTCATAAATAAGTATTATTAATTATTGTAGTTGTAATATATCTTGTGAATAAAGGTGATTATTTTTTATAAACATTATATTCACAGCTTACCAACAATACATGCGGTTAAAATTGTTTAAAATGAAGCTTTTTTATCATATCAATTTTTGTGGATTGTTTTACCCTATTTATTATTAATGTTAATAAATAGCAGTTTTTACAAGGAAAATTTATTAAATTTTAAATTGTGTAATTTAATTAAAATAATACAAATTTATTAACAATTTATTCATGAGCAATATATATCAAATATATTTAATTTCTGATTCAACTGGTGAAACTTTAGATAGAATATTTTTAGCCCTTAAGGCGCAATTTTTAAACATAGAATATAAAGTTCATTCTTATTCTTTTACAAGAACAGAAAATCAAATTTTAAAAATTCTAGAGGATGCAAAAAAAAATGAAAATTCAATAATCTTATATACAATTGTTGATAACAACTTAGCCAAATATCTTGCGAAAGTGAGCGAGGACAAAAATATTCCATGTTTTGGTGTTTTAGGAAATTTAATTCTAAATTTTTCAAAAATATTAAATCAAAAAGCAACACATGAGCCAAGTGGTCAACATACATTGAATGATGAGTATTATGATAGAATTGAAGCAATTCAATTTACAATGAATCATGATGATGGAAATTTGATAAACGAAGTAAACAAATCAGATATTATTCTCGTAGGCGTAAGCAGAACAAGCAAAACACCAACATCTATTTACTTGGCCAACAAAGGTTTTAAAACATCAAATATTCCGTTGGTGAATGAAAATTCTTTGCCAGAGTCTCTTAAAAGAAATCCACAAATGACATGCGTTGTAGGACTAAGTACAGAACCAGAAAGACTGGTTGATTTGAGAAAAAATAGAATGAATTCTTTAAAGGAAACAGAAAATATTGAATATACAGATTTAGAAAATATTAAAAAAGAGGTCTTAGAGGCAAAAAAAACATTTCAAAAATATAAATGGCCCCTTATAGACGTAACAAGAAAGTCAGTCGAAGAAACAGCAGCTTCTATAATTAAAATTCACGAAATATATTTAAATAATGTTAAATAAAATTATTCTCGCTTCAAAAAGCGAGGTTAGAAAAGAAATTTTAGATAAAAATAATATTAAATGTGTTGTTGAGCCTTCAAACGTAGATGAAGAGCCTGTTAAAGAAAGCTTATTAAAAGAACAGGTAAGTTCGGAAATAATTTCAAAAAATTTAGCCGAATTAAAAGCAAATAAAGTTAGCATGAAAAAAAGTGACGAAATAGTATTAGGAGCAGATAGTGTGATAGATTTAGAGGGCGAATTAATATCTAAACCAGAAAGCAGAGAAGAGGCAATGGAAATATTAAGAAAACTTAACGGTAAATCACATTTTTTAATTAGTTCTGTTTGTATATCAAAAAATGGATCTATGATTTGGAATTATACTGATAAGGCAAAATTAACTATGAAAAATTTTACTGACAATGAATTAAAAAATTATTTATCTAAAATACCTGATGAAACTCTTTATGCATACAATGTCTACCAAATAGAAGGAGAGGGCAGAAGTTTGTTTGCAAGCATAGAAGGTGACGAAGATACAATCATGGGCCTACCTGTTAAAAAAATTAAGGAATACATAAGTTTATTGTGATGAAAAAATATTTTGTAATTGGCAACCCTATCAATCATTCTTTATCACCTAAACTTCATAATTATTGGCTCAAAGTAAATAACATTGACGGCATTTATCATAAAAAAAAAATTGAGGAGAAAAATCTCCAAACTATAATTTCTGAAGTTACAGAAAAAAAAATAGATGGCATCAATGTTACTGTTCCATTTAAAAAGGCAGTAATTCCTTTTTTGGATAAATTAAGTACTGAGGCGGAACAAACACAGTCTGTAAACACAATAATTTTAAAAAATAACAATTTGGAGGGACACAATACCGACATTGTTGGTTTTGCCAAAGCAATTAAAAATTTAAATTTTAATTTTGAAGGCAAAAAAGTTTTTATTTTAGGAGCTGGCGGTGTAGTCCCTTCAATAATTTTTGCTTTAAATAAGATGAGTGTCTCGAAAATAATTATTAGCAATAGAACAAAAAAAAAAGCAGAAGATTTAAAGTCACAGTTTAATAGTTTAGAGATATTGGATTGGGGCGATATAACAGATTTTGATGTAATAATTAATGCTACTAGTTTAGGATTAAACAAAGAATCTATTAATCTAGACTTTTCAAAATTTGGGAATAACAAATTGTTCTATGATGTAATTTACAACCCTGCAGAAACACATTTTTTTAAGCGAAGGAAAAAAACTTGGTAACAAAACTGAGAATGGTAAATTAATGTTTGTTTATCAGGCATTAGAAGCATTCAAATTATGGCACGGAATAGAACCGGCAATCAGTAGAGAAGTATTAGATATTTTAAAAAATGATTAGAATTGGAATTTTAGGAGATATAGGTGCAGGAAAAAGCTATGTTGCTAACAACTTTGGGTATCCTGTATTCAATGCAGATCAAGAAGTGTCAAAACTTTATAAAAAAGATAAAAAAATTTTTAATAAATTAAATAAAAAATTACCAAAATATATATATTCCTTTCCTATAAATAAAAATGAGATTGCAAAAGCCATATTAGTTAATAATGTTAATTTAAAAAAAATAATTAAAGTAGTTCATTCAGAAATTAGAAAAAAACTTAAATTATTTTTAAAAAAAAATAGAAATAAAAAAATCGTGATACTTGATATTCCCTTATTGTTAGAAAATAAAATTGACAATCAAAATGATATATTGGTTTTTGTAGACTCAAAGAAAATGGAAATAGAAAAAAGATTAAAAAAAAGGCCATATTTTAATCGTAAACTCATAAACAAGTTTAAAAAAATTCAATTTTCTCCTATTTATAAAAAGAGAAGATCAAGCTTTATTATCAAAAATAATTTCAAGAAAAAATTTTTAAAAAACAGTATAAAAAAAATATTAAGTCAAATTATATAAATGAAAGAAGTTGTATTAGATACAGAAACCACGGGTATTTCAGTTAAAGAAGGTCATAGGATCGTTGAAATAGGCTGCATAGAGTTAGAAAATTTAATACCAACAAAAAATAAATTTCATTATTATCTAAATCCCGAAAGAAAAGTATCTGAGCAAGCCTTAAAGGTTCATGGTTATAGCGATAATTTTTTATCTAAGCAGAAAAAATTTAATGAAATTGGAGATGAATTTATAAAATATATTAAGGATAAAAGGCTAATAATTCACAATGCTGAATTTGATTTGGCACACTTAAATAATGAATTAAAATTGTTTGGAAAAAAACCAATTGAAAATGAAATTATTGATACATTGGTTTTAGCAAGAGAAAAATTTCCTGGATCTCAAGTTAGTTTAGATGCTCTTTGTAAACGTTTTAGAATAGACAATTCTAAAAGAACAAATCATACTGCTTTAATTGATTGTGATTTACTTGCAAAAGTTTACATTAATTTAATTGACCAAAAAGAACCAACCTTAAATTTTCAAAATCTAGAGAACGATGTAAATACAAAAACAAATTTAAATGTTTCTTATTATAAAAAAGTAATTGTACCAACAGATTTTGAAATTAAAAACCATAAAGAGTATTTAAAAACCAATCTTAAAAAAAATTTTTATTAATTAAATTTTTGATTATAAAGTTTCTCAAAGTCTACTTTTTTTTCAAATTTAATTTCAGGATAACCAGAATTATGTAGAAGATTTAATAATGATTTTTCTAGGTCAGGGTAAATTTCGATTTGAACATCACATAGTATAATTTTTTCCAATTCTTTTTTATCTTGAACATTTTCATCAATCTTAATAATAGTTACAAAGATAATTTCAAAATAAGATTTTTTTTGATTCTCCTCTTTGTCTTCGTATTTAAGGGTTGTGCTAACCTCTATCATTTTATTTTTTAATGCTTTAGAGTTTATATCGATCCCTAGTTGATATTTTGAGATGTTATCTTTGACAAACAAAAATGTTTCTACATCTTTTGTTTCACTTGATAAATCTTTTATAAATTTGCCTAGTATTTTATACTTTTCTGTCTTCATCACTTTCTATATCTTCATACTCGCCATCTATAAAATTGTTTTTTTTTTTAACGGTTTTCTCATTAAATTTTTTAGATATTTTCTCAAAAATAAATTTTCTACTAATTGGAAAAATTAACAAAAATCCTATTATATCTGTTAAAAATCCTGGAATAATTAACAGTAAAGCTGCAAAAGCAATGCCAGCTCCAGATAAAATCTCATAACCCAAAGGCTCATTTTTACTTAATTGAGTAAAACCTGACTTAAGTGTTTTTAATCCTTCATATTTTGCATAATAAACACCTATTACGGCAGTTGAGAAAATCAATAATATGGTAGTAATTGCACCAACCTCAGAACCAATTTTTATAAAGAGATATATTTCAATTATTGCTATGCAGATTACATATATAAATATTGAGCCCATTTGTCCTTAATCTAAATTGCTAGTTGAAATTAATTAACATAGTAATTACTATAAGTCTATGAACTACAGCTTTGAATATATAGATATAATCCTTTTAGCAATGATTGCTGGTTTTATTTTTTTAAGATTAAGAGGAATACTTGGAAAAAGAACTGGTTTTGAAGGAAAAACCCCGGCAGAGTTTGATAAGATTTTAAAAGAAATCAAATCTAAAAAAACACCCGAAATAAAAAAAAGTACATTTGACGAAAATGATCAAAAAGAATTTTTAAAGGGAGCAAAAATTGCTTACGAAACAATTATTACAGATTTTAGTGATAATGATAATAAATTAACAACAAGCAAACCTTTGTTAAATGATGAAATTTATAACCAGTTTAATAATGCTCTTAAAGAAAGAAGTGCGCGAGGGCATTTTGCTGAGATTACATTTATTGGTATAAATTCAGCTGTTATTAAGGAGCATAAAAAAATAGATAAAATTTTAAATGTTACAGTAGAATTTATAGCCGAAGTAATTACTTGCATAAAAGATAAAGATAAAAAAATTATTTCAGGTGATCCCGAAAAAATTAAAAAAATTTATGACACTTGGGTTTTCTCAAGAGACACAACCTCAACAAATCCTAATTGGCAATTAATTAACACTTTAACTTGATTGACTGATAATATTTCAGAAAAAGATAAAAAAGATTGGGAAAAATTTCTAACAGGCAGTGAAAAGCTACCCAACAAAGATGATGAAATCAAAAAAAAAATATTTTTAAAGACAAGATCAATTGATCTTCACGGATATACTCTTGATGAAGCTAACAAGACTATTAAAAATTTCATAATCAAGTCTTATGAGGAAAAAATAAATAAATTAATAATAGTTACTGGCAAAGGTCTTCACTCACAAAATGAGAAAGATCCATATGTATCGAAAGATTTATCTATTTTAAAGTATTCTGTACCTGAATTTATCAATAATAATAAATACTTAATGAGCATGATAAATGATATAAAAGATGCAAAAATAGAGGATGGTGGAGAGGGAGCATTTTATATTTTTTTGAAAAAAAATAAAAAAGTTACATGATCTTTTGGTTAGCGTCATATCCTAAAAGTGGAAATACTTTACTAAGATCACTTTTAGCTTCATATTTTTATTCTGAGGATGGATTTTTCAACTTTGAGTTATTAAAAAATATTCCTTATTTTCCAAGTCATAATTTTTATAAAAATTTAAATATTAATATTAAAGACGATCATGAAGTAATTAAAAATTACATAAATGCTCAAAAAATATTTATACAAAACAAAAAAAGAATTTTTTTTTTGAAAACACATAGTAGTTTATTAAGAGCAAATAATCATAGCTTCACAAATCTACAAACCTCACTCGGTGCTATTTATGTTGTAAGAGATCCAAGAAAAGTTGTTGTGTCTTATGCAAATCATTTTCAAATGAATATTGATCAGGCTACGGAAGCTCTTATGAAGGATATGGGTGTCTATGAAAGAAATACAAGAATGAAAACTTTTTGTGGAAAGTGGAATTTTAACTACCTATCGTGGAAGAATTTTAATTCTCAAAGATTACTATTAATAAAATATGAGGATATGATTAAAAACAAAACAAACACATTAAAAAATATTTTATCGTTTTTAAATTCATTAATTGAAAATAAGTTTGAAATTAATGAAAGTAAGATAAAAAATATAATTTCCTCTACTAGTTTTGAAAAAATGAAAAATCTTGAAAAAAAACAAAGTTTTTCTGAAGCATCGGTGAATAAAAAAACTGGCAAATCTATTCCTTTTTTTTATCTTGGTGATCAAAAGAAATCTGAAAATCTTTTAGATTCAAAAAATAAATATAAAATTGAAAATATTTTTAGAAAAGAGATGGAAGAACTAGGTTATTTATAGAATTAAGATTAAGAGCAATAAATGATAATTTGGCTAGCCTCATATCCAAAAAGTGGAAATACCTTTTTAAGGTCCTTATTATCTGCATATTTATTTACAAAAGATGGAATTTTTTTACCCAATTCTATAAAGAATATAAAACAATTTCCTGCAGAAGGCTTATTTAAAAAATTTGGAGTTGACACCTCAAATCAATTAGAGTTTGTAAAAAATTACATAAGTGTTCAGAAAAAAATAAATTCTCTAGATAAAAAATCAATTAGATTTTTTAAAACTCATTCTGGTTTATATGACATTAATGGGTTTAAATTTACAGATTTGAACAATACTCTTGGAGTAATTTATATTGTTAGAGATCCAAGAAGTGTCGTTAAATCTTACGCCAATCATCAAGGAATGTCTTTGGAATTAGCTATGAAAACTTTGTTAGAATTTAGTGCCTTAACTGGTTTGGGAAAACATACAGAAAAAATAGAAGAAAAAAATAAAAAAATATCGCATGTTGGCTCCTGGGCCTCTAATTATAATAGTTGGAAAGAATTTAAAAAATTAGATAAATATTTATTAATAAAATATGAAGATTTAGTTTTTAATACAGAAAAAACTTTTCTTAAAATTTTAAATTTTATATACAAGCTTGGCGGTTCTCAAGTTCAGATAGATAATAAAAAATTAAAAAATTCAATTGAAAGTACGACTTTTAATAAAATGCAGAAATTAGAAAAAGAAGAAGGTTTTAACGAGGAAATGAAAAATATAGATAATCAAAAAGTTACCTTTTTCAAATATGGTCCAAAGGAAAATGACCCAAATAAATTGCCTAAATTTTTAAAGGATAAAATTGAGAAAGAATTTAAAACTGAATTAGAGGAACTTAATTATCTTTAAATTGTTATAAAATAAATTTAGATAGGTCAGTATCTTTCACTAAGTTATCAAGATTTTTGCTAATGTATTCTTTATTAATAATAATCTTTTCTCCTGCTCGATCTGTTGCCGTAAAACTAATTTCGTCTAAAATTTTTTCAATAATAGTATGCAACCTTCTTGCACCAATATTTTCAACAGTTGCATTCACTTCTGATGCTATATTGGCAATTGCATCAATCCCATCATCTGAAAATTCAAGTTCAACATTTTCAGTTTTTAACAGAGCAACATATTGTTTGATTAAGCTAAAGTCAGGTTCTCTTAAAATTCTTTTAAAATCATCGCTTGTTAAAGCTTCTAGTTCAACTCTAATAGGTAATCTTCCTTGTAGTTCAGGAAGTAAATCTGAGGGTTTTGCTAGTTGAAATGCCCCAGATGCAATGAATAAAATATGATCAGTTTTAATTGGACCATGTTTTGTATTAACTGTTGTACCCTCAATTAAAGGTAATAAATCTCTTTGAACTCCTTCTCTTGAAACGTCACCACCAACCCTGTCAGTTCTTGCTGAAATTTTGTCAATTTCATCTAAAAATACGATTCCATTATTTTCAGTTGAAAGCTTAGCAGCTTTAATAATTTTGTCTTGTTCAATTAACTTATCCGATTCGTCATTTATTAAAATCTCATGAGATTCTTTTACTGTCATTTTTTTCTTCTTTTCCTTGTTGCCCATTGATTTTCCAATCATTTCACCAATGTTGATCATTCCAACATTTGCACCAGGCATTCCGGGAATCTCAAAAGAAGCACCACTCGAGCCAGTATCACTGACTGCAATTTCAATTTCATTATCATCAAGATCACCATTTCTTAATCTTTTTCTAAAACTTTCCCTTGTAGCCAAACTTGCTTTTTTTCCAACCAAAGCATCTAAAACTTTTTCCTCTGCAGCTTTTTGTGCTTGTGCAAAAACTTCTTTTCTTTTTTTTACCTTTTCCATTGAGATTGCTATCTCTATTAAATCTCTTACAATTTGTTCCACATCTCTTCCAACGTAACCAACTTCTGTGAATCTTGTAGCTTCAACTTTTACAAAAGGAGCTTCTGCTAATTTTGAAAGTCTTCTTGAAATTTCAGTTTTACCAACTCCAGTTGGTCCGATCATTAGAATGTTTTTTGGCAAAACTTCATTTTTCATTTCTCCTTTAAGAGCTTGCCTTCTCCATCTATTTCTTAATGCAACAGCAACTGCTCTTTTAGCTTTATTTTGACCTACAACAAATCTATCTAATTCAGAGACAATTTCTCTTGGAGATAAAGAACTTACTAAAGAAACTTCTTCTTTTTGATTTTTATCTTTACGGTGTAATTGAGTTACGTTTGAATTATCCATTATATTTTTTCAATTTTAACATTATCGTTTGTAAAAACACATATATCAGCAGCAACTTTAATTGCTTTTTTTGCAATCTCCTCAGCAGACATGCTGCCTTCCATTAAAACTTTTCCTGCAGCAAGAGCATAATTTCCTCCAGATCCTATTCCAATAACGTCACCTTCTGGTTCCAAAACATCTCCAGTTCCTGAAATAATATAGCTATTATTTTTATCTCCTACGGCCATTAGTGCTTCTAATCTTCTTAAGTATTTATCTGTTCGCCAATCTTTTGCTAACTCAACTGCGGCTCTTGATAAGTTGCCTGCATGTTTTTCTAATTTTCCCTCTAATCTTTCAAATAGAGTTAATGCATCCGCAGTTGATCCCGCAAATCCTGCTACCACATCTCTTTTTTCAATTTTTCTAACTTTCGAAGCAGTGCTTTTAACAACAGTATTTCCCATACTGACTTGTCCATCACCAGCAACTACTACTTCATTGTTTTTTCTAACTAGTACAATCGTTGTCATATCTAATAAATGGTAACTATTTTTGATACTTCAAGTGTTCAGACTGATATTGATATAGCGGGATTATGTATGTATACCATTAAAAATATATGGCTAGAAAAGGAAAAGTATCTCGAAAAACAAAAGAAACCAACATCAATGTTGAAGTAAATATTGATGGTAAAGGTAAGTACCAAATTGACACTGGTATAGGTTTTTTAAATCACATGCTTGAACAATTATCAAAGCATTCTTTAATAGATCTAAAAGTTAAAGCAAAAGGGGATACTCATATCGATCTTCACCACACAACTGAAGATACAGGTATTGCTATTGGTGAAGCTTTAAAAAAAGCAGCTAAAAAATTTGTAGGAATAAAAAGATATGCTCATACAGTTATTCCAATGGATGAAACATTAACTAGAGTTGCGATAGATGTTTCAAACAGACCTTATTTAATTTGGAAAGTAAAATTAAAAGTTGAGAAACTTGGTGAGATGGATACTGAATTATTTAAAGAATGGTTCCAAGCTTTTTCTCAATCTGCTGGCATTACAATGCATGTTGAAAATATTTATGGTGATAATAGTCACCACATAATTGAGTCTTGTTATAAAGCATTAGCAAGATCATTAAGAGCTGCATTAGAGATGGATCCAAGAAACAAGAAGAGCATTCCATCCACTAAAGGCTCATTATAAGTTTAATGAACGTCACAATTGTTGATTATAATTCGGGCAATATAAGCTCGGTAATAAACTCCTTTAAGGAAGTTGCTAAAGACAAGGTAAATATTGAGGTAACTTCAGATTTAAATAAGATTAAATCTTCAGATAAAGTCGTTTTACCAGGACAGGGTTCGTTTAAAAGTTGTGTTGATGCACTTAATAATATCAGTGGTCTAGTAGATACTTTAAATGAGTTTGTAATTAATAAAAAAAAACCACTTCTTGGAATTTGTGTTGGATTACAAATGTTTGCAGATGTCGGTTTTGAAGAAACAGAAACCAAAGGTCTCGGTTGGATTTCTGGAAAAGTATTAAAAATAGATAATCAAAATGGAAAATATAAACTACCTCATATT
>CACDWD010000017.1 GCA_902556285.1 uncultured Pelagibacteraceae bacterium
GGTTGGTGGTTAAATCCAGCAGCTTTAGAAAAACATCCAGAACTTAAAGGAATGACAGCTGTTCAAATTTTAGAACGTCCAGATTTGTTTCCAGATAAAGAGGACCCATCAAAAGGTGCTTTCATGGGATGTCCAGCAGGTTGGGGATGTCAATTAGCTAATGCAAATTTGTACAGAGCATTTGAAATGGAAAAAAAAGGTTGGAAGCTTATTGATCCAGGTTCAGCTGCAGGTTTAGATGGTTCAATTGCTAAAGCGTCAGATTCTGGTGAGCCGTGGTTTGGATATTATTGGAACCCTACATCAATGGTTGGAAAATATAATTTACAGCCAGTTGATTTTGGTGTTCCTTTTGCAGGGAGAGATAATTGGGATAATTGCATCACTCTTGCAGAGCAAGATTGTGCAGATCCAAAACCAACTGCATGGACAAAATCTGAGGTTAACTCAATTGTAAGTGCTAACTTTGCTAAAACTGGTGGAAAAGATGTTTTAAAATATGTTGAAAGTAGAACTTTTCCAGGCCCAGTAATGAATGGAATGTTAGTTTATATGGCTGACAACCAAGCAAAAGGTTCTGATGCTGCGGTTGAGTTTTTAATTAAGCATGAAGATATTTGGACTAAGTGGGTGTCTTCTGGTGCTGCAAAAAAAATCAAAAAAAGTTTATAATTAACTTTTAATTACGAGCCTATTTAATATAGGCTCGTAAAAATTTTATATTTATGGAATTTTTTACTGAATTTCCAGAAATGGGAAGAAGATCCCAAATGGAGCTAAGAAAAGGTATAGATTTAGCTTTTAGAAATTTTTCAAGAGAATATGGAGACAATATAGAAGCATTTTTTGATCCATTATTATTTTTTTTAGTATCATTAGAAAAACTATTATTATCTACACCATGGATAATAATTATTGGAACAATTTGTGGATTAGCCTGGTTAGGTTCAAAAAGTTGGAAATTAGTTTTAGGAAGTGCAATAGCTTTTTTATTAATTGGTTATTTTGGAATGTGGGAAGATTGTATGGCAACAGTTGCAATTATTACTGTGTGTACAATCATTTGTATTGTTGTTGGTATTCCAATAGGAATTGTAATGGCTAGATCAGCTAGAGCTGAAAAGGCAATACTTCCTGTATTAGATATGATGCAAACAATTCCTAGTTTTGTTTATTTGATACCAATTTTAATGTTGTTAGGGATCGGAAAAGTCCCAGGATTAATTGCTGTTTGTGTCTACGCAGTTCCTCCAATAATTAGATTAACTAATTTAGGTATTAGAGAAGTAGATAAAGAGACTTTAGAGGCTAGTGAAGCTTTTGGAGCAACCACAGCACAAAAATTAAAATCTGTTCAGATTCCACTTGCTTTACCTACTGTTTTTGCTGGTGTAAACCAAACCATAATGATGGCTTTAGCTATGGTAGTTATTGCTTCTATGATAGGCGTAAAAGGCCTTGGTGTACCGATATTAAGAGCTGTTTCTAACCAATATTTAGCTCTTGGGATGATGAATGGATTAGCAATAGTAGCTCTCGCAATTGTCTTTGATAGAGTCACTCAAGAATATGGAAGAAGGATCCAAAAGCATAGGGGCCAGATAAAATAATTGATAATTTGTTTCATCGAATTTTCTAGACTCATATTTTAAAATAAATAAAGATCTCCAGTATGAATTTTTCATTGGAAATAGGACCTAAAACTGAAGTTGATACAGTTCCAGCATTGTCTGACATTTATATCACAATGCTACCTGGAGGTGATTATAGAGAGACCGCTGACAAAGCAGTAGAGCTTGTAAAAAAAGGTTTTAATCCAGTGCCTCATTTTCCAGCGAGATCAATACAGGATGAAAACGAACTTAAAGATTATGTTTCAAGATGTAAGGATGGTGGAGTTAAACAAGCTTTAATTATAGGCGGTGGACGAGAGCCTGCTGGTAAATTTGACAGTTCATTTCAACTTTTAGAAACAGGTTATTTTGAAAAAATGAAAATAGGAATTGCTGGACATCCAGAGGGGAGTCCTGATATATCCGACTCAGAATTAGAAAAAGCTATGATAGATAAAAAGCCTTATGCTGATTATATTGTAACTCAGTGGTTACTTGATCCTCAGCCTATTATAGATTTTATTTCTAAGCAAAGCGTACCAGTGCATGTGGGAATTACTGGGCCATTAAAAATATCTAGTTTAATTAAATTTGCTAATATTGTTGGGGCAAAAAATTCCTTAAACTTTCTTAAATCTAATTTTAGTAAGGCATTAGATTTATTGAAACCTAAAGACCCTAATGATTTAATTGGGAAAGTTAAATCGCACACTGATAACTTCCACATTTATACATTCGGCGGCTTGAAGGAAACTAACAAGTGGTTGAAGGAGAATAGTTATGTCTAAAGAATTTGACTATACTAAAGTACAACATGTTACTTCTGTTGATCAATCTGATAGAGAAGTACCATACAATTTAAGACAAAGTGGGCCAACTAAAGTTGAATTATTAATTTCAACAAGGGTAAGAAAGTCACCTTATTGGCATTTATCAATGCAGGCAGGTTGTTGGAGAGCAACTGTATACAATCGAATTTATCATCCAAGAGGTTATGTAAAACCTGAAGATGGTGGAGCAATGGTTGAGTACGATGCAATCGTTAACCATGTAACAATGTGGAACGTGGCAGTTGAAAGACAAATAAGAGTTAAAGGTCCGGATGCAGAAAAATTTACTGACTACGTTATAACTAGAGATGCAACAAAAATTTCTCCTATGAGAGCTAGGTATGTAATCTTATGTAATGCTTATGGAGGAGTTTTAAATGATCCAATTCTTTTAAGAATTTCAAAAGATGAATTTTGGTTTTCATTATCAGACTCTGATATTGGAATGTATTTACAAGGTGTAAATGCAGATGGAAGATTTAACTGTACAGTTGAGGAAATTGATGCATGTCCAGTACAAATTCAAGGTCCTAAATCAAAAGCTTTAATGAAAGATCTTTGTGGAGACCAAGTTGATTTTGACAATATGCCTTTCTATGGATTAGCAGAAGCAACAATTGGTGGAAGAAGTTGTGTAATTTCTCAATCTGGTTTTTCAGGAGAAGCTGGTTATGAGATATATTTAAGAAATGCAACTTTATATGCTGAAGATATGTGGAATGCAGTATTGGAAGCAGGAAAAAAACATAAGTTGATGGTTATTGCGCCTGCGCACCACAGAAGAATACAAGCTGGTATTCTTTCTTGGGGGCAAGACATGGATCAACAACATAATCCATTTCAATGTAATTTAGGTTATCAAGTTTCATTATCTGGTAAAGGTGAATGGAATAAAAAAGCAGACTATGTTGGTAAAGCTGCTTTAGAGAAAATGGGAGCAGATATAAAAGCCGGAAAAAAACCATATAAACTTCAATTAGTTGGAATGGAGTTAGGTGGTAAACCGATTGACGATTACGCACCTGATTTTTGGTTGGTATCACCAGAAAATGGTGGAGATCCAGTTGGATTTATTACTTCACCATGGTGGCATCCAGAAAAGAAAACTAATATTGCTATGGGATATGTTCCATTTGATGGAACTTTAAACCCTAATGGATTTCCAAAAGGAAAAGTTGGAACTAAGTTTAAAGTTCATCTTCCAGAAAAATATTCAGAAACTCCAGGAACACCTGTAGATGCTGTTGTGGTGGATATTCCATTCAAAGAGTCTTTCAACGCAAATACAAGAGAAGTTGTAAAAGGCTAAAATTTACTAAGGGGGAGCTAATTTCAGCTCCCCTTTTCAATTCTAATGACCAAAAGTTTTATAATAGCAGTTTGCATTATCATTGCTATTGCTTTAATAATATTTCCATTAATTGCTTCTTATAAAGCTCAAAAAAATAAAAATAAAAAAAATTAATGTTTGCTGAATTTTTAAATATAATTTTTAAGTCAATTAAATTAGACAAAACTCTTTATTCGGATAATAAAAATTTTGGAGAAGCATCAATATACTTTGCTGGTATTATAATGATCCTAGATGGTATCGCTGGAGCAGTAGCAGCTAATACCATTATTGAAACAGCTATTGCAATGTCTGGTCTAACTGCAATAGTTACTTGGCTAATATGGGCAATTTTTATTTTTGTAATTGGAGTTAAATTATTTCCTGATAAGCAAACCAAAGTTTCATTCAAAAAAGTTTTAACAGCTGTTGGATTTGCACATGCCCCTGGTTTATTAAGATTTTTTGCGGTCACACCAGATTTAATGATACCAATAATTTTTCTTACTCAGTTCTGGATTTTTGCAGGTTTAATAATTTCGACTAAACAAATATTGAGTTTAAAATCTAATTTTAAATCATTTGGGATTGTACTTTTATCCTTTTTAATTATTGCATTTTTATCTATCTCATTTGTGATGAGTAGAATGAATATGCTTCCAGTTAGTCAAATCAGTTAAAGTGGAAAAATAGTCTTAGATAATCTACAAGATTTACATAATTTAAACCCAGTAAGAATTAAATTTTGAGTGACACTTTCGTCTTCCTCTTTGCATTCATCACAAATATTGTTTAATTCTTCAGAATCTACCTTTAGATTTTTTTCATCAATTTTATCAATCATTATCAGTCAAACCAGCACCTGCCGCACCCTCTTTTAAACTGTCACTCTCTTCAACAAAAGTTTCTTCGGATAACTTGTATAAATTATTCCATTCATCGTCTGTAAAGTTATCTTCATTTTCAAGTAGATTGACCTCAATTGTATTCGCTATCTTTGGAAATTCTTGATCAATAAAATTTAAAATAATATTTACATTTAGATTTAGTAACATTTTTTTTTCATCTATTTTTACCATAATTTTTTTTCCAATAATTTCTGATGATCGACTTATGAAGGAAATAAAAATTATTGGATAAGCAACATTTTTAAACTCAATTTTTTTTAAATTTTCTAAAACATTTATTTGATCTAAAAAACTAACACCTAAAGTAATTGGACAGTAAGGACTATTTGATGAAAAGTTATTTTCACTAATTAAATTTAAATTTTCAAATTTACTTTTATTTTTTTGATTAAAATATTCATTAAGGTGCTTAATACCCGGTAAACTAAATAGCTCTAACAATCTTATGCTTTTTCCTGTTTCCTCAGAAACTCCCCAAGAATATCCTGCTGCCTTTGAAGCTCTTTTAACAGTAGTTTCAATTTCACTCAGTGATTTCATTATTAAATATTGGTTTTATATACCCACTGCTCGTCATAACTTTTTAACTCATTTGGAAGTGGAGCTCCTTGAAACATGCAAATTCTTAACCATTTGTCAGATCGCGGATCAAATTTTAATGCCCCAAAAAAAGACAATTTTAGTCTAAGCATATCAATTGGCATTAAATCTTTACCAATTGTATTATCTTGTATTTCTGAATAAGGAAATTTTTCTACAATGAATGCCCTTCTCACGACATGTCTTAATTCAGAATTTGATGTTAAAAATTCAGCAATAGTTAAACTATTTTTTGAGACTAATAATTTGTCATAAAGTTTTTTTATATCTCTTGCTATTGCTAAAGGCTGTTCTAATTCTGATCCATGCTCCTCAAAACGATCAGCTAATCTAGGTTCCTCTTTATTTTTTGAAATAAACCAAAAGTTTTTATTATTTTCTTTTTCTTCAAAATTAATATCTAAAATGTTTGGATACTTTGCTTCGATGATATTACGCAATTCTTCAACTTTTCTATGAGTTGGAATATTAAAATATTTTTCTTCATCTGAGCTCATTTCTTTTACCAGAGGATTTACAATATTATTATAAGGTTCCATCATTATTGAAACAATGTATTCAATACATTCTTCGCAAGTATTATCCTCCAACCATTGATATATTTTGTTAAAAGGATATTCGATCTCAAAATTAAAATCTTTGTTTATAAAATTTAAAAATTTTTCAACATCTTTTAGTAATGATGAGATTTTTTTTTGCTGATATTCACTATCAGTATTCCAGCTTGAAATATTTTTTAATGATTTTTTTACACAATCTATAAACAAATCACTATCTTGACTTTCTACATCTTTGATTTCTCTAATTTTCTTAAGTGCTTTTTCTCTACTTAAAATCCAATTATTTAATAGAGTTGGGTGATTGACTATAAATGGGGCCATGCCCAAGCCTGTAGAATTACCTATTCCCAAGTTTTTACAAATATTATCATCTAGTTTAACGGCTGTTTTTGGATTTTTATAATAAGCAACATGATTAACTTGATCAAAAGTAAATTGTCTTACTAAATATACCAACATCATTTCTAATCTAAATGGACCATTAATTTCTTCACGATTTTTAATTCTAAACCGATCTGCTAGACCAAATTTACCCGAGCCATATACTGCCGTAGTCCTATATAAATAGCCTACTTTTGATAATAAGTTTAAATCTGGCTGCTGACCTTTGCTCAAACTTTCAACTACGTGATTATAAATTCTTAACGATTTGTTTGCTCTCGATAAAGTTAATTCTTTATAAGAAAGTCTACCAACTTCTTGTTTTGGAACTTCATTTTTTAATCTTTCAATGTCTTTTTTTGTAGGAACGCCATCATGTAATGTAAAAGCTGCATCCCATTTTGTTGCAATAACTCTGTCTGATCTTTCTTCATCTTTGATTTCATTTGCAAAACAAACTAAAGAATAAACTCTTTTATTTTTTTTAAATGAATAAACAGCTTCTCCAAAACCATTTTCATTTAAATTAAATAAATCTCTTTTATACTCCCACTCTTTAAATTCATTAAGAAAACTTCTTAAAAAAGATAATTTTGATTGATGAAAAGAACCTAGCCTTGATAATTTCATTATCTTATTCGGGTCTCTTAATTCAATTTTCATAATTAAATAGATTTATAAAAATTGTACCAGTTATTTCCAAGTATTCCATGTGTCTCGGTATCTGAAAAACCTGCTTTTTTTAGACCTTTTTCAATAATTGAGAACCCTCTTGCATCAAGAAACCAGTCAGGTTGTTTTGGAAAACCTGGTTTATTTTTCGAACCTTCACCATAATTTTTACTTTTAGACCAAGAACCATTTCTCATCCATTCAACAACAGTATCTGGATGATCTAAACAAAGATCTGATCCTATTCCTATATTTTTTACATCCATTATTTCAGCTGTTTTTGCCACCATTTCACAAAAACTATCTAGAGTACAATTTGTGTTATCTTTTAAGTGATGAGGGTATAATGATAAGCCCAACATACCGCCACTATCACTCAAAGTTTTTAATAAATCTGAAGATTTGTTTCTTTTAGCTGGATGCCAAAAAGAAGGGTTAGCATGAGTAATTGCAATAGGTTTTTCACTGAATTCAATTGCATCTAGAGTGCTTTTTTCTGCAGAATGTGACATGTCAACTACAAGGCCAACTCTATTCATTTCTCTTATAACCTCACGTCCAAAATTTGTAACTCCGCTATCTACTTTTTCATAACAACCTGTTGCTAGCAAAGACTGGTTATTATATGTAAGTTGCATAAATCTGCATCCTAATTGATGAACCTTTTCAACAAGATTTATGTCATCTTCAATTGGTGAACAGTTTTGAAAACCAAAGAATATTGCCGTTTTGTTATCTTTATTAGCTTTATCAATATCGTGAAAATTCTTACCAAGAAAAATTAAATCAGAGTTTTCTTGAAATAATTTTTCCCATTTTTTTATTTCAAGTTGTAATTCATCAAAATCTTCATGGTACACAATGGTAACATGGACAGCATCTAAACCAGCAGATCTGTTGATCTCAAAGATTTTCCTAGACCAATTACAATATTGAAGATTATCGATTTTATAATTCATAGTATACCCAACTCTAATCAATATGTATTTTAAATACTATTAATTTTATTGAAATTTTAAGTTAATTTTGAAATAAACAGATTGATCAATTTTCATGAAAAAAAATAGTAAATTAAAAGTTTCAATCATAATGGGCAGTCAATCTGACTATAAAGTAATGAAACTAGCCGAAAAAACCCTAAAAAAAATTGGAGTTTCATTTGAAACAAAAATTATATCTGCTCACAGAACACCACAAAGAATGTATGAATATGCTGCAAAAGTTGAACAAAATAATATAGGTGTAATTATTGCAGGTGCTGGAGGATCTGCTCATCTTCCAGGTATGATATCAGCACTTACACATGTGCCAGTTCTTGGCGTTCCTGTTGAAAGTAAAAAACTCAAAGGTTTAGATAGTTTGTTATCAATTGCACAAATGCCTAAAGGAATACCTGTAGGAACTCTTGCTATAGGAGAGGATGGCGCCATTAATGCTGCTCTATTAGCTGCTGCAATAATTGCTAATAGTAGTTCAAATGTTCGAAAAAAACTTAAAAATTTTAGAACATCACAAACTAAATCTGTAAAGAAATCTCCAAAATAAAATGTCAGAAATTACTCTTGGTATCATTGGGGGTGGTCAACTTGGAAGTATGCTCGCAATAGCAGCTAAAAAATTAAATGTTAAAACTGTTGTTTTTTGTGATGACATAGATGCGCCAGCACAAAATTTTTGCAATCAATTTGTTACAGCAAGTTATGATAATAAAGAAAAAATATCAGAATTTATAAATCAGGTTGATCTAGTAACTTATGAATTTGAAAATATTCCATTTGAAACTTTAAATGAAATAAATAAATTTAAACCTGTTTTACCAAAGCCTTCCATTAACAGATTAATTCAACATCGATTAGCTGAAAAAGATTTTGTTAATAAATTAAATATTAGAACAACCAGATATGTTTCAATTGAAAAAAAATCTGACATAGATGCTTTAGAAGATTTTTTACCAGGAATATTAAAAACAACAACGCTTGGTTATGATGGTAAAGGTCAATATCCAATTAAATCAGGTGATGAACTTAATTCATTAAATATTGATTTTTCAAAAGGATATATTCTTGAAAAACTTGTGAAATTAAAAAAAGAGATTTCAATTGTAATCACAAGGTTTAGTAATAATAAATATGAAATTTATGAACCAATAGAAAACACTCACGAAGATCAAATTTTAAAATATTCGAAAATACCTGCTGAAATTAATGAAAAAATTTTTAATCAATCTAAAGATTGGGCAATGCTAATAGCTGAAGAACTTAAATATGTTGGAACTTTGTGTGTAGAATTTTTTATTGATAGAAATGATAATCTTTATGTTAATGAGATTGCTCCAAGAGTACATAATTCAGGACATCTAACAATAAATGCTTTTAATGTTAGTCAATTTGAAAATCATGTAAGAGCTGTTTGTGGTTTAGAGCAAATTCCATTAAAAAAAATTTCTAATGCTAAGATGATGAATCTGCTTGGAGATCAAATCACACATTATAGAAAGATCCAAAAGTTTAATGATAACGAATTTTTCTTTGATTATTTAAAAAAAGATATAAAAGAAAAAAGAAAAATGGGTCATATCACAACTTTAGTATAAATGTTAAAATCGATAGAAGGCAATTTTGATAATCCAGAAGTTAATGAACTTCTAACTAAACATTTTGTTGAGCTCAGAGCTGCCTCACCAGAGGGAAGCGCTCACGTTCTAGATATTCCTGGTTTGAAAGTACCATCAATTAAATTTTGGAGTTTATGGGATGATGAAAAGTTAATCGGTTGTGGTGCTTTAAAATTTTTAAATACAGAACATGGAGAATTTAAATCTATAAGAATTCACGATAATTTTAGAAAGCAAGGCAAAGGGATTAATGTAATAAATCATTTAATCAATGAAGCTAAAAAGCTTAAAATAAAAAGATTAAGTATCGAAACAGGTGCAGGTGATTTTTTCATACCAGCAAGAAAACTTTTCAAAAAGACTGGATTTACTGCATGCGAACCTTTTGCACATTATAAAGAAGACATTAATTCTGTTTATTTAACTATGCTTATTGACGATATTTAAAAAATTATTTTTAATTGTTGATCTATTTTGTTGACAAAACCCAATAAAATCTAAAGAAAGCCAATATTACTTAATTATAAGTAATAATTAAACATAACAAAAAGTAAGAAGATAAATATGAGTCTACAAGGTAAAGTAAAGTGGTTCAATCCAACCAAAGGCTATGGTTTTATTGAAAGAGAAGATAAAGAAAAAGATGTGTTTGTACATGTTTCAGCAGTAAGAGATGCTGGTATGAACGGTTTAGATGAGGGTCAAGCTTTGACTTTCGATGTTGAAGATGGTCCTAAAGGTCCTTCAGCAGTTAACTTAAAAACTGCATAATTTCACACTTCCTATTGGCTGAAAAATTTATTTAAATTTAAAAATTTATTATTCAGCCAATACCTTATCTAGTAACAATCTTTAAACACAATTATTAATTATAGATTTAAATTAAAAAATTAATAAATTAATCAAAATTATGATTGGAATTTTAGGTGGAATGGGAACTCAAGCAGGTCTTGATTTTTGCAACAAGCTTGCAGTTTTAAATAGAGGAAAGATTGATCAAGAGTATCCATTATTTATACTTTATAATAAATCAAATATTCCTGGCAGACCTGAATCTATTGGCTCTCAAACTAAAAATCTTTTAAACAAATCTACAAATAAAACAAGTAGAGCAAAATATAACAAAGTCTTAAAGAGCTTGCTAAAAGGTTGTAAGCTACTAGAAAAAAATAATTGTAAATTTATAGTTATCCCTTGTAACACAGCTCATTATTGGTTTGATGATTTGCAAAAAAAAATCAATATTCCAATAATCAATATGCCAAAAGAAGTTTTCAAATTTACAAAAAAAAAATGTAAGAAAAACTCTAAAGTCGGTCTCTTAGCAACTGAAGGTACTCTTAAAACTGGTGTTTATAAAAAATTTTTTGAAAATGATTATCAATTAATAGAGCCATCTCAAAAAATACAAAAATTGTCAGTCAATAAAGCTATTAGATTAGTTAAAATGGGTAATGTTAAAGCGGCAGCAAAAGCTATTAAACCTGCGATTGATTCTTTAATTAAAATGAAATGCAAAAAAATTATATTAGGTTGTACAGAGCTACCTATTGCGATTTTTGCATTTAAATCATTTAAAAATGTTAAATCCTCAAAAGTTTTCTTAGATCCAAATTTAATTTTGGCTCATTCAGCTATGGTTAAGCATAAAAATTAGCTTATGACTACCAAGAGTGAAAAGCCATATGTGTTAAGAGCTGCTGAATTTGTTTATTTAAATATAATTGAAATTAAAAAACAAAATCCTGAAATAAATAATATACAAGCTTTTGAAATGTTTATGACTACTAAAGAATATGAAATTTTAAGTTCTGGAGAATTTCATGATAAATGGTTTTTAGAACTTAGGAATAATAAATTTATTGATTCGATTACTAAAAAAAAAATCACTGGAGAAACTTTAAGACTTTTGGAACTCCAAAAAGATTCTATGGTTAAATTTTTAATGAAAATACCTAAGCTTTATTATACTAAAAGTCATTTTCCACTAGAAATTTCACAGCGAGCTTTCGATCATTTATGGAGAGTTTGTGAAAGCTATGAAATGTGGTGTAAAGAAACAAAACAAGAAAACCTAATACATCTAAATATTATTGAGTAATGTTATCTAAATTCAGTTTTGATCTAGTGACTATTAATCGTTTCTTGACTAATTTCTGTAAATTTTGATTTTCTAATTTTTGTCTCGTAATCTTTATTCTTTTTTCAACTAATCTTCTTAAATCTTCGTTTAATGAATTATTTTTTTTTATTTCTTCATTAATTAAATTTTTATTTATTTCTTCTTTAATTAAAGTCAGAGAATTTTTTCCAGTTTCTCTTTCTATACGTTGATTTATTATCAATTGTGCTCCTGCTTTATAAATATTGCCTGAGGTTAGAACTGTCAAACCAGGACCAAGAATTGAAAAAACTGAAATAAAACCTGTTAAAAAGAAAAATGATAGAATAATTGTAAAAATTCTTAATAACTTTAAGATCATATTAAAAACCTAAATGATTTGTTATTTTATTTCTACTTCTAATTTGTTCATTATAGGTATTTTTTGATCTTGGTTAATTTGTTTGTTTATTGAATAAAATGATTAAAATTTACCCTTTTATATTTATAATTCTATGGTCTTCGGCATTCATAACAACAAAGCCCATTATAGATAACAGCGATCCATTTGCTGCCTTAGCCTTTAGATTTGTTTTAGTTGCTTTCGGTTTTTTTATATTTTCTATTTATTCAAAACAAAAAATTTTAATTAGTAAAAGAAATTTTTTTGAATCTTTTTTTAGTGGTGTCTTATTTCATGGTTTTTATCTTGGTGGTGTCTTTTACTCAATTTCAATAGGTATGCCTACAGCAATAGCAGCACTAATTGTAACATTACAACCAGTTCTAACAAATGCATTGAGCGGTCCAATATTAAATGAAAAAGTGTCAGTAAAACAATGGGCTGGAGTTTTATTAGGATTTGTGGGGGCAGGACTAGTATTAGGTTTTGATGTTGGTTCTAAAATACCAACAGCTGGATTGATCGCGACAATAATCGCGTTATTAGCAATTACATTTTCAACTTTATGGCAAAAAAAATTAAGTAACAACTTACCTTTGTCTGTAAGTAATATGAATCAAGCTATTGGTGGATGTATATTTCATTTATCAATAACTATTTTGTTTGTTGATCCGTATATTGATTTCTCAGAAACATTTATCATTGCAATGAGCCATCAAATATTTTTGGTATCATTTGGTGCATTTACAATATTGATGTATTTAATTAAAAATAATTCAGCAAGCAAAACTGTTTCTATATTTTTTTTAATTCCAGCAACATCTGCTTTTATGGCCTGGCTTTTCTTAAATGAAAGTTTAACCAGCTTAGATTTAATTGGATTTTTAATTACTTCTATCGGTGTTTATATTGCAACAAGAGATTGAAAATATAAGCTTATAAAGATTCAAAGCCAAATTCTAGAGAAGCATCTGTGATAGAATGATATAAAGATTCGCCAAAGCTTCTTAAAACAAGTAACCTTACTCTATTTGGATTTTCGCCCAACCTATCTACAGTGAAAGCTATTCCATTATAAGTTGAGTTAATTGAATTATTTTTATCTAATGTATTAAAATTAAAAGGACATCCTTTTTTCAAAACTTCTATCGTATCATTTCCTTCGATTTCAATAATAGCTCTAGAATGAGATAAATCTGTTACAGCAAAATCTGTATCTTTAAATTTATCTACTACATTTTTTATTAAATCTTTTTTTGTTGAAACTAAAAGCCAGTTTTTTGGTCCATTCCACATAATCCTTGTAGTTTCATTAAATACTACGGTTAAAGGTTCATTTTTTAATTTTAAACCATCAATATCAATACCCTCAAAAGAAACTGAAGAATTTTTGTACTGAACTATTTGAACAATTAATAAATTTTTGATTTCAGATATTTTAAGTAAATCATTTTCATTTTTACCTTCATAGTCTCCAAATTGACCTTTTGCATGAACATTTGATAAAGCTGAAATTAATGTCATGATCTAACTCTTTCACCTTTTGGGTCTACGTAATGTGATGAAACTATCTCAACTGGTATTACTTTATTTTTAAGTGGCGACATCGCAAAAAGCTTTTGACCAATCATATTTTTTCCATCTTTCAAAATTGCCAAAGAAAAAGGATTATCATATTCAACACTCCAGCATGATGCAGAGATATGACCTAACTTTGGATTTGGTAATGGTGCTTTATCATCTTTAACTAAGTGAGATCCTTCTGGAATACTTGTTTGTTTATCTAATGGAACTACCCCCACTATTCTCTGTCTATCTTCAGATGTAAATGCAGATCGTTGTAATGATCTTTTTCCAATAAAATCTTTCTTTTTACTAATAAGACCCTCCAAAGCGTTATCGTAAGGAATTGTTCTTCCGTCAAGTTCTGAACCGGCAACATGTCCCATTTCAATTCTAAGAGTTGATAATGCTTCTGTTCCATATGGTTGAATTTTAAATTCCTCCCCAACTTCCATTATTTTTTCCCACATAAAGTTTCCATAATCAGACTCAACATTTACTTCATAAGCAAGCTCACCTGAAAACGAAATTCTAAATATTCTTGCTTTAACACCAAATAAATCTCCCTCCATATAGCCCATGAATGGTAAACCTTCATTTGACACATCAGAATTTGGAAATAATTTTTGTAATAAATCTCTAGATTTAGGTCCAGCGATAGCCGCTCCAGCCCACTGTTCTGTAGTTGAAACTACATTAACATTTAATTCAGGCCAAACGAGTTGCAAATAATATTCCAAATGCGAAAGAACGTTTGCTGCTTGGGCTGTGGTAGTAGTCATATGATAGTGATTTTCAGAAATTCTTGTAGTAGTTCCATCATCCATTACAATTCCATCTTCTCTTAACATTACACCATATCTAGCTTTACCAACTGGTAGCTTCAACCATGCATTTGTATAAACTCTATTTAATAACTCTGCTGCATCGGGACCTTTGACATCAATTTTTCCTAAAGTTGTTACATCACAAACTCCAACATTTGTTCTTACATTTTTAGCCTCTCTTTTAGAGGCCTCAAATAAATTTTCATTTCCTATTTTATAATATCTTGGTCTTAACCAAACACCCGCATCAACAAAAACTGCATTATTTTTTTCATGCCATGAATGCATTGGAGATTTTCTTGTTGGTTTTGAATGTTTTCCAACCTCTCTTCCTACTATTGCACCAATAGAAACTGGGGTGTATGGGGGTCTGAAAGTTGTGTGACCTACTGCGGGAACTACTTTGTTTTCAATTTCGGATACTAATTGCAATCCATTTAAATTACTTGTTTTTCCTTGATCTGTTGCCATTCCTAAAGTTGTATATCTTTTAACGTGTTCAATTGATCGATACCCTTCTCTTAAAGCTATTTCTACATCAGATACCGCTACATCATTTTGAAAATCTAAAAATCTTTTATAATTTTTACCTTTTGGTAATGGAACACACCAAAACTTATCATGTTGAGAAGATTTCTTTTCAACAACATTTGGAATAGCTATCTCATTATCATTTTCAGTAATTTTTTTCGATAATTCACTTCCTGCTTTAAATGAAGTTTTTAATGTTTCATCAAGCGAAAATACTCCATTTGCAGCACCTAAAGTGATTTCATTTTGTTTTGATTGCCCTGGAACAAATGCATCTATTTCTTCTTTAAACTTTGTTTTGTTTCCTGATTGTGAAGCTAAATGAATAGTTGGTGTCCAAAAACCTGAAACACAAATACAATCACAATGAATATTTTCTATTTTACCAAGTTGTTTTTTATCTTCTGAAATACTTGCGATATCTGCAGATTTTACTTTTTTGTATCCTTTTGCTGCAACCACAACATATGAATTTTTAATGTTAATTCCTAAATTTTTTGCTTCATCAATTATTTCTGACTCAGCGTTTTTCCTTGAGTCTAAAACAACTGGATCTACTCCATGTTTTTTAAATTCAATTGCTGTTTCATATCCACTATCGTTATTTGTAAATACCAATGGTTTTCTTCCAACTAAAACACCATATACTTTTAAATACTCTTTAGCAGCTGAAGAAAGCATAACTCCTGGCGTATCATTATTTCCAAAAACTATCGGTCTTTCAATTGATCCAGATGAAATCAAAACTTCTTTTGCACGAATGTACCATAACCTTTTGTTAGGATGATATTTTTTAGTTGATGGTAAATGATCACTAACTTTTTCTGACATCACAAGCATGTTGTGATCATAGTATCCAAAAATTTGAGATCTATTTTTTACAACAACATTTGGCATTGTTTTAAGTTCTGAAATTATTCCCTCAGCCCAATCTTTTCCTGATTGATTTCCAATATTGACATCACTAGTTAGTAAAGATCCACCAAATCTTGGTTTATCTTCAGCTAAAATTACTTTTGCTCCATTTTTTGCTGCAGCATACGCACCTGCTAATCCCGAAGGTCCTGAACCTGTAATTAATAAATCGCAATATTCGTATTTATGTTCATACCTTTCTTTGTCATGTTTAGTTGAAGCCACACCTAAACCAGCAGCTTTTCTTATGAAAGGCTCATAAATTCGATACCAAAAACTTTTTGGCCACATAAAAGTTTTGTAATAAAAACCTGCAGGTAAAAAAATTTTTAGAAAATTATTGATTGCACCTATGTCAAAATTAACACTTGGCCAACAATTAACACTTTTAGCCTCTAAGCCCTCAAACAACTCCTGTTCTGTAGCTTTTATATTTGGCTCTGTTTCACCATTTCTATAAAGTTGAACAACTGCATAAGGTTCATCTACACCTGCTCCAAAGAAACCTCTGGGTCTGTGATATTTAAAACTTCTTCCTACTAAATGAACTCCGTTTGCTAATAAAGCTGAAGCTAATGTGTC
>CACDWD010000018.1 GCA_902556285.1 uncultured Pelagibacteraceae bacterium
TAATTTTTTTATCAGCATCCTGTTTTATATTTTCAAAAATTTCATCAGTTATTTTTTTATTTGTAGGAATTTTTTTAATGCGTCTAGCTGGACAAGGATTATCAAGTCACACAGCAACAACAACCATATCTCGTTTTTTCGAAAAAAATAGAGGAAGAGCTTTAAGCACAGGTTGGTTAGGTTTGTCATTAGCTGAATTTATAATGCCAGTTTTAATTGTTTTTTTATTAACTTTTATAGAATGGAGAGATATTTGGGTTTCAATATCTATTTTAGTTATACTTGTTTTACCTGTTGCAACTTTTCTTTTAGTTAAAGATGTTAAGCTTGATACGAGAGAAGAATCTAAAATAGAAGAGAATAATAAAGAAATTAAACAATGGAAAAGAATAGAAGTTTTAAAAGATTACAGATTTTACATCATATGTATGACGATGTTAGCAATGCCATGGATTGCAACAGGATCTTTTGTTTATCAGTCTTTTATATCCTCTTCTAAAGATTGGGGACCTTATGTAATTGCACAATCATTTATGGCTTACTCTATTTTATCAGTGATTACCCTTTTTATATCTGGTTTTTTAATTGATAAATTTTCAAGTAGAAAATTATTAATCTATATGAATATCCCACTTCTTTTTGGTGCTATAGTTCTCTACTATTTTAATGCACCGTTGTCTTCTTTTGTGTTTTTTGGTTTAGTTGGTGTAACCAATGGTTTGGCAAACGTGCTTGGTTCCTCAACTTGGGCTGAGATTTATGGTGTTAAATATATTGGGTCTATAAAAGCCTTAACAACTGCATTGATGGTATTTTCAACAGCATTTGGTACGGCTCTATTTGGTTTTCTGATTGATATTGGTTTTTCAATTGAACAGATAGCCGTTGTTTCAGGAACTTATATCTTTTGTTCAATTATTCTTCTTTATTTGGTTAAAAATAAGCTAAATCCAAATTATTTATAAAATAGCCCTTGATTTTTAAAGACTCACTGTGTAGATACTCCGCATGGCAAGAGTAACCGTAGAAGATTGTATAGATAAAGTAGAGAGCCCATATGAATTAGTGCTAGTTGCTAAAGAAAGAGCTACTCAATTAAATGCAGGAATAGAACCAACAATTGATAGAGATAACGATAAAAATACAGTTATTTCATTAAGAGAAATTGCAGAAGAAAAAATTAAAGTTTCAGATTTAACTGATAGTGCTGTTTACAAACTTAGAAAACATGTTGAACAAGTTGATGATAGTGCAGAGGATGATGAAGAAATAGGTGATGATTTTGAAAATCTATATAAAGGTGAAATTTCAAAAAGTGGTACCCCAATTTTACCATCTAAAAGAGCAAGAAAAATTCCAGAAAAAATTCAAGTAACAAAAGAAGATTTGGCTGAGCTATCTGAAACAGCTACAGCAGAAGTTGATAATTCCGTAGGCGAAGAAACTATGAATGAGCAAGGAGAAGTTTCTTTAGATGAAGTATCAGAATCAGAAAATCAAGAAGCAGACGTATCTTCAGACGACACTGAAGCTTCAAACTCCTAAAAAAATAATATAAAGTTATATCATGAATAGGAAAGTATCAGTTGCTCCTATGATGGATTGCACAGATCGTCATGAACGATTTTTTCTAAGATTAATATCTAAAAACACTCTTCTTTACACTGAAATGGTGGTTGATGAAGCCATAAATAGAGGAGATAAAAAAAAGTTATTGGAGTTTAATATCAATGAGAAACCTGTAGCACTTCAATTAGGAGGTTCTTCTCCAAAACTTTTAGCTGAAGCCACTAAAGTAGGTGAAGATTTTGGTTATGATGAAATTAATCTGAACTTAGGTTGTCCTAGTAAAAAAGTTGAAAAAAATAGATTTGGCGCTTGTTTAATGAAAGAGCCAAATTTAGTTGCAGATTGTTTAAGTAAAATGCAATCAGTTACAAAACTACCAGTAACTATAAAAACAAGAATTGGTTATGATGATGTTGAAGATTATGAAAATTTACATAGCTTTATTTCTACTCTAAAAGCAACTGGGATTAAAACTTTTATCATTCATGCAAGAAAAGCAATGTTAGGCAAATTTACACCTAAGCAAAATTTAAATATTCCTCCTTTAAAATATGAATATGTTTATAAATTAAAAAAAGATTTTCCAAATGAACAGATTATTATCAATGGAGGAATAACTTCAGTAGATGAAATAAAACCTCATTTAGAAAAAACAGATGGTGTAATGATAGGAAGAGCTGCGTATCATACTCCTTATTTATTAGCAGATATTGAAAGAGAAATATTTAATAATGACGATGTTCCAAGTAGACAAGATGTAATTGAACAACTCATTCCTTATGTTAAAGAAGAATTAAAAAAAGGAACAAGATTAAATCAAATCATGAGACACACTCTTGGTTTATTTCATGGTCAAACGGGTGCAAGTTATTGGAAAAGATATTTAAGCGAAAATATGTGTGTTAGAGATGCTGATGTGAAGAAAATTGATCACATTATGGATAAAATTAAATACAATAATGTAGATACTAGAGTAGGGCAGTCTGCTTAATTCAATTTTAACAAACGAATACAGTTATATTGTTTTATTAATGGCTTTAACAGCAATACCAGTTGGTTTTGTTGCTGGATTATTTGGTATTGGTGGAGGTTTAATTACTGTTCCCTTTTTATATTTTATTTTTGGTTCTTTAGAAATTGATCCTCAATATGTTATGCACCTTGCGGTTGGAACTTCCTTTGCAATTATAATACCAACATCTACAGTTTCAGTTTTAACACATCATAAATTTAAGGCGGTTGATTTTGATGTTGTTAAAAATTACGGTTTTTTTGTTGTATTAGGAGTTATTATTGGTACTGCTTTTGCAGCCTCTTTAAAAACTAAGTCTTTAGTTTTATTTTTTTCTATAATGATCTTGTTTTTAGGAATTTATTTATTGTTGATAAAAGAAAAGGACCAAAACATAATTGTTAAAATGAAATTACATCTAAAAGTAATTCTTGGTTTTCTTGTTGGGTTTATATCTGCTCCTATGGGTATAGGAGGAGCTGTAATGAATGTACCTATTCTTAAGTTTTTTGGTTATTCAATAAATAAAGCAATAGGAAGTGCAGCAGCTATAGGCTTTTTAATTGCTTTATTTGGAGCAATAGGTTTTTTAATTTCAGGAAGTTTTTTAAATTCTAATCTTCCACTAAGTATTGGTTTTATAAATCTGCCTGCTTTTTTAATTTTCATACCAATTACAACTTTCATGGCTCGGATAGGAGCTAAAACAGTACACAGCATTGATAAAAAAAAAATTAGTAAGTTTTTTGGAGTTTTTCTTTTAGTGGTTTCGATTAAATTTTTTTACGAATACTTAAAATTATAACAAGCAAAAAAAAAGAGGTGACTTCAGTCTCCCTCCATCACCTCACAAATTCAAATTAAGTGATTCTTTACATTTTTATGAACACTTATTAGTTGAAAATTTACTTTATTAACTATTAAATTTTTTGATCGTATTCACCAATTTTTCCAGTTTTTTGGAGTAAATCGTCAATAAAATCAAAGATTCTTTTTTTTCTTTCATTTGATGTTGGGCTTTCAGTAACAATAACCAAAGACGGTTTGTTTGAAGATGCTCTTATAAGACCCCAAGAACCATCTTCAAATGAAAACCTAATTCCATTAACAGTTAAAATATCATTAATAACTTGGCCATCTATTTCAGTTTCATTTTCTTTTAAATTTTTAATTTGTTTAACTAGCTCTTCAACAACAATATATTTCTCTTCATCTTTGCAAAAAGGGGCCATTGTTGGCGTTTGAAAAGTGCTAGGTAATTCACTAATAATTTCACTCATTTTTTTATTTTTATTATCTAATAAGTGACATACTTGAATTGCTGAATTAATTCCATCATCATACCCAAAACCTAATGGCTGATTGAAGAAAAAATGACCACTTTTTTCAAATCCAGCTAAAGCTTTTTCAGTATTCACTTTTCTTTTAATATGAGAATGACCTGTTTTCCAATAAATTGTTTCACATTTGTTTTTTAATAAAATCTTATCATTTGAGTATAAACCTGTTGATTTTACATCAACTACAAATTTTGAATTCTTATGTTTGCTTGATAAATTTCTAGCTATCAGAAGACCTATTTTATCTGAAAATATTTCATTACCTTTATCGTCAATAACACCGATCCTATCTCCATCACCATCAAATCCAAAACCTATATCAGCATTGTTTGCTTTAACTACTTTTGCTATTTCGTGAAGCATTTCCAGATCCTCTGGATTCGGATTGTATTTAGGAAAATTCCAATCTAGGTTACAATCTAATTCTATTACCTCACATCCTATATCTCTCAGAATATCTGGGGCAAAAACACCTGCTGTTCCATTTCCACAAGCCACCACAGCTTTTATTTTTTTCTTAATTTTATTTTTATTAATTAGATCTTCTTTATAGATTTTATCAAAATCTTTTATTTGTTTTTCATTACCTTCACCTTTTGTAAATTTTTCATTTAAGGTAATTTCTTTTAATTCCTTCATTTCTTCAGGTGCATGAGTTAGTCCTTTTTTGATTCCCATTTTGACACCAGTCCAACCATTTTCATTATGACTTGCTGTAACCATAGCGACTGCATCTGCATCTAAATTGAATTGTGCAAAATAAACCATAGGAGATAATGACAGACCAATATCTTCTATATTGCATCCTGTGGATATTAATCCTTTTTTAAGAGCTGTTTTTATCTCCTCACTATAAGAACGATAATCATGGCCTACTATGATTCTAGGATTATCTTTTTTGGTATGTATTTTTATCTGTGTTCCAAGTCCTCTTCCAAGATTCTCTATTCCAGGTTGGTTTATATCTTTTTCATACAACCATCGGGCGTCATATTCTCTGAAACCATAGGGATCTATTTTTATATTTTGTCTCATTGGTTATTTACTTACTGTTTATTATGTTAATTTCTTGCAAAAAAATTTATTTTTTTATTGATTATCATATTGACGCGTTCTATAAATGTTCTATTGTACAAAAGTTTATATAGTATATTTACGATAAACGCCTACAACATATAGTTGTTTTCGTACTAATAACAAAATATAATTAAAATTTATGAATAAGATTCTTTCTCAAGCCCTCAAAAAAGCTGTCTCTGAATATAGCCCAGAAGTTAAGGAAGTTTCCAAGATAAATAAACCTGATCTTTTTTCGTTAAATAATGAAACAGAATTATTTCAAAATGACAAAGGCATCATAATTAAAATTGATCGTTCTAAAGATGCAAATCTTACAGACTTTGGTAAAGCAACTTTAAAAGATAGATACTTAGGTTTGAACGAATCTTATCAAGACTTATTTGCAAGAGTAGCAAGTACATACGCAGATGATAATTTACACGCTCAAAGAATTTATAATTACATTAGCAATCTTTGGTTTATGCCAGCAACACCAGTGTTATCAAACGGTGGTACAAAAAGAGGTTTACCAATTTCATGTTTTTTAAATGAAGCATCTGATAGCTTAGGAGGTATTCTTGATTTATGGAGCGAGAATGTTTGGTTAGCTGCTAAGGGTGGTGGAATTGGAAGTTACTGGGGTAACTTAAGATCTATTGGTGAAAAAATAGGTAGAGTTGGAAAAACTTCTGGAATAATTCCTTTCATAAAAGTTATGGACTCATTAACAATGGCAATTAGCCAAGGTTCATTAAGAAGAGGTTCTGCTGCTTGTTATCTTCCAATTGATCATCCCGAAATAGAAGAGTTTATTGAAATGAGAAGACCAACAGGAGGTGACCCAAACAGAAAAGCATTAAATTTACATCATGGTGTTTTAGTTTCTGATGCTTTTATGAGAGCAGTAGAAATGGATGAACAATGGGCTTTAAAAAGTCCTGCTGACGGAAGTGTTCAACAAACAGTTTCTGCAAGAAATTTATGGATAAGATTATTAACTGCAAGAATTGAAACAGGTGAGCCATATATAATTTACATTGATACTGTTAACAGACAAATCCCACAACATCACAAGTTAGCAAATCTTACAGTTAAAACTTCTAACTTATGTAGCGAAATAACTTTACCAACAGGAATTGATAAAGATGGAAGAGATAGAACAGCAGTATGTTGCTTGTCTTCGTTAAATTTAGAAAAATATGATGAATGGAAAGATGATCCAGACATGATTGGTGATGTTATGAGATTCCTTGATAATGTTTTATCTGATTTCATAAATAAAGCACCTGATCAATTTAAAGATGCAAAATATTCAGCAGAAAGAGAAAGAAGTGTTGGATTAGGAGTGATGGGCTTTCATTCATTTTTACAAAAAAATAGAATTCCACTTGAATCTGTAATGGCAAAATCATGGAATAAAAAAATATTTAAAAATATTCATGAGAAAGTAAATCAAGCCTCTAAAGATTTAGCAGAGGAGAGAGGTGCATGTCCAGATGCTGCAGAGTATGGTTATAAAGAAAGATTTTCTAACAAAACAGCAATAGCTCCAACTGCTTCAATTTCAATTATTTGTGGCGGAGCATCACCTGGAGTGGAACCAATTGCTGCAAACAGTTACACACACAAAACTCTTTCAGGATCATTTAATGTTAGAAATAGATATTTAGAAGAAATCCTTCAATCGCATGGAAAAAATGATGAAGAAACATGGTCTAGCATTACTACAAATCAAGGATCCGTTAATCATCTAGATTTCTTAACTGATCTTGAAAAAGATGTATTCAAAACTGCATTCGAGCTGAACCAAAATTGGATAATTGAATTAAGTGGTGATAGAACGCCATTTATTTCACAGGCCCAGTCAGTAAATCTATTTTTACCTGCAGATGTTCATAAGAAAGAATTACACAAAATTCATTTTGATGCTTGGAAGAAAGGCTTAAAGAGCCTTTATTATTGTAGATCAAAATCAATTCAAAGAGCTGAGAATGTTAATGATTCAAAATCAACTGATATCTTAGCAAATGTTTATAAAAATAAATCAAACGAAAACCAAGAGCAAGAGTACGAGGAGTGTTTATCATGTCAGTAGCAAAAAATATAAATAAAGAAACAGTTCAAACAAAAAAAAACAACAATGGTTTATTAGTAGCTAACCCTGTTTATAAACCATTTAGATATCCTTGGTGCTACGATGCTTGGTTAACACAACAAAGAATTCACTGGTTACCTGAAGAAGTTCCATTAGGTGATGATGTACGAGATTGGCAAAAAAATCTTAGCCCATCTGAAAAAAATTTGTTAACTCAAATTTTTAGATTTTTTACTCAAGCGGATGTTGAAGTAAGTAATTGCTATATTAGACATTACATGAATGTCTTTAAACCAACTGAAGTATTAATGATGATGTCTTCATTTGCTTCTATGGAAACGGTTCACATTGCAGCTTATTCTCATTTATTGGATACAATTGGAATGCCAGAGTCAGAATATTCAGCTTTCATGAAATATAAAGAAATGAAAGATAAGTATGATTATATGCAAGGATTTGATGTTAAATCTAATCATGATATTGCAAAAACAATAGCTGTGTTTAGTGCGTTTACAGAAGGTCTACAATTGTTTGCAAGTTTTGCAATTTTATTAAATTTTCCAAGACACAACAAAATGAAAGGTATGGGTCAGATCGTTACTTGGTCTGTAAGAGATGAAACATTACATTGCAATTCAATGATTAGATTATTTAAAGATTTCATTAAAGAAAATCCTGAAACATGGACTCCGCAATTAAAAAAAGAAATTTATGAAGCTTGCAGAACTATAGTAGAGCATGAAGATGCTTTTATAGATTTAGCATTTCAAATGGGTTCAATGGAAGGATTAACGGCTGAGGATGTTAAAAAATATATTCGTTTCATTGCAAACAGAAGATTAAGTCAATTAGGTTTAGAAGGAATTTATGATATTGAAAAAAATCCTTTAACTTGGCTTGACACTATGCTTAACGCGGTTGAGCATATGAATTTCTTTGAAGGTCGTGCAACAGAATATTCTAAAGCATCAACACAAGGTACTTGGGCAGAAGCTTTTAGCTAATAAAAAAATGCTAAGAAGATATTTAATGATATTTATTTTCTTATTTAGTTCAGCTTGTAATACAGTCACTGGCACAGTAGAGGGAACTGCGTTAGGAGTAGTTAAAGATGTTAAAACAACTTATCACTATTCAACTTGTATTTTTACAAAAGTAACTTGTGGAGACTTAGATCTTGACTGATCTATCTTTGATTTAACTGCATCACTTTTCTGTGCTTGTTGCCTTTATAACTAGCCAAAGGTCTTATCAATTTATTCGCAGCGTGTTGCTCCATTATGTGAGCAGACCATCCTGTAATTCTTGAAATTACAAATATTGGAGTGAAAAAATCAGTATCAAATCCCATTAGATGATAAGTAGGTCCTGTTGGATAATCTACATTAGGGTAAATATTTTTCTTCTTAATCATTACTTTTTCAACAATTTCATAGATTTTTTCAAATTTTTTATCTTTGTTAAGTTTAGCCACTTTACCAAAGTATTTTCTCATAGTTGGAACCCTTGAGTCACCTGATTTATAAACTCTATGACCAAATCCCATGACTACTTCCTTATTTTTAAGTGCATTATTTATCCATTTTAGAGCATTTTCTGGTTTTTTAATTTTATTCATCATATGCATCACTTCTTCATTGGCTCCACCATGAAGTGGGCCTTTTAAACTGGCTATCGCACCAGTTATTGCACCATGTATATCAGATAAGCTACTAGTAATTGTTCGTGCTGTAAAAGTTGAAACATTAAAACTATGTTCTGCGTATAAAATTAAAGATACATCAAAAGCTTTGACAATTTCTTTTTGTGGTACTTTTCCAAAACACATGTAAAAAAAGTTTTCAGCAAATGTTAAATTTTTCTTTGGTTTAATAATTTTTTTTCCTTTTCTAATTCTATAAAAAGCAGCTAAAGCAGTAGGAGTTTTAGCAAAAATTCTTAATGCTTTTCTCATATTAGCCTCGGGAGATGAATCTGTAGTTTCTTTATCTTCTAATCCCATTACACTTACAGCAGTCCGAGCCACATCCATAGGATGGGATCTTTTTGGCATATGTTTTATTATTTCATATAAATTTTTAGTAAGCTCTCTATTGTTTCTTTCTTCTTTTTCAAAATTTTTAAGCTCTATTGAATTAGGAAGATCTTTATTTAAAATCAAATAGGCTACCTCTTCAAATCTACAATATTCACATAAATCCTGAGCCGCATATCCTCTATAAGTAAGAGAATTTATTTCTGGCATTACTTTTGAAACTTCAGTTTCATCTACCACAATACCTAGCAAGCCTTTTTTTATATCATCACTCATTATTCATGTCCTTCTGTACTAAAATTATAAATTTTTTCATCTAATGAATTGTATTTTTCGTAATCAACTAATTCATAAAGTCTTTTTCTAGTTTGCATTTTATCTATAATATTCTTCTGGTGTCCATTTGCATAAATGTCTCTTAATCCATCTTCCACATTTTTCATAGCCAATCTTTGTGTAGTTACAGGATAAATCACAATATTATATCCAAAATTTTCTAACTCTTTATAGTTGAATAATTTAGATTTACCAAATTCGGTCATATTTGCTAACAAGTAACCAGACAATTCTTTTCGAACTTTTTCAAAATCTTTTTCATCTTGAAGAGCTTCTGGAAATATTATTTCAGCACCGGCGTCAATATAAGCTTTACATCTTTCAATCATCCTATCGAGACCTTCAACGCTTTTAGCATCTGAACGTGCAATAATTTTGAAATTTTGATCTTTTTTTGCTGCAATACATTCTTTAATTTTTTTAACCATAGCGTCAGTTGAAATAAGTTCTTTGTTATCAAGATGTCCACATCTTTTTCTCTCAATTTGATCTTCTAAATGAACTCCTGTTATTCCAAATTCTTCAAATGTTTCTATCGTTTCTTTACATGATTTAAATCCTGTATCTATATCAACTATTGTTGGAAGATTAGTCACTCTCGAAATCAGATAAGATCTTGTGCTAACATCTTGTAGTGTTGTTAAACCAATATCAGGAAAACCAAGATCATTAGCCATTACTCCACCGGAAATATAAACCGCATCATATCCAATTTCTTCTATTAATTTCGCTGTTAAAGGATTGTAAGCGCCTGGAACTCTTAATATTTTATTTGATTTTAATTTTTGATCAAAATCTAATCTTTTTTGACTTGGTTCTTTTTCTACAAAGTGCATTAAAAGATTCCTTTTTTATTATTTTGTTTTAATTTGCTTTTTCTTACTTCAATATTTAATTTATGAAGTTGACCAGATTTTAAATTTTTTAAATTTTGCACTGTTTTTAAAAAACGATTGCTTTCTTTTTTATCCAAAATACTCTCGGTTAAAGTTAAAAATTTATTTATATAATTTTCTCTCTTAAATGGTCTAGCTCCATATGGATGTGCGTCTGCTCTATCTAGTTCTTCTTTTATTTTTTTTCCATTATTAAGCGTCACAACCACTTTAGCACCAAATGCTTTATTTTTTGGATTCGGATCGTGATATTTCTTTGTCCATTTTTTATCTTCATAAGTTTTTATTGATTTCCAAATCTTAATGGTACTTTTTCTGTTTGCTCTAGCTTTAGTGTAAGATTTAACATGATGCCAATCTCCATCTTCCAAAGCTACAGCAAAAATATACATAATAGAATGATCTAATGTTTCTCTGCTAGCATTAGGATCCATTTTTTGAGGGTCATTAGCTCCTGTTCCAATTACATAATGAGTATGATGACTTGTAAAAATATCTATTTTTTTAACAAGGTTTAAATTAGGTATTTTTGTTTTTAGTTTTTTTGCTAGATCTATTAAAGCTTGTGATTGATATTCAGCAGAATATTCTTTTGTATATGTCTCTAAAATAGCTTTTTTACTTTCACCTTTTTTTGGTAATGGGACTTTATAGTTAGCTTTTTTACCATCTAATATTCTTGCTATTACACTATCTTCACCTTCGTATATTGGACTTGGAGCGCCTTCACCTCTCATAGCTCTATCTACAGCTTCTATAGCAAGTTTACCTGCATGTGCAGGAGCATAAGCTTTCCAACTTGAAATTTCTCCTTTTCTAGATTGCCTTGTAGATATTGTTGTATGTAGTGCCTGTTGAACAGCTTGATATATAGTTTCAGTATTTAATTTTAACATAGTTCCTAATCCAGCAGCCACACTAGGACCTAAATGAGCAATGTGGTCTACTTTATGCTTATGCAAACAAATACCTTTAACTAAATTTACCTGAACTTCATATGCAGTAATTATTCCCTTTAATAAATCTAAACCACTTTTTTTATTTTGTTGTGCTACACTTATAAGTGGAGGAATGTTATCACCTGGATGACTATAATCTGCAGCCAAGAAAGTATCATGAAAATCTAACTCTCTAACAGCAGTTCCATTAGACCATGCGGCCCATTCACAATCGAATTTTAAATTTGAATTAATACCAAAAAGAGTAGCACCATTTTTTCTAGGGTGTTTTAAAGCCATTTCTCTAGATGAAATTACTGGTCTTCGATTTAATGAGGCGATAGCAACTGAAGCGTTATCGATTATTCTATTGATAGCCATTTCAATTGCATCTTTATTTAATTTTGTATTGTCACTTGCTATCTCTGCAATTTTCCAGGCAAGCTGTTTCTTTTTTGGAAAATTTATTTTTGATGGATATACTTTAACTGTATGTAATAACAAAATAACTCCTAATTTGAAATTTTGTTTTAATAGTTAAAATAAATTAATCAATATTAAAGATATTCAGATATTATTTTCTCAATACCTACAAAGTCTTTTATAATGTGATTATGATGAATTTCATCAGATCTTTTTTCTGTATATCCATATTTTAGTAATATTATTGGAATTTCAGCAGCCTTAGCAGCATTAGCATCTGTCTCACTGTCACCGATCATAATTGATTTATTTTTATCTCCATCTAAAATTTCAATTGTAGTTGTTAAATGTCGAGGGTCTGGTTTACAATATTCGAAAGTATTATAGCCTGCAACATATTCAAAATAATTATAAATCCCAATTTTTTTTAAAAGATCAACTGCTAAGTGTTCAGTTTTATTAGTGCATACTGCCATAGAAATATTTTCATTTTTACACCAATTTAAAAACTCCTTTACACCATTAATTAACTTACTTTCATGTAAAATATTTTTTCCATAATAGGATAGAAATTCATCAGTCATTTCGTTTTGAATTTTTTCATCAAACCATTTCCATTGGCCGTTAGCTTTTGCCATCATAGCTTTTGCTCCTTTGCCAACAGCATTTTTTAATTCTCCTAAAGTTTTTGTAGGATAACCAAATTTTTTCATTACATGGTTATGCGCACGTATTAAATCTGGAGCTGTATCTACTAATGTGCCGTCTAAATCAAATAAAATTGTAAATTTTTGTTTCATTATTAAAGTATTTTAAAGAAATAAATTGTGAATTAATCAAATAATATACTTAATATAAATAAGATCAAAATGAAAGACTCAATTCAAAAAAAACTTAGAGATAAATTTATAAAATCAGGAGTTAAGATGATTGGTCCTGAAACTATTTTTTTTTCGAAAGATACAAAGATTGGAAAGAAAGTAACTATAGAACCTTATGTCGTTATAGGTTCTAAGGTTAAAATTGGAAACAGTGTAATTATAAAATCTTTTTCGCATTTAGAGTCATGTAAAATCGAAAATAAAGTTGAGATTGGTCCATACGCTAGAATAAGACCCAATACAATTTTAAAAGAAGGATCCAAAATAGGTAATTTTGTAGAGATTAAAAAAAGTACTTTAGGAAATAAATCTAAAGTTAATCATTTATCTTATGTGGGAGATGCTCTAATAGGAAGATCAGTAAATATTGGAGCTGGCACAATTACTTGTAATTATGATGGGGTAAATAAGAATAAGACAACAATTAAAGATAAAGTATTTATAGGCTCAAACTCTTCTTTAGTTGCTCCAGTTACTATAAATAAAGATAGTATTGTTGGAGCTGGATCAGTAATAACAAAGAATGTTAGAAAAAAATCTTTAGCGCTAACAAGATCACAGCAATTAGAAGTTAAGAATTACAAAAGAAAGAAAAAATAATTTATGTGTGGAATTATAGGAATATCTAGCAACAAACCTGTTTCTGCAAATATAATTAATTCATTAAAAAAATTAGAATACAGAGGATATGATTCAGCAGGTATAGCTACACTTTCAGATGGTGAAATCAATGAGGTTAAATCAGAGGGGAGAGTTGACAATTTAGAAAATAATTTTGATTTAAAAAACTTAAGAGGAAATATTGGTATAGGGCATGTGAGATGGGCAACTCATGGAATTCCAAATAGTTTAAATGCACATCCTCATTCCTCTCATAACGTATCAGTAGTTCACAATGGAATTATTGAAAACTCTACAATATTAAAAAAACATTTAATTAGTAAAGGTCACAAATTTAAATCACAGACAGATACAGAAGTAATCGTTCATTTAATAACAGAACATTTAAAGACTTCAGAATTAGAGGAAGCTATTACAAAAACGTTAAAACTACTTCATGGTAGTTTTGCTCTTGGAATTGTTTTTAAAGATATGCCAGACTTAATAGTTGGTGCTAGAAGAGGATCACCATTAGCTGTTGGTTATGGTCCAAATGAAAATTATCTAGGATCAGACTCTTATGCCTTGAAATCTATGACGAACAAAATCACGTATCTTGATGATGGTGAATTTTGTGTTGTAAAAAAGGATCAAGTTCTTTTTTTTAATGAAGAAGGAAAAAAAGTTAACAAAAAAATATTAGAATTATCATCAGATGAAGCAAGTTATGATAAAGGTGATTTCAAACATTTCATGGCAAAAGAAATTGAAGAACAACCAACAACAATTAAAAGTGGAATAAATGAATACTTAGATAATGCAAATAAAGAAATAAATATTTTTAATTTTCCATGGAAAATAGAAGAGATTAATTCAATAACTTTAATTGGATGTGGAACTGCGTACCATTCTTGTTTAATGGCCAAATATTGGTTTGAAGAACTTACAAACTTGGACGTTAAAATAGATATAGCATCAGAATTTAGATACAGAAAAAATAGGTTCAAAAAAGATACTTTATATGTCTTTGTTTCACAATCAGGTGAAACTGCTGATACTTATGCAGCTTTAGATCTTTGTAATAAAAATAATATGAAGACATGTGCGGTAGTCAATGTGATTGAAAGCTCAATTGCAAGAGACTCTAATTTTGTTTTACCAATTCATTGCGGTCCTGAAATAGGAGTTGCATCAACAAAAGCATTTCTAGGTCAAATACTAATATTGTACATTTTAGCCTTAAAACTTGGATCATTAAGAAACGAAATTGAAAAAAAAGAATACCAAGAAAAGATTAGAGACTTAAATGATCTACCGGGATTAATAGAAAAAACTTTATTACATGATAATGATATTCAGGCAATATCCTCAACATTTAATGAAGCTAAAGGTTCAATGTTTTTAGGAAGAGGTTATTCATATCCAATAGCTTTAGAAGGTGCATTAAAACTTAAAGAACTTTCTTACATACATGCTGAAGGATATCCAGCAGGGGAAATGAAACATGGGCCACTGGCTTTAATCGAAGAAGGTATGCCAGTTGTAGTTTTAGCTCCTAGAGACAATTATTATAAAAAAACAATTTCTAACATGCAGGAAGTTATTGCTAGAGGAGCAAAGGTATTATTAATAACTAATAAAAGTAAAGATGAAGTTGTTTCAGA
>CACDWD010000019.1 GCA_902556285.1 uncultured Pelagibacteraceae bacterium
CAAATGGTATATTTCTAAATTTCAATAATGCCTTATATTTTTTAAGTCTTTCTTCCTTTTTAAAACCCTTTAAATAATTAAGGATTTGATCATAAGTTAGATCTTTTAATTCAGATTTTTTAATATCCACATATTCTTCATATTCCATTCCACAAATGGCATAGCCCTTTTTGGGATCAATATGTTCAGCATAGCTGATTTTGTCTTCAGTTTCGCTTAAGATGTCATACCAGTGAGCAACCTGATTTTCAGTCTCGAAAAGATAATCTTTTCTATAATCGAATAGTTCTAATTGCATGTGTTGGAAGTTATTAAAATTCTGAAACGAACTTTAACAATTATTAATATAATTAATAATTGTGTCTATATTTTGATAAAAATAATTTTATTAAATTCACAAACAAAACATTATTGGAGCAACTTTTTAACAAATGTTAATGATTAATTTTAAGTATGCATTGGATTTCAATCCTTTTCTATCGTTTTCCGCTTTTTTTATTATCTCCCTTGTTGCGTAACTCGAGCCAAAAGAAAAGGATTGAGACCATTACCAATTACAAACTTTTAACCCTCAAAAAATCAATTAACAATAGGAGTTCCAATATATGGAAATAGACCGTGTCTGTAAGTATTGCCACGTCAGTGCTTACGTTGCGTACGATAACTGTGATCCCGTTTATAAAAAAACTTTTAAATTCGAAATATTACCAGGTGAACACAATAGTCTAGTTTGGGATAAGATAATCAAAATATTTACAAAAAATGGATATAAAGTGGAGCTCAAATCATGAAAAGAGTTTTACTTATTATTTTATTGCATCTCTCTCTTTTTTTTATTGTATTTGTCTATCAAGCCCAAGCGGAAGAAGACAATGAATGGTATGTTAATGACTTCGGTAACTTTGTTGTTGCTGCAGTACCAGGTGAAGTTATTCATGGTGACAAACTAAGGTTTTTTATAAAAAAAGAAGATTGTTCTAAAGTTGCAATGATGTTTTCTTTTTCGACCAGTTTAAAAAAGAATGAGATCAAACAACTTCAAGATAAAAAATTACCAATACGTATTAATGATTGGGACACAATAAGAGGGGCCAGAGTAGTATATGTGCACCCATTTGAGTTTATGACTATTGTAATGATGCAAACACCTGGATTTCACGAAATTAAAGAGTTTATAGGTGCTTTAAATTCAATGTATACATTTGAGAAAATATTTAGCATTCAATTAGTAAAACAACCCCATTATGATCCAGAGGATCACTTTGATATTTTACGCAATCATTGGAAATTAGATCATCTAGAGGAAAATATAGAAAAAGCCCAAAGTATGTGCCTTGGGCCTGATCAAATTAGAAGAACTTAAATTTTATCGCTTAAAAATATAGTAAATTAAGTGTTAAGTAACTGATTGACATTTTCTATCTCTATTATAGGTTGATCCTGTTTCCGCAAAAACATTAACTTTGCGGTGTCTTTGGAAACAAAGAGATCGACACTAGTCAGCGAGGGTTCGCCCACTAGTGCGTTACTGCTATGCGTAATAAATATGTTTGAAAATTTAACAAATAAATTTGAAGAAATTTTTTCTTCTCTAAAAAAGGCACCTTCGCTTGATGAAGCTCAAGTAGACGAAGGCTTAAGAGGCATTAGACAAGCTTTGCTTGAAGCCGACGTTTCTTTAGATGTTGCAAAAGATTTTATTGAAAAAGTTAAGCCAAAAGCATTAGGCCAAGAGATAATAAGGTCTACCTCTCCTGGGGATATGGTTGTTAAAATTGTTTACGATGAGCTTGTAGACTTACTAGGTGCAACAAATAATGAGATAAACTTAAACGCAGTACCGCCTGTGCCAATGATGTTAGTTGGGTTACAAGGTTCTGGAAAAACAACAACAACAGCAAAATTAGCAAAATTTTTAGAAACTAATAAAAAGAAAAAAGTAATGATGGTCAGTCTAGATATTTACAGACCAGCTGCACAAGAACAACTTAGATCTTTAGGAGAACAAAATAATATTTTAACTTTACCTATTATAGAAGGTCAGCAACCTGCTGATATTTGTAGAAGAGCAATAAGTGCCGCTAATTTAAATGGAGCTGAAATAATTTTATTTGATACTGCTGGTAGAACTCAAATCGATTTACAAATGATGAGTGAGATTAAGCAAATTGAAGCTGTCATTAATCCAACAGAAACCTTCTTAGTTGCAGACTCTTTAACAGGTCAAGTTGCAGCCTCAGTGGCAAAAGAATTTAAAAATACAGTTAATTTATCTGGAATTATTTTAACTAGGGCTGATGGTGATGCAAGAGGTGGAGCCGCAGTGAGTATGAAATATGTTTCAAACGTTCCAATTAAATTTTTAGGGATAGGAGAAAAAATAGATAATCTTGAAGTATTCCATCCAGATAGAATTGCAAACAGAATACTTGGTATGGGGGATATCGTATCCCTTGTAGAAAAAGCAGCTCAAGATTTAGGAGAACAAAATCTTAAAAAAGCAGAGGAAAATTTAAAAAAAGGTCAATTCTCTATGGAAGATTATTTATCTCAATTAAGACAAATGAAAAAAATGGGTGGCATTGAGGGAATTATGTCTTTTATGCCAGGAGTTTCTAAAATTAAATCTCAAATGGATTCAGCGGGAATTGATGAAAGTATAATTACTAAAAATGAAGCTATTATTTTATCAATGACAAAAAAAGAAAGAGAGAACCCAAAAATAATTGATGGTTCTAGAAAAAAAAGAATTGCTAATGGCTCTGGCACAGATCCGGCCACTATCAATAAATTGCTTAAGCAATTTAAAATGATGTCTGAAATGATGAAAAAGATGTCAAAAGGAAATCTGAAAGGTATGTCTGATAAAGGTATACCGCCAGAGCTATTTAACCAATTAAAGTAAAAAGGAGAAGAAATGTTAAAATTAAGATTATCAAGAGGTGGAACAAAAAAACGTCCTGTTTATAAAGTTGTTGTCGCCGACAGTCGTTTTGCAAGAGATGGAAGATTTATAGAAAAGGTTGGTTTCTTTAATCCTCTATTACCAAAAGAGAAAAAAGAAAGAGTGGGCCTAGAAGCTGAGAGAATTAAATATTGGCTTGGTCAAGGAGCTCAACCAACAACTAGAGTAGCAAGAATTTTAGGTGAGAACGAACTAATGCCTATGCCTGCAAATGGAAATAATCCAAATAAAGCAGTGCCAAAAAAAGAGAGAAATAAAAAAGAAGAGGATAATAAAGAAGCTCCTAAAGCAGAAGCAGCTCCAGCAGAAGCTCCTAAAGAAGAAGCTCCAAAAGAAGAGGCTCCAAAAGCAGAAGCAGCTCCAGCAGAGGAAAAAAAATAACTTAAAGATTATTTATGTGGCAAGCTCAAGTGTTTACACTGTATCCAGAGGTTTTTCCTGGTCCTTTATCTAAAGGACTTTATGGAAAAGCTTTATCAAATAATTTATGGAAACTTAAAGTTGTAAACATAAGAGATGCAGCTGATGACAAACACAAAACAGTAGATGACACACCTTATGGGGGTGGTTCAGGGATGTTGTTAAAAGCAGATGTTCTTGCAAAGTCTTTAGATGAAAACAAAAATGAGAGTGAGAGAATTTTATACTTATCGCCAAAAGGAAAAAAATTTGATCAAAATTTAGCAAAAGAGCTAGCTAATGAAAAATCTCTGTCTTTAATTTGTGGTCATTTTGAAGGTGTAGACGAAAGAATACTTTCAACAAGAAATATTGAGGAAATTAGTATTGGAGATTATGTTTTGTCAGGCGGGGAGTCAGCAGCATATGTAGTTATAGATAGTATTTTAAGATTGCTGCCAGGTGTATTAGGAAATGAAAACTCTAAATTAGATGAAACCTTTGAAAATGGTCTTCTAGAGTACCCTCAGTACACAAAACCTCAAATTTGGGAAGAAAAAGCTGTGCCAGACGTACTATTATCAGGTGATCATAATAAAATTAAAGACTGGCGTTTATCTCAATCTGAGGCTATAACACGCGACCGAAGACCAGATTTATGGGAAAAATATAAGAAGAATTAACTTGATAAATATTAACATGAAAACAATTGAAGAAATAAACCAGCATAACGTTAACAAAATTCTTTCAGAGAAAAAAATTCCAGAATTTTATCCTGGAGATGTTGTTAAGGTTGGTGTGAGAATTACCGAGGGTAAAAAAGAAAGAATTCAATATTTTGAGGGAGTGTGTATTGCTAAAAAAAGCAGAGATCTAAACTCATCTTTTACGGTTAGAAAAATTTCATTTGGAGAGGGTGTTGAGAGAACTTTCCCACTATTTGGAACTTTAATTGACTCAATTAAGGTTATTAGATCAGGTAAAGTAAGAAGAGCAAAACTTTATTATCTAAGAGACAGAACTGGTAAATCAGCAAGGATTGCAGAAAAAATTAGAAAAAAAATTGGTATTGATATCGAGGCAAAACCAGAAACAGTTACAGAGGAAAATGTAGCTCCTGCAGTTGAAGCAACTAAAGAAGAGGCTCCTAAAGCAGAAGCAGCACCAGTAGCAGAGGCTCCTAAAGCAGAAGCAGCACCTAAAGAAGAGGCGGCTCCAGCAGCAGAGGCTCCTAAAGAGGAACAAAAATCAGAAAGCTCTACAGAAAAAAAATAATTTTTTTTTCAATGTCTACAACATTATACGATAAAATTTGGAACGATCATCTAGTTGATCAACAAGATGATGGCACATCTTTACTTTTTGTAGATAGACATTTAATTCATGAGGTGACAAGCCCCCAAGCTTTTGAAGGATTAAGAAATTCTAATAGAAAAGTTAGACACCCAAATTTAACTTTAGCAGTTGCAGATCATAATGTTCCAACAACTGATAGATCAAAAGGTATTTCAGATGAAGAGTCAAAAATTCAAGTAGATACTTTAGAGGCAAATTGTAAAGAATTCGGTGTTCAGTTATTTGGTATGGATGATAAGAGGCAAGGTATCGTTCACATAATAGGACCTGAACAAGGTTTTACTCAACCAGGTACAGTTATTGTTTGTGGAGACAGTCATACCGCAACGCATGGAGCATTTGGTGCTTTAGCATTTGGAATAGGAACTTCAGAAGTTGAACATGTTTTAGCAACCCAAACACTAGTTCAGAAGAAAGCTAAAAATTTTAGAATTAATGTTAATGGTGAACTTCCTTTAGGAGTTACTTCTAAAGATGTAATACTTCAAATAATTGGAAAAATAGGTACAGCAGGTGGTACAGGATCTGTTGTGGAATATGCTGGAGATTTAATAAGATCTTTAAGTGTTGAGCAAAGAATGACTATTTGCAATATGACAATTGAAGGTGGTGCAAGAGCAGGATTAATTGCACCAGATGAAAAAATTTTTGAATATTTAAAAGAAAAACCAATGTCACCAAAAGGTAAAAATTGGGATAAAGCTTTGAACTATTGGGAAACTTTAAAAACAGACGCTGATGCTAGTTTTGATAAAGAAATTAGCCTAAATGCAAATGAAATTTTACCCATGATTACATGGGGAACGTCACCACAAGATGTAATAACAATTGATGGAAAAGTTCCAAATCCAAATAATGAGACTGATGAAGATAAAAAAAATTCAATTGAAAGAGCTTTAAAGTATATGGGTTTAAAACCTGACATGGCAGCCACAGATATAAAAATAGATAAAGTATTTATTGGTAGTTGTACTAATGGCAGAATAGAAGATTTGAGAGAAGCAGCAAAAATCGTAAAAGATAAAAAAGTATCATCGCATGTTAATGCTATAGTAGTTCCAGGCTCAGGCTTAGTTAAAGAACAAGCAGAGCAAGAAGGACTAGATAAAATTTTTGTTAGCTCAGGGTTTGAATGGAGAGAACCAGGTTGCTCTATGTGTTTAGCGATGAATGCTGATAAATTAAAGCCAGAAGAAAGATGCGCCTCTACATCAAATAGAAATTTTGAGGGAAGACAAGGTAGAGGTGGTAGAACCCATCTGGTTAGTCCAGGAATGGCCGCAGCAGCTGCAATTTCAGGTAATTTAGATGATGTCAGAAAGTATCAAAATTAAATGCAAAAATTTAATAAATTAAAAAGTATCCCAGCTTATTTACCAATTGTAAATATTGATACAGATATGATAATTCCAAAACAGTTTTTAAAAACTATCAAAAGAACTGGTCTTGGAAAAAATTTGTTTTTTGAAATGAGATATGATGATCAAGGCAAAGAAATAAATGATTTTGTGTTAAACAAAGATCCATTTAATCAATCTAAAATTTTAATTGCTGGAAAAAACTTTGGATGTGGTTCATCAAGAGAACATGCTCCTTGGGCTTTATTAGATTTTGGAATTACTTGTGTAATTAGTTCAAGTTATGCAGATATTTTTTTTAGTAATTGTTTTAAAAATGGAATTTTGCCTATAATCCTTGAAGAAGAAAAAATCAAAGAGCTATCTGAATACGCAAATAGACAAGAAGAAATTTCTATTGATTTGCAAGAGGAAAAAATAGTTTATGGAAATAATGAGCTAAAATTTGAAGTTGATCCATTTAAGAAAAAATGTTTGTTAGAAGGGCTTGATGATATCGCTTTATCGTTAAAAAAATCAGAAAAAATAGAGAAGTTTGAAACAAATTTAAAAAACGAAAAGCCTTGGGTATTTAATGATTAAAGTAAAAAAAAGAAAAATACTTTTACTTCCTGGTGACGGTATTGGTCCAGAGGTAATAGCTGAGTTAAAAAAAATTATTAACTGGTTTAATGATAAAAAATCTTTAGATTTTGAAATTGATCAGGAGCTAGTTGGTGGTTGTTCTTATGATAAACACGGTACCCCAATCACTGATGAGGTTTTTTACAAAGCACTAGAAAGTGAAGTAATTATGCTTGGAGCAGTTGGTGGTCCTACATGGGATAAACTAGAATTTTCCAAAAAACCAGAAAGAGCATTATTAAAACTCAGAAAAGAATTAAAGCTTTTTGCTAACTTAAGGCCTGCAATTTGTTTTAAACAATTAGTCGATGCTTCAACCCTAAAGCCAGAAGTAGTTTCAGGACTAGATATAATGATAGTAAGAGAGTTAACAGGTGGTATATATTTTGGTGAACCTAGAGGAATTAAGCCAATTGAAAATGGAGAAAGAAAAGGAATTAATACACACACTTATACGACTAGCGAAATTACCAGAGTAGCTAGGATTGCTTTTGATTTAGCCAGAAAAAGATCAAACAAGGTTACTTCATGTGAAAAATCAAATGTGATGGAAGCAGGACAATTGTGGAAAGAAGAAGTCCAAGAACTTCATGAAAAAGAATACAAAGACGTAGAATTAAGTCATATGTTAGCAGACAATTGTGCTATGCAGCTTTTAAGAAACCCAAAACAATTTGATGTAATTGTAACAGATAATTTGTTTGGAGATATGTTGTCGGACCAAGCTTCAATGTTAACAGGATCTTTAGGCCTTTTACCTTCAGCATCTTTAGGTGCAAAAAATAAAGATGGTGAGATGAGAGCGATGTACGAGCCTATACACGGGTCAGCTCCAGATATAGCTGGTAAAGGGATAGCAAATCCAATTGCTTCTATTTTGAGCTTTGCTATGGCACTAAGATATTCTTTAGATCTTGATAAAGAAGCAGATATTTTAGAAAAAGCAGTTCAAGATGTTTTAAATGATGGGTTAAGAACTAAAGATATAATGTCAGAGGGTATGAAAGAAACCTCCACATCAGCAATGGGTGATGCGATAATTTCAAAATTGCAATAAAACTAGAATTATTCTAAGCTTTAAATATGCCAAGTTACACCGCACCAGTAAAAGACATGATGTTTCTCTTTGAAAAATTAAGAGATAATAAAAATTATAATGAGCTTGAAAAATATAATGAGGTGAGTGCAGATCTTGTTAAAGATATTTTAGAAGAAGCAGCTAAAATAAATCAAAATTTAATTTTACCTCTTGCTAAAGCAGGTGACGAAAATCCAGCAATTTTAGAAAATGGTGTTGTCAGAACACCACCGGGTTACAAAGAAGCATATCAGAAATACATTGAAGATGGTTGGACGTCATTGTCTTGTGACCCCAAATATGGAGGCCAAGGAATGCCAAAAACAGTAAGCGCGTTCTTTGATGAAATGCTTTCCTCAGCCAGTTTGTCATTTAAATTATATAGTGAACTTAGTATTGGTGCCTATAATTGTATTAATCATCATGCTTCAGATGAAATTAAAGATAAATATTTACCAAAGATCGTCGAAGGTAAATGGAGTGGCACTATGTGTTTAACAGAACCAGTCTGTGGTACAGACTTAGGTTTGTTAAAAACCAAAGCCGTAAAACAATCTGATGACACCTATAAAATTAGTGGTCAAAAGATTTTTATAACTTCTGGTGATCATGACTTAACTGAAAATATTATTCATTTAGTTTTAGCAAGATCAACAGACTCTCCTGCGGGCACTAAAGGAATTAGTTTATTTTTAGTACCAAAATTTATTGTAAATCAAGACGGTAGTGTTGGTCAAAGAAATGGAATTTCAACAGGATCTATAGAGAGTAAAATGGGAATAAAGGGTTCAGCAACATGTGTGTTAAATTTTGATGAAGCAACTGGTTATATGATTGGTAACAAAGATAAAGGCCTTAGTGCTATGTTTACCATGATGAACCTTGAGAGAATAGTGGTAGGCATTCAGGGTTTAGGAATTTCTGAAATTGCGTATCAAAACTCACTTGCTTATGCAAAAGAGAGAAAGCAAGGAAAAACAAATAATTCAAAATCTACAAATGGTGCAGACTTTATAATTGATCATGCGGATATTAGAAGATCTTTACTTAATATGAAGTCAATTATTGAAGGAGAAAGAGCTTTATGTTTTTGGTTATCACAACAAACTGAGGTGAGTCTTTATCATCCTGATGAAAAGATTAAACAAGAAGCTTTGGATTATGTTTCATTGATGACACCAGTTGTTAAGTCATTATTTACAGATTTAGCTATGGAAATTACGAACGACGCGATGCAAATACATGGTGGATATGGGTACACTAAAGACCAAGGTATAGAGCAATTATATAGAGATAATCGTATTACCCCAATCTATGAAGGAACAAATTCTGTTCAGGCAGCAGATTTAGTATTTAGAAAATTATCAAATAAAAATGGCGATGTTATAAATAAGTTTTTAGATATGATTAAATCTGAATGTGATAGTAAAAATGAAAAAGTAAAAACATTTTCAAAAGAATTAAACCATTATTTAGATATTTTATCTAAGTTTACCGACTGGATTAAGGATAAACATAAAATCGAAAAAGACGATGTCAGTGCTGCAGCAAATGATTATTTGAGAAGTCTGGGATATGTTTCAATTGCTTATGCTTGGATTAAAATTTTAGATGTAAGTTTTAGTGATTTTGAAAAAAATAAAGAATTTTATAGTGATAAGATAAATACAGCAAAATTTTATTTTGATAAGGTATTGCCTAGAGCTGAGTATCATTACAAATCTGCTATCTCTGGAAGTTCTAATATAATGAATTTTAAGTTTAATTAATAATGAATCATTACGAGACAAATTTAGATAAAAATAAAGCTAACTACGTACCACTTACCCCATTAACGTTTCTTAAAAGAGCAAGGGAAATTTATCCAAATTATGAAGCTATAATTTATGAAGACAGGAAATATACTTGGAATGATGTTTACAAAAGAGCTGTAAAATTTGCTAGTGCACTGTCAAAAATTGGAATTAAAAAAGGAGACACTGTTTCATTCTTAGCCTTTAATACACCAGAGATTTTCGAAGGACATTACTCAGTACCTATGGCAGGTGCAGTATTAAATACAATTAATATAAGATTAGATGCAAATACAATTTCATATATTTTAGATCACAGTGATGCAAAGGTACTAGTAGTTGATAGACAATTACATGGAGAAGTTAAGAAAGCATTAAAAACTTTAAATAAAAAAATTATAATAATTGATATAGATGATAAAAATGCTGATCAATCGAAATTAGAAAAAATTGGCGATTTAGAATATGAAAGTTTTTTAAATACAGGTGATGAAAATTTCGATTGGCAAATGCCAGAGGATGAATGGCAAGCAATATCATTAAGCTATACATCAGGTACTACAGGAAATCCCAAAGGAGTAGTTTATCATCATAGAGGTGCATATTTAATGTCTACAGGAAGTTCGGTAGCTTGGAACATGCCAAATAGATTAAATTTTTTAACAGTCGTTCCAATGTTTCATTGTAATGGTTGGTGTTATCCATGGACAGTTCCAATGTTAAACGGAAGGACAATTTGTTTAAGAAATATTGACATAAAAAAAATTTTTGAATTAATAGATAAATATGAAGTAACTCATTTTGGCGGTGCCCCAATAGTATTAAATATGATTACAGGAGCTCCTGAAAGTGACAAAAAAAAATTAATACAAAAAGTTTATGTTTTGACTGCTGGAGCGCCACCACCAAGTATAATTTTCAAAAAAATGAGAGCATTAGGTTTTGAGGTTATGCATGTATACGGTTTAACGGAAACTTATGGACATGTTACTCAGTGTGCGTGGAATGATGAATGGAACAATTTCGATGAGGAAAAACAAAATGAAATTAAGGCTAGGCAAGGTGTGAGATATCCAAATACTGAAGGTGTCGTTGTTTTGGATCCAGAAACAATGAAAGAAGTTCCTAAAGATGGAAAAACAATTGGTGAAATTATGATTAGAGGAAATGTCGTAATGAAAGGTTACTTTAAAGACAAAGATGCTACTGATAAAGCCATGAAAGATGGATGGTTTCATAGTGGTGATTTAGCTGTAATGCATCCTGATGGGTATGTAAAAATACAAGATAGATCAAAAGATATAATTATTTCTGGAGGAGAAAATATTTCTTCAATTGAAATAGAAAATACACTTTCTAAACATCCATCAGTTTCTATTGCTGCAGTTGTTGCAAAACCAGATGAAAAATGGGGAGAAGTTCCTTGTGCATTTATTGAAATGGTTAAAGATAAGCCGGTATCAGAAAAAGAATTAATTGATTTTTGTAAAGAAACTTTAGCGGGATTTAAAGTTCCCAAGAAAGTTGTCTTCTGTGAGTTACCAAAAACTTCGACAGGAAAAATACAAAAGTTTGAATTAAGAAAACAAGTTTAGGTAATTTTTGAATTTTCAATTGGAAAATAAAAATGTTTATGCGTCTGATGCAGGACAGGGTATTGATGAAAATAAAGAAACAATAGTATTTCTTCATGGAAGTGGTCTTTCGCATATTGTTTGGTCTCTAACTGAACAGTTTTTTTCAAATAATAATTTTAACGTATTATCTATTGATTTACCTGGGCACGGTAATTCTGATGGCCCTTGCTTAGATAGTATTGAAAAAATAGCTGATTGGTTGGAGCAGGTTTTTAATAAACTTAATTTAAATAATTTAATTTTAATTGGTCATTCCCAAGGTTGCTTGGAGATACTTGAATATGCTCACAAATATAAAAATAGATTAAAAAAGTTAGTTTTTATCGGAGGGTCAAATAAGATGCCAGTTCATCCAGATTTAATTGATCTAGCAAAAAATGGGGACTCCGATGCTGTTAAATTAATGATGAAGTGGGGTTATGAAGGTTCAAAAAGATTTATTGGTGGTAACCCAGTAGAAAAAATAATACAATCACCTCGAGACATAAGAGACATACTGGCGGTGGACCTTGTTGCATGTAACAATTACAAAAATGGTTCTGATGCTGCTAAATTAATAGAATTTCCATCAATGTTTATTTTTGGTTCTCTAGATAAGATGGTAAATCTAGAAGCTGGAAAAAAATTTTCTAGTCTAATTAACAACTCATCTACACACATAATCGAGGGTTGCGGCCATATGATTATGATTGAAAAAGCATTTGAAATGAGAGACAAAGTTTTAGAATTTTTGAAAAAATGAAAAACTTTTTAATTGCAAAATCAAGAAGACTTAGAGGTACACCATATACTTCTCGAATTGAGGAACAAGGTGTTACAGCTTATACAATTTATAACCATATGTTGCTTCCAGCTGCCTTTGGTTCAATTGAGGATTCTTATCATCATTTAAAAGAGCATGTTCAAATTTGGGATGTAGCAGCTGAAAGACAGGTAGAAATCTCAGGAAAAGATTCTGCAAAATTAGTTCAGCTAATGACTTGTAGAGATTTATCAAAATCTAAAGATGGAAGATGTTATTATTGTCCGATTATAGATGATAATGCTGGATTAATTAATGATCCAGTTGTTTTAAGAATTAATGAAAATAAATGGTGGATTTCTATTGCAGATACGGACGTAATATTATTTGCAAAAGGATTAGCAATTGGAAATAAATTTGATGTTAAAATCATAGAGCCAAAAGTTGATATCATGGCTGTACAAGGTCCAAAATCATTTCAATTGATGGAAAAAGTATTTGGAGAACAGATCACAAAATTAAAATTTTTTGGTTTTGATTATTTTGAATTTGGAGGTGCAAAACACCTTATCGCACAATCTGGATGGTCTAAACAAGGAGGTTATGAAGTATATGTTCAAAATACTGAAGCAGGCTTAAAACTATATGATCATTTATTTGAAATTGGAAAAGAATTTAATATTAAACCAGGGTGTCCTAATTTAATAGAACGAATCGAAAGTGGACTGTTATCTCATGGCAATGATATGGACAACGGAGATAATCCTTATGAATGTGGTTTTGATAAATATGTAAACATAGATAGTGATATTATTTTTTTAGGAAAAGAAAAATTAAAGAAAATAAAATCTGAAGGTATAAAAAGAAAATTAATGGGTGTGAAGTTAGATTTGGACAAAATAAGTTTAACAGGATCTTTAGATCTGACTGATGATAATAACAAAATCATTGGGGAATTAAGGTCAGCCTGTTATTCGCCTCATTTTAAAAAAGTAATTGGTATTGCTATGATGAAAAAATCGCATTGGAATATAGACCAGAACGTAAAAGCAAGCATAAATGGTGATATTTGCAGTGGTAAAGTTTGCGATTTACCTTTTATTTAGTATAACAACTTTAAAATGAACATAGCTATAGTAGGTGCAACAGGAAATGTTGGAAGGAAAACTCTTGAGGTATTTGATAAAAAAAACTTCAAGTTTAATAATCTATATTTAGTTGCCTCAGAAAAAAGTGCAGGAAAAAAAATTTCTTTTAGAGATAAAGAGTATGTTATTGAAAATTTAGAGACATATGATTTTTCAAAAGCAGATATAACTTTTTTTGCAGCAGGAGGAAAAATTGCTGAAAAATTTGCAGAAAAGGCTGCCAAGCATACAATTGTAATAGATAATTCAAGTTTTTTTAGGATGGATCCTGATGTTCCATTGATCGTTCCACAAGTGAATGCAGCCGAAATTAAAAATATGAAAAAAAATATTATTGCCAATCCAAATTGTTCTACAGCACAACTTGTTATAGCACTTAAACCACTACATAATTTATTTAAAATTAAAAGAGTTGTAGTTTCAACTTACCAATCTGTTTCAGGTGGTGGCAAAAGTCCAATGGACGAATTAATTGATCAAACTAAACAATATTTAGATGGAAAAAAAATAGAGTCAAAAAATTTTACTAAACAAATCGCTTTTAATGTTATTCCACATATCGATGTTTTTGCTGATGATGGATATACAAAAGAAGAATTAAAAATGACATATGAAACAAAAAAAATCTTAGACGAGTCAATTGAACTTACAGCTACATGTGTAAGAATTCCTGTTTTAGTATCTCATTCGGAGTCTGTAAATATAGAATTTGAAAAACCATATACTTTAGAAAAAGTGAGAGATGTTTTAAGTAAAGCAGATGGTTGTGAGGTTATTGATAAAAGAGAAAATGGAGGTTATAGCACACCATTTGAAGCAGCTGGGAGTGATGAGACATATATATCTAGAATTAGGGAAGACAAAACTAAAAAAAATTCGTTAAATTTGTGGATTGTATCAGACAACCTATTGAGAGGTGCTGCACTTAATTCTGTTGAAATTGCTGAAACAATTATTAATTCAAAATAAAATATGGAAAACAGACCTTTATCACCACACATACAGATTTATAAATGGCATATTTCTTCATTAGTATCTATTTCACACAGGATTACAGGAATAATTAATTTTTTTGCAATCACATTAATTTGTATTTGGTTTACATTAATGCTTCTAGGAGAAAGTAATTATCAAATTATTAAAAATTTTTTAGAAACTTTTTTAGGTAAATTTATTTTAATTGGAATAACCTGGTCATTTAGTTTTCAAATGTTAAGTGAAGTAAGACACTTGATTATGGATTTAGGTTATGGATTTGAATTACAAACAACAAAAATTACAGGTTTGTTAGTTATTTTTGGTTCGATTGTTTTAACTATCTTAATTTATTTAATTGGCAGAGGATTAATATAATGCTGCCAGTAACAAAAAAATGGTTATTCTTAAAAATTAGTTCTGCAATCTTATTACCTTTAATGCTTTGGTTTATTATA
>CACDWD010000020.1 GCA_902556285.1 uncultured Pelagibacteraceae bacterium
TTTAAAACCTTTGTTGGAAAGTATTAAATTTAAGTCAAAAAAGTTTTCAAATTTAAAAGTATTCTTAAATAATAACCTAAAAGATATTAATAGATATTGGCCTAAACAATTGCCCAAAGGCGTTATCCATGGTGACTTATTTATAGATAATATCTTTTTCAAAAAAAATAAACTTTCTGGAATTATTGATTTCTACTTTGCCGCCAATGATTATTTTATGTATGAAATTGCTATATGCATCAATGCTCTTTGTTTTGATCATAAAAAGAGAAAATTCCATTTAAATAAGAAAAAAATTAAAAATTTAATCAAAGGGTATGAAAGTGTTAAAAAAATTTCAATGAAAGAAAAAAAATCTATAAATATTTTGTGTAGAGGTGCAGCATTAAGATATTTATTAACAAGATTGTATGACTACTCAAATACACCAAAAACAGCATTGATTAAAATTAAAGACCCTAATGAATATTATCAAAAATTACTTTCTCACAATAATTTAAGTTCATTTAAAGATTATTTAAATTAATGATTACAATTTATACAGACGGTTCTTGTTTAACAAATCCAGGTAATGGTGGATGGGCTGCAATTATAAATGATGGAAAAGAAATAAAAAAAATTAGTGGTAACGAAAAAAATACAACAAATAATAGAATGGAGTTGTTGGCCCCAATTAATGCATTGAAAGATATGAAGCCTGGTATTGAAATAAAAATATATACTGACTCTCAATATGTAAAAAATGGAATAACTGAATGGATTAATACTTGGTTAGCTAATAATTGGAAAACCTCAAAAAAAGAAGATGTTAAAAATAAAGATTTATGGATTGATCTATATAATTTAAATAAATCGCTTAATATTCAATGGAATTGGGTTAAAGCTCATGATGGAAACCCTTTAAATGAAGAGGTGGACTTACTAGCTAAAAAAGCAGCAAATTTAGATTAATTTTAAAAAATTTTGAGCTGCTGAAATTTCACAAGTGGCAGTATCTTCTTCTGCTTGTATTTTCTTTACAACATTGTCGTCAATTAACATTGTATATCTTGCTGACCTCATTCCCTGACCCCGATCGTGTCTATCTATTTCTGCTCCAATTGATTTAGTAAATTCACAATATGGGTCTGCAGCCATAAATATTTTATCTTGAACTTTTTGACTATCACCCCATGCTTTCATCACATTTGGATCATTAACTGAAACACAAATAATTTTTGTAACCCCTTTATTCTTTGCTTCCTCATAATTATTAACATACCCTGGAAGATGTTTTGCAGAACAAACTTTTGTAAATGCTCCAGGAACACCAATCACAATTGTTTTATGATTCTTAAAAACTTCTGCTGTAGTTATTTTTTTTGCTGCTCCACTTGAATCTAAATAATAAAATTCTGAATTTGGAAGTTGTTCCCCTTCTTTAATTTTCATTTTATTTTACCTTTAATATAGTTTTTAATTTTTTCTAAATTATTATCAACTATATCATATTCTTCTTTTTCATTCAAAATAAACTCAAGTTCCTTTGGTAAATCAGATTTTAAATTAATGGCTTTAGTAACAGCATCAGGAAATTTACATGGATGAGCAGTTGCTAGTACAATATTATTTCCTTTTAAGTTATGTTTGTCGAAAGCACCATATCCAATTGCTGTATGTGGATCTAAAACTACAGAAAATTTTTCATACACCTTTTTAATAACATCCAAAGTCTCATTCTCATTCAGACTAGCAGATAAAAAATTTTCTCTAATTTTATTTAATTTATCATCACCAATTAAATATTTTCCATTCTCTTTAATATTTTTCATATCTAATGAAGTCTGTTTATCATCCTCATTATTAAGATCGAATATAAGTCTCTCAAAATTACTAGCTATTTGAATATCCATACTAGGAGAAATAGTTTCCGAAACCTTTTCTGCTTCATAACTGCCTTTTGATATTGCTCTATGTAAAATGTCGTTTCGATTAGTTGCAACAATTAATTTATTAATAGGCAAGCCCATTTTTTTGGCTAAATATCCAGCATAAACATCTCCAAAATTTCCTGTTGGTACTGAAAAATTTGTTGGTTCACCTGTATTTTCAACCAATGAATAACTATAAAAATAATAAACACTTTGAGCAATAATCCTCGCCCAATTAATAGAGTTTACCCCTGACATTTTGATATCATTTGAAAACTGCTTATCTGCAAACATAGATTTAACCAGGTTTTGGCAATCATCAAAATTTCCCTTTATAGCTATATTAAATACATTTTCATATTTACCTGTTGTCATTAATTTTCTTTGTACTGGTGAAACACGATTGTCTGGATGAAGCACAAAAATATTTACATTTTTTTTACCTTTAATTGCATCAATTGCTGCAGCACCAGTGTCTCCAGATGTGGCAACTACAATATTAATTTTTTGATTTTCATTGTTTAGATAATATTCGTAAAAGTTACCTAAAAGTTGCATAGCAACATCTTTGAAAGCTAAAGTAGGACCATGAAATAATTCTAATATTGTTTTGTCTCCAATCTTTATGAAATCTACAACGTTGTCTTTTCTAAATGTGGAGTAAGATTTATCAATAATTTTACTCATTTCAGATTCAGGCATAAAATTACCAATAAATGGATAAACAATTTTTTTTGCTAACTCTGAATAACTAAGTTTTTTTAAATCTCTAATTTCATTTTCCCCATATTTCACTAATGCTTCTGGAATAAATAAACCTCCATCATCGGCAAGACCTTTAATAAAAACGTCTTTAAATTCAAAGGTTTTTGATGTGTCTCTTGTACTTACGTATCTCATTTAATAATTTTTTTTCCTAAAATATAAATATATTAAAAGAATTGAAATCGCCATAGAAAACCAAGTAATTGCATACTTCTTATGATTATTTGAAATTTTAGCAGTAATCACTCTTGGTTTTGGAATTTTATAATCACCGTTTAAATAAATGACATACTCTGAAAAATTTCTACCAGTAAATTTTAAAATATCTTCTCTATTCAGAGTAAACCAATAATTTTTTTCAATATCATTTTCGGGCTTGAATGTGCTTGGTTTAGTTTGAAGCATAAGAGTGCCGACTATTTGATTTTGATCAACTAAATTTATTTCGGGTAGGTCTTTTTTTTCAAAAGGTATCCATCCCCTATTCACTAAGTAATTTTCATCACCAATTTTTATTGGATTAATTACCTCAAATCCAGGTTTCCCTGCATCATTTAAATTGTATAAGTAAATTTGTTTATCAAAATCAATGTCTCCACTTGTCTTTATTCTAAGATAGTTTTTTTTTTCAATGTTGGATAATTCCACTGGGTCGTTTTTTAGAGAATTTTCTATTTGCTCAATTAATTCTAATTTCCAATTTAATCTATAAATTTGCCAAAACCCTAGAGAGAGAAGAGTTAAAATAATAAAATAAACAAATACTGAAAATAGAAATTTATTCTTCAAGGATAAATATTAACTTCCCCAAATATATATTGCAGCAAATAAAAATAGCCACACTACGTCAACAAAATGCCAGTACCATGCAGCCGCTTCAAACCCAAAATGATGATCTTTAGTAAAATGACCAAGTCTTCCTCTCCACAAACATACTGCTAAAAATATCGTTCCAATTATAACGTGAAAACCATGAAAACCTGTTGCCATATAAAATACAGCTCCATAAATATGGCCTGAGTAAGTAAAAGTAGCGTGATGGTATTCGTATGCTTGCAATAATGTAAAAAAGAAACCAAGGATTACTGTTAAAGTTAACCCTTGAATAAATCCTTTTCTATCATCTTCTAATAAAGAGTGATGGGCCCAAGTGACAGTTGTTCCTGATAATAATAAAACTAAAGTATTTATCAAAGGAATGTCCCAAGGATCAAATGTTTCAATATCTTTTGGTGGCCATACATTTCCAACAAATTCATTTGGAAACAAACTTATATCAAAGTAAGCCCAGAACCATGCAACAAAGAACATTACCTCTGAAGCAATAAATAAAGTCATTCCATATCTGTGATGAATTTGAACAACAGGAGTATGATGACCTTGATGTTCAGCTTCGATTACTACATCTCTAAACCACATATATGCACCATAAATTAATAACGCTAAACCAAGATACATTCCCCATGAAATACCGTTATGCATATAAAAAATTGCACCTATTGCTAATACTAAGCATGCAAAGGATGTATAGATTGGCCAAGGGCTTGGATCAACTAAGTGGTAATCGTGTTTTTTTTCTGCTGACATTTTTCGTGATTATGATTGTTTATAGTAATCTGTCGAGAAAAAAGTGTACGACATAGTTACATCTTGTAGATTTTTTGTTGTTGGATCGTTCACAAGGTCAGGGTCTAAATAAAAAGTCATTACGTATGTTGCCTTCTCTCCTGCCTTCAACTCTTGTTTTTCAAAACAAAAACATCCTAATTTACTATAATATTTACCAAAACTTGCAGGTGACACGTTAAAACTAGCAACACCATAAGTCGTTTCGTCTCCAATATTCTCAACTTCAAATTCTATTCTGTTGACCTGGCCAACTTTTACATCAATCACGTTTGATTTTGCTTTAAAATTCCATTCAAGATTGTTTACATTTGTATCAAACCTTACACTAACAACCTTATCTAATACTATTTTAGGAGCTTCTTTAGATACCTGGGTTGTTCCGCCAAAGCCTGTAACTCTACAAAACAGATCATACAAAGGCACTGCCGCAAAAGATAATCCCAACATAAGGACAAAAATCCCAGCCAAAAGTAAAGGGGTTAATGTTTTGCTTTTAATCATATCTGTCTATCAAATACTCCAACGTTGTATAAAGTAAAAACAAATAAAAATACCATAAACGCTAAAATTGCTATTGCAGTTATAATATTTTTTTTCTTTGTTTTCTTGTCAGGCGTTATCATAAAATTTTATCAATTAAAAAAAGAACAAAAATCAAAAATAGATACAAAATTGAATATCCAAAAATAGATTTTGCTTTTTTTGCATCAAATTTGTTCTTTTTAAATTTATAAAGTTCGAAACATAAATAATTATAATAAATTGTCAAAATTAATGATGGGATTAAAAAAGTTATGCCCACAAAACCAATAGAATATGGTAAAACAATTACTGGTAACATTGTTAAAGAATAGATAAATATATTTAATTTTGTACTCTCAACACCATTTGTTAGAGGAAGCATTGGAATCTTCGCTTTTTTGTAATCATCTGATTTATACAAACTTAAAGCCCAAAAATGCGAAGGCGTCCAAAAGAATATAATCAAAAAAAATGTAATTGGCTCAAATGTCAAAGAATTGGTAGCTATAGTCCAACCAATCACTGGTGGTAATGCTCCAGCAGCTCCTCCTATCACTATATTTTGAGGCGTTTTTCTTTTTAACCAAATTGTATAAACAAACACATAAAACAAAATAGTAAAAAGTAATAAACTAGCTGATATTCTATTTGAATAATAATCAAGCGCAATTACAGAAAAAATCGAAAGAGAAATTCCAAATACTAGTGCTTGATTTCTATTTACCTTGCCTGTTGGAATTGGTCTCAAACAAGTTCTTGTCATAAGGGCATCTAAATCTGATTCATACCACATATTTAAAGCCCCAGCTGCCCCTGCTCCAATTGAAACTAAAATTATTCCAATGATTGCATCTTTTGTTGGAATTATATTAGGAGCCATTAACAATCCAACTGCACAAGTAAAGATAACCAAAGACATTACTCTTGGTTTCATTAATTTAAATAATTCAGATAAATTAAAGGCGTCTTCTTGAGATAAGTTTCTATTTTTTAATTTAGACTTAATCATTAATTTAAAGTTAAAAAATCTTGTTTGCTATATTTAGCTTGCAGATTTTTCAACACCCTCATCATCTTCAAACCTTGGTAATTCTTCAAAAGTATGAAAATTGGGTGGAGATGGTACAGTCCATTCTAAAGTTGTAGCACCTTCTCCCCATGGGTTTTGTGCTGCAGCCTTTTTCTTATAAAAAGCATAAGCAAGATTTATAAAAAATACTACCAATCCAATTACAGAAATATAAGAACCAATTGAAGAAATGTAATTCCATCCTGCAAAAGCATCTGGATAGTCAGCATATCTTCTTGGCATTCCTGCAAGACCTAAAAAGTGTTGCGGGAAGAAAACCAAGTTTACTCCAATAAACGTTAACCAAAAGTGTAATTGACCCATCCACTCTGAGTACTCGTAACCAGTCATTTTTCCAAACCAGTAGTAAAATCCTGCAAAGATTGCAAATACAGCTCCTAAAGATAGTACGTAATGAAAGTGAGCAACAACGTAGTAAGTATCATGCATTGCAGTATCAACTCCAGCATTTGCAAGTACTACACCAGTAACTCCACCAACAGTAAATAAGAATATAAATCCTAAAGCCCAAACCATTGGAGTTTTAAATGAAATCGAACCACCCCACATAGTTGCTATCCATGAAAATATTTTTATACCGGTTGGAACTGCAATGATCATAGTTGCAGCTAAAAAGTATGCTTTAGTATCTGTACTTAAACCAACTGTATACATATGGTGAGCCCAAACAACGAAACCAACTATTCCAATTGCAACCATTGCATAAGCCATTCCTAAGTATCCAAAAACTGGTTTTCTAGAAAATGTTGAAACAATATGACTGATCATTCCAAAACCTGGTAAAATTAAAATATAAACTTCCGGGTGACCAAAGAACCAAAATAAATGTTGGAATAGAACTGGGTCTCCACCAGTTTGAGCATCAAAGAAAGCTGTTCCAAAGTTTCTATCTGTTAAAAGCATCGTAATTGCTCCTGCTAAAACTGGTAATGATAATAATAATAAGAAAGCAGTTACTAGTATTGACCAAGCAAATAATGGCATTTTATGAAGTGTCATGCCAGGTGTTCTCATATTTAAAATTGTAGTAATAAAGTTTACTGCACCTAAAATTGAAGAGGCTCCAGCTAAGTGTAGGCTTAAAATTGCAAAATCCATTGCTGGACCTGGTTGACCTGCTGTAGATGATAACGGAGGATATATTGTCCATCCTCCTCCTACTCCTGTTTGACCTGGAGGGCCATCCATGAAAATTGACATTATTAATAATATGAAAGATGTAGGTAGCAACCAGAATGAAATATTATTCATTCTAGGAAAAGCCATATCAGGTGCACCAATCATTATTGGAACAAACCAGTTACCAAATCCACCTATCATTGCTGGCATAACCATAAAGAAAATCATTATTAAACCATGACCAGTAACTAACACATTATATAAATGATAGTTTCCACCTAAAATTCCATCACCTGGATGCATCAATTCCATTCTCATCAAAACTGAGAATGCAGTACCAATAACACCTGCAATAATTGCAAATATTAGATACATAGTTCCAATATCTTTGTGGTTGGTTGAATAAGCCCAACGTTTCCAACCAGTTGGCGTATGATGATCGTCGTGTGATGCTGATTGTGTATACATATTATTTACTCGCTAGTTTTTTAAATTGATCTTCTTCATTAATTTCTTTTGCAAATTTGACTTTAGCGTCTAACAACCACTCTTGGTATTCTTCCTCAGTAACAACTCTAACTTCAATTGGCATAAACGCGTGTTTAATTCCACACAGTTCAGAACATTGACCATAATAAGTTCCAACTTTTTCTGCTTTAAACCAAGTTTCATTTATTCTTCCAGGTACAGCGTCTCTTTTTACCCCAAATGAAGGAAGTGCCCAAGCATGTAGAACATCATTAGCAGTGATCATCACCTTAACAACTTTATTTACTGGAATAACTAACTCATTATCTACAGCTAAAAGTCTTGGCTCATTTTCTTTTAAGTCTTTAGTTTCGATCATGTATGAGTCGAAGAAAATATTTTCATCTGGATACTCGTATCCCCAGTACCATTGGTATCCTATAGCTTTTACAGTTATGTCTGCCTTTGGAATTGCATCTTGTTTGTATAAAATTTTAAATGATGGAACCGCCATCACGATCAGAATTAAACACGGTATTAAAGTCCATAAAACTTCAACAGCAACATTATGAGTTCTTTTTGATGGAACTGGATTTGCTGAAGCTCTAAATCTTATACAAGCATAAACCATCAGAAATAGAACAAAAACACTGATTGCAATTATAATTGGTAATAACAATTTATCATGGAAATTAACGATATCTCTCATAGTCTCGGAAGCAGCCTTTTGAAAGCCTAGTTGCCAATCCACTGGTTGATTAGCGAATGTGCTTGAAGTGATAAAGAATGTTAGAAATATATATAAATATTTTTTCATTTTTTTACCCTATATAGAGTGTCTTTTAAAAAAATACACTTTTACTTTTAGCGACAAAATATCAGTTAATGGCGTAATTTATGATCGATAGAGCAGAAATTACAGCTGTTTCAGATCTCAAGATGTTTTCATTGATTTTAACAGACTGAACACCATTAAATTTGAGAATCTCTTCCCTCTCCTGCTCAGAAAAATCTCCTTCAGGTCCTATTATTACGCAAGTGGGTTTAGTTGTTAACTTTGTAAGATCAATTTTTGTATTAGCAGTATTAAGGTCAGTAAATATTAAATCCATATCATTATTTAGAAAGCTTTTTAATTTTTGAGGATCTTCAATTGATGGAACTATTGTTCTATTTGACTGTTCAGCTGCTTCTATGATTACTTTTTCCAATCTCTCTTTATTTATCTTTCTGACAATCGTTCTTTCAAAGATAATTGGTAAAAACTTAGTTACACCAAGCTCTGTAGCTTTTTGGATCATGAAATTAAAGTAATTTGATTTGATTGGAGAGAAAGCTAACCAGAGTTCTTTGGTATTTTCTTTCTGTCTTAATTGTTTCGTAACATTAAATTCAACTATGCTTTTTGTGATATTTACGATTTTCGCTTCCCATTCGCCGCTCCTATTAAAAAGAGAAAAAACTTCTTTCTCTTTAAGTCTCATAACTTTTGAAACATAGTGTGATTGAGATTTATCAAGTTTGTCAGTCAAATTAAGAGATAAACTTTTTGAATAAAATAATCTAATGTTACTCATATTGATAAGTTAGTTTATGAAAAATATTAAAGCAATAATTTTTGATGCTTACGGCACCTTATTTGATGTCAATTCAGCTGCTGAAAAATGTAAAGATAAAATAGGTGATAAGTGGGAAGGTTTCGCCAATTATTGGAGAACAACACAATTAGAATATACTTGGCTAAGAAGTTTAATGAAACGTCACAAGGATTTTTGGCAAGTGACAAAGGATAGTTTGGATAAATCAATGAAAGCTTATGAGATAGACTCTTCAATGAGAAATGAATTATTAGATCTTTATAAAATTCTTTCACCATTTAAAGAAGTCCCTGAAGTTTTAAAATCATTAAAAGAAAAAAATTATAAACTTGCTATTCTTTCAAATGGTACTCCTACTCTTCTTAATGAATTAGTTAAGAGTAATAACTTAGAAAATATATTTGATGACATTTTTTCAATTGAAGAAGTTGGCATTTATAAACCTGACTCTAAAGTTTATGATCTTCCAATAAATCAATATCAAATTCAAAAAAATGAAGTTGTTTTTTTAAGTGCAAATACTTGGGATGTTTCAGGTGGTGGAAATTATGGTTACAATTCTATTTGGGTGAACAGAAATAATAATATATTTGATAATCTTGACTACCAGCCAAAATTAGAAATCAAAAACTTAAAAGATCTGCTACCCAATATAGAAACTTAATAAGACTAAGCCTTATCTCCGTACTCCGTCATAATTAATTGGAGAAAAGAGTTTAAAACCAACTAAGAGGGTCAGAATAAAAACCCTTTTCTCCTTTTTAGTGCTTTAGCAAATGCTGGGTGCACAATACGGTTCAAATACCCGGTTTAATTTTGAGCAAGTTCAAAAAAAAACCACCAGCTTAAGCGGTGGTTGAAGCGTCGCTTTAGCTGGATTTATATAGCGCCCGCAATTTAACTTAAATCAGCGCTAATTAATTTAATCATGAATATAGTAAAAAGTCAAAATGATATAAATATTGAATTTTCTAATTAAGTAACTATTTCTTCGATATGAAAACTATAGAAGTAAGTAAAATTATTGACCCTATCCCAGCTTCTGATGGTGCTGGAGTTAAATTAAAAAGAAGTATTGGTGTTGAGCCAAATTATTTTGATCCATTTTTAATGCTAGATGAATTTGGATCAGAAAATAGCGAAGATTATATCGCAGGTTTTCCGCCCCACCCTCATCGAGGAATTGAAACAGTTACTTATATGTTAGCTGGAGATTTTGAGCACAAAGACAGTACTGGTGGTGAAGGTAGAATGACTGCAGGAGACGTTCAGTGGATGAAAACAGGAAGTGGAATTATTCATTCTGAAATGCCTGCAATGAAAGAAGGTAAACTTCATGGTTTTCAATTATGGATCAATATGCCTGCTAAATTAAAAATGAGTAAGCCTGAATATATTTATATTGATGCAGATAAAATGAGCATTCACAAAGATGATGATAAACAAGTTAAAGTCATAGCTGGTAAATTTGAAAAAGCCCAAGGCCCTGTTAAAGGCCATAATGTTGAACCAGTTTATTTTGACGTTGAGCTTAACAAAGATAAGGAATTTAATTTTAAATTACCATCTACTCATAATACGTTCATTTATTTAATTAATGGTGAAATAGAAATTGGAAAAGTTAAACACAATCAAGTTATAGACAGCACTTTAATATTGCTAACGAAAGGTGAAAATTTAAGCGTTAAAGCTAAATCAGATGCTAAATTTTTAGTAATTTCTGGCAAACCAATTAATGAGGAAATAGCTAGAGGCGGACCATTTGTGATGAATACTAAAGCAGAAATCTTGCAAGCAGTTCAAGATTATCATAATGGTACGTTTGTAAAATAAATTATGAAAGCTGTAGAAATAAGTAAAACTGGTGGACCTGAGGTTTTAGAAGTTAAGGATATATCTTTAGATAAACCTGGCCCAGATCAAGTAACTATTGAACAAAAAGCAATTGGTCTTAACTACATTGATACTTACCATAGATCAGGGTTGTACCCATTAAAACTACCTATTGGTTTGGGTTTAGAAGGTGCTGGTGTAATTACTGAGGTTGGAGAGAACGTAAAAGATTTTAAAATTGGTGATAAAATTTCTTATGCAGGTATTCCATTAGGTTCATATTGTTCACATAGAAATTATCCAACTAAAAATTTAGTAAAAGTACCAGATAGTATTGATCTTGAAGTGGCAGCAACTTTAATGACAAAAGGATTAACGACTTTTTATCTTTTACATAAAACCTATCCTGTCAAATCAGGAGAAATAATATTATTTCATGCAGCTGCTGGTGGAGTTGGTCAAATTTTTGGTCAATGGGCGAAAAGTTTAGGCTGTACTGTTATAGGTACAGTTGGATCTGATGAAAAAGTAAATATAGCAAAAGAAAATGGTTACGATCATGTAATTAATTATAATAAAGAAGACTTTGCTAAAAAAGTTTTAGAAATTACAGATGGTAAGGGTGTGCCAGTTGTATATGATGGTGTTGGTAAAGATACACTAGAAGGATCAATCGAATGTCTAGCAATTAGAGGAATGATGGTTTCTTTTGGAAATGCTTCTGGACCATTGTCAGATATCAATGTGCCAAAAGTTATTCAACCAAAAGGTCTTTATCTTGTAAGACCCTCAATGCAACAATATCTTTCAACAAGAGAAGAGTTAGATGAAGCATCAAATATAATGTTTGAAAAAATTAGCTCTGGAAAAGTTAAAATAAAAATTTTTAAAAAATATAAGTTAGAAGATGTTATTGAGGCTCACAAAGATCTTGAAGGAAGAAAAATTTTAGGCCCAGCTGTAATAGTTCCTAATTAACATCAACGTCCATATCTGACATGTGGAGTTTAAGTGCGTTTGTTGAAATTTGAATTTCTCTTATAAAAAAAATTATAGATATAATCATTGATAGACAACAAGATCCAAAGATTACTCTAGCAAGAAAAACTTCATCTAAATATAATGCAAATACAGTAAGCATATTAAAGAGAAAACCAAATGCAGCGAACAATATTGTCCATCTCAAGAGTGTAATTCTGCCACTTAAGTTTATAAACTGTTTTTTCCACTCAGGTGGAATATGCTTTTCATAAACGTGCTCGTCATGTAATTGTCGAATTAATATACTTAGAGAATGAAACCTATTACTATATACTCCCATTAATAACGGAATAGCAGGAAACATTAATGCTGTGACTGTGTAATCTATATTCATACGAATCAAATTGATTATGAATCTAGCTCTCGTTATTTACAAGTAAATTATGAATCAAATAAAATTATTTATTGAACTTACAAGATTGAGAAGACCAATTGGCTTTATGCTGTTATTTTGGCCATGCCTATGGGGACTTACAATTGCTTATGATTTTAATTCAGATCTTTTAATTTATTTTTTTTACTCTGCACTTTTTCTTTGTGGATCAATACTAATGAGATCAGCTGGATGTATAGTGAACGACATAGCAGATAAAAATTTTGATAAAAAGGTTGAAAGAACCAAAAATAGACCAATCGCTTCAAACAAAGTATCTATAAAACGCGCTTCAGTTTATGCATTATTTTTATGTGCAATTTCTTTTTTGGTATTAATTAATTTTAATAATTTTACGATTTTAATGGCTCTACTTTCTATGCCTTTAGCTTTTACTTATCCATTAATGAAAAGATTTACTTATTGGCCTCAATTATTTCTGGGAATCACATTTAATTATGGGGTAATTTTGGCTTGGATTTCAATTACAAATGAAGTCTCAATTATTCCAATTATATTTTATCTAGGAGCCATATTTTGGACACTAGGCTACGACACAATTTATGGATTTCAAGATATTAAAGATGATGAAATAATAGGAGTAAAATCAACTTCAATAAAGTTTAAAAATGATCCAAAAAAATTCTTGTTTGTTTCGTACTCAATTTTCATCATA
>CACDWD010000021.1 GCA_902556285.1 uncultured Pelagibacteraceae bacterium
AAATTAATTACACCAATATTTAAATTATGTTTTTTTTTGTATGATTGCGCTAACTTAAATAACTTTTGATGACCCTTATGTAAACCATCAAAATTACCTATTAAGATAATCGAGCCTTGATGCTTTTTTTTAATATTAAAATTAGAGTAATGTTTTACCATTTTAAATCCGACTGAATAAAATTTACTATCGCCTCATATTCTTTTGCAACTTTTTCAATACCTTTATTATTGATTTCATCTTTGTGTATTCCATTAGAGATTAATAAGCAGTCATAATTTAATAAATTTGCACCTTTTATATCTGTATTTAAATTATCACCAATCGCTAATACTTTTTTATTATTATTATCAGTTGATTGATTATAAACTTCTGGATGAGGTTTTCCAAAATAAATTACTTGCCCACCCATTTTTTCAAAAACCATAGCAACTGAACCTGCGCACAACTCTCTTATATTTCCACGATCAACGATTAAGTCTGGATTTGTACAAATCATTTTTTTATTTAAATGGTTAGCAAATAAATCTTTGTAATAAGTTAAGTCTTTATCAAACTTCTCAAATAAACCAGTGCACAACAAATACTCACTTTCTTTAATATCTTCACTTTTATTTTTCTTAAATAAATTAAATAAATCAAAATCTTTGGGTGGACCTATATGGTAAAATTTTTTAGATAAAAAATTTTTTTTTAAATAACTTAGTGCTGCTTCACCTGAAGTAAATACATGATCCCTTAAATCTTTATCCATGCCCATTTTTTCTAAAAAATTTTTAACAGTTTCATTTGGTCTTGGTGCGTTTGTTAAAAGTACGAAACTTTTGTTTTTTTTTAAAAGTTGATTAAGAACAATTATTGCTTTTTCATGTAATTTAATCCCATTATGAATTACTCCCCATAAGTCTATATAGAAAAGATCGTAATTATCGGCTATTGAGTTCAATCCTGATAAATCTAATTTTTTAGTCATATTTTTAAGGTATAAACCATAAAATCTCTAATTTACTAGCTTTTTAATAAATCTGTAAGAGACTCATCTTGAAATAGACAGCGAAATATCTATATGAAGCTCATATTTATAAAGATTTATTAAGGAGATATTATGAAATTTAAACCGTTACATGACAGAGTTTTAATAGAAGTACTAGATAGCAGTGAAAAAACTGCTGGTGGAATAATTATCCCTGATACAGCGCAAGAAAAACCTCAGGAAGGAAAAGTTGTTGCTGTAGGTGGTGGTGCCAAAACTGAAGATGGAAAAATAATTCCAATGGATGTGAAAGTTGGTGATAAAGTTTTATTTGGCAAATGGTCAGGAACTGAAGTCAAAATTAATGGTAAAGAATACAGCATAATGAAAGAGTCTGACATTATGGGTATTTCAGGAAAGTAATTTAATTTAAAGGAGAAAAATAATGGCAAAAATCGTTAAATTTGATGCTGAAGCAAGAGCAGCAATGATAAGAGGTGTAAATATTTTGGCTGACACTGTTAAAGTAACTTTAGGGCCTAAAGGAAGAAATGTCGTAATGGATAAATCTTATGGTGCGCCTAGAATTACTAAAGATGGTGTTTCTGTAGCAAAAGAAATAGACCTAGAAGATAAATTTGAAAATATGGGTGCGCAAATGGTTAAAGAGGTTGCTAGCAAAACTAATGATGAAGCTGGTGATGGAACTACTACTGCGACTATACTTGCGCAAGCTATTGTTAAAGAAGGTGTCAAGTATGTAACGGCTGGCATGAATCCTATGGATGTAAAAAGAGGAATTGATGCTGCTGTTGAAACAGTAAAAGAAAGTCTTGTTGCATCTGCAAAAAAAGTAAAGGACAGTGATGAAATTGCACAAGTCGGTACTATTTCTGCAAATGGTGATAAAGAAATTGGAACGATGATTTCAAAAGCGATGCAAAAAGTTGGAAATGAAGGAGTAATTACTGTTGAGGAAAATAAAGGTATAGAAACTGAATTAGATGTTGTTGAAGGTATGCAGTTTGATAGAGGATATCTATCACCATATTTTATTACTAACAGTGATAAAATGACTACTGAATTAGATAATCCTTTTATTTTATTACACGAAAAGAAATTAACTAACTTACAGCCAATGGTTCCTCTTTTGGAAGCTGTTGTTCAAGCTGGTAGGCCATTAATGATTATTTCTGAAGATGTTGAAGGCGAAGCTTTAGCTACTTTAGTTGTAAACAAACTAAGAGGTGGTTTAAAAGTTGTGGCTGTTAAAGCTCCAGGTTTTGGTGATAGAAGAAAAGCTATGCTTGAAGATATTGCTATTTTAACTGGGGGTCAGGTTATATCTGAAGACTTAGGTATTAAACTTGAAAACGTTAAACTTGATGATCTTGGATCTTGTAAAAAAATAAAAGTAGATAAAGATAATAGTACTATCGTAAACGGTAGTGGTAAAAAATCTGACATCGAAGCTAGATGTGCATCTATCAAACAACAAGTTGAGGAAACTACTTCTGATTACGACAGAGAAAAACTTCAAGAAAGACTTGCGAAGTTGGCTGGTGGAGTTGCAGTTATTAAAGTTGGTGGTGCAACAGAAGTTGAAGTTAAAGAGAGAAAAGATAGAGTAGAAGATGCTTTAAATGCAACTAGAGCTGCTGTTGAAGAAGGTATTGTTACAGGTGGTGGATGTGCACTTCTTTATGCTGCTCAAGATCTTGCGAAAGTTAAAGTAAAAGGTGATGATCAAAAAGCAGGTGTTGATCTAGTTAGAAAAGCATTAGAAGCTCCAATTAGACAAATTACTAAAAATGCTGGTGTAGATGGCTCAGTGGTCGTTGGTAAATTATTAGAGCAAATGAAAAAAACAAATGGTTATGATGCTCAAAATGAAGAGTATTGTGATATGTTTGCAAAAGGTATCATTGATCCAGTTAAAGTTGTGAGAACTGCTCTACAAGATGCAGCTTCAATTGCTGGATTATTAGTAACTACAGAAGCAATGATCGCTGACAAACCAGAGGAAAAAGATGCTGCTGGCGGAATGCCTGGTGGAATGCCTGGTGGTATGGGTGGCATGGGAGGAATGGGTGGAATGGGAATGTAATCCCTCATTTTCTAAAACAAAACTTAAAAGGCCATCTCAAGATGGCCTTTTTTTTATGTAAAATTTAATCATGTCAAAAAGATATAGTGGTAAATCATTTAAAGACTCTAGTGTTAAAAAAAAACCAAAATTGAGCTTAAAAGAAAAAAGAAAAATTAAAAAAGATAAGCAAAAAAAGACAAATTAATCCCGAATTTTGAATATTATTCAAGCCAGTTATGAGTTTTTTTGAGTTTTAATATCCTTTTAAATATGTATAAGAGCCAGAATTTATGAGCAATAATATAAGGAACATCACAATCATAGCCCATGTTGATCATGGCAAAACTACTCTAATTGATAATTTAATGAAACAAAGTGGTTCATTTAGAGATAATGAAGTTGTTGATGAAAGATTATTGGACTCCGGTGAGCTTGAAAAAGAAAGAGGAATTACAATTTTAGCTAAACCTGCTTCAATTAATTGGAATAATTCAAGAATAAATATTATCGATACTCCAGGACACAGAGATTTTGCTGCTGAAGTTGAAAGAGTTTTAAGTATGGCAGATGGAGCCTTGTTATTAATTGACTCTGCAGAAGGTGTTATGCCTCAAACAAAATTTGTATTATCAAAAGCACTTAAACAAGGATTAAAACCCATTGTTGTTATTAACAAATTAGATAAAGCCGATCAAAGAGCTAATGAAGTTTTAGATGAAACATTTGATTTATTTGTTAGCTTAGATGCAAATGAAGAACAATTAGATTTTCCAGTTCTTTATGCAAGTGGAAGATCAGGTTGGGCAGATCATGAAGTTGATGGTCCAAGAGAAAATTTAAATCCTTTGTTAGATTTAATTATTGATCATGTAAAACCTGCTGAACTTGATAAAACTAAACCTTTTGCAATGTTATCAACGCTGCTTTATGCAGATAGTTTTTTAGGAAGAAGTTTGGTTGGAAGAATTACACAAGGGACTGCAAAAGCTAACCAATCTATAAAAGCAATTAATTTAAGTGGTGAGAAAGTTGATGAAGGAAAATTAACTAAAATTTTTAGATATGAAGGAACAAAAAAAGTTCCAATCGATGTTGGTGAGGCTGGAGATATTGTAGTTGTTGCTGGACTAGAAAAAGCAAACGTGGCTGATACAATATGTGACCTGGAGGTAAATGAACCGATACCTGCTACTCCGATAGATCCTCCTACAATGTCAATTACAATTACTGTAAATACTTCACCTTTAGCTGGAACTGAAGGTAAAAAATTAACTAGCACCCAAATAAGAGATAGATTAGTTCAAGAAGCACAAAACAATGTTGGAATTACATTTTCAGAAAACGAAGGAAAAGACTCTTTTGTAGTTAGTGGAAGAGGCGAGCTAATGTTAGAAATTCTTTTAACTCAAATGAGAAGAGAAGGCTTTGAAATGACAGTTAGCCCTCCAAAGGTTTTATACAAAACTGATGAAAGTGGAAATAAACTTGAACCAATTGAAGAAATTACTATGGACCTTGATGAAGAACATTCATCAAAAGTGATTGACTCAATGAACAGAAGAAAAGGTAAACTAATCGAATTAAAAGATACGGGAACTAACAAAAAAAGATTAATTTTTCATGCTCCTACTAGAGGCCTAATGGGGTACACAAGTAGATTTCTTACATTTACAAAAGGAAACGGAGTGATAAACAGAATATTCCACAGCTATGGTCCTTTTGAAGGAGAAATGGAAGGCAGAAGAAACGGAGCATTAATATCAATGGAACAAGGAAAAGCTGTTGCATTCGCAATCTTTAACTTACAGGCAAGAGGAGAAATGTTTGTTACACATAATGACTCAGTTTATCCTGGAATGATTGTTGGTCTTTCACCAAAACCAGGTGATATGATCATTAATGTAATGAAGGGTAAGAAACTAACAAATATGAGAACACAGGGCACAGATGAGAATGTCGTGCTTACACCTGTAAGAAAAATGTCAATTGCAGAACAATTAAGTATGCTTAATACAGATGAAGCATTAGAGATAACCCCAGACTCATGCAGATTAAGAAAAGCAATTCTAGATCCACACGAAAGAAAAAAAAGCGAAAAAGCTATAGCTGCAGCTTAATCAAAAGTTTTATCAACTAAATAAAGTCCTAAAGCAACGCAAGGACCTATGCCAAATGCAAACAACAAAGTTCCAATCCCTACTGTTCCTCCTAAATACCATCCAATACTAACAACTGAAATTTCTAAGGTTCCTCTTACGACGGCTATAGGAAAATTAGTTAATTTTTGTAATCCTATCATAAGTCCATCTCTAGGACCGGCTCCTAAATTTGATACTAAGTAAATACCCCCACCTATTCCAACCATGATAACAGAAATTACAGCTAATAAAAATTGATGAATATAATTTGATGGTGTTGGAACATACTTGATACAAAGATCAATCATAATTGCAATTATCAGAGCATTAAATATTGTACCCATCCCTGGTTTTTGACCTAGAGGTATCCATAAAATTAAAACAGCAACACTTATTAATAATGTGATAGTTCCAATACTTAAATTAACATTTAAAGAAATACCTTGCGCTAAAACACTCCAAGGAGAGGCTCCTGTGAATGAAACAATTAACAATCCTTCACCTAATCCAAATAAAGACAAACCAAAACATAAGAAAAAAAATGTAGAAAACTTTGGTTTAAAATTAAATGGTTTTTCTGAGCTCCATTTTACTTTTGGAATTTTTTTTATTTTTAAAAACATAATTATAATAAGCTATATCTATTAATGAAAAATTCTAATATTGTAATCAGCAAATGAAAAAGATTGCAATTATTTTACTATTAACATTTTTCTCATCAATTTCTTTAGCTCATATTGGTCATTATAACAAATTTGACAAAATAGAAATGGAGATCTTGAGAAATGATGAAGTAATTGGGTATAACAATTATTTTTTTAAAAGAGATGGTGAAAAAACGATAGTAAAAAATCAATATAAATTTGAGGTAAAACTCCTAGCTGCAACAATATTTAAAGTAGAGGGATATGGGGAAGAAATTTATTTAAAAGATAATTTAATATCTTTTCAATCAAAGACGCTTCAAAATAAAAAAGAAAAATTTGTAAACTTGAAACTGGATAAAAATAATAAGAAATTTGACATCAAAGGGTCTTCATACTCAGGTGAAGCTTCCGTTAAAAATATTATTGGAAATTGGTGGAGTCATAAAATTTTACAAGCAGAAAGCCAAATAAGTCCTATTTCTGGAAGTATTAAAGAACAAATTGTTACATTTATTGGTAAGGAAAACATTTCAATTAATGGTAAACAATACGAAACAGATCATTTCAAACTTACATCTAAAGATATGTCTCTTCCTGAAGATAAAAAATTAAATTTTGACATTTGGCTTGATAAAAAAACTTCAGTGATTGTTAAAATTACATATGAGAGAATGGGAAATTGGGAATATCGCTTAAAAAATCTTGAATAAAATTATTTATTTATTTTTTTATAAAGATCATTTGCACTTATCCATCCGGCCTCTACTCTAGGACCTACAAACCAATCTGCACACACACCTAAATTTAATTTAGTATTCCAATAACTTTTGATTTTAAAGGGCCTAGAGTTTGAGGAATATTTCCAACCATGATTTAATGAAGTTAATATTTTTGTTTTTTTAATTCCGGTAAGTTTAAAAAATCGATCAATTAAAATCTTTGAATTTTTTTCTTTATTCTCTCTATTTTTATTTATTTTTTTATTTGCCCATAGGTTTGTGCTTTGTAAAGTCCATAAATCATTATTACTTTTAAATCTTTTTTTACTATTTTCTTTAGCCGCCCAACCTAAAATTTTATCGTTAAATAAATAACTTGATATGTTTTTATTTGTTTTTTTAATTTCGATCATGACTGTAATATTTGCATCCATTTTAATTTTTTGCTTAATGAATGAATCCTTAATAAATTTTTTTGATAATTTTTTTAATTGTGGGAATGGGCAAGTTAATACTAATTTATCATAATATTTTGTTTTATTATTCTTAAAGACTAGCTTCCATTTTTTGTTTACAAATTTAATCTTCTCTAACTCACTTTGAAAATTACAATTTATATTCTTTATTAAATATTTGCTAATATCATTGTTACCCTTGCGGCCAATTATTTTAACATGATTTTTATTTTCTTTTTTTAATTTGTTTAAAAAAATATGTTTGCCACTCCATTTTTTTAGAATTTTTTTTTTACATAAATTGGTAATAAATTTTTTAAATTGAATTGTTTTTGGAGAAATATATTGTGCACCGTGATCAAATCCTTTTGTCTTATTTAATCTTTTAAAAGAAGATCTGCCACCTGGGCCCCGAGCTTTATCATAAATGTGTACAGAATTTTTTTTACTTAACAAATTAGATATTGTTGCTCCAGAAATTCCAGAGCCAATTACACAATAACTACTCATTTTCCTGCAACAGTCATACCTTCTATCATCATAGTTGGTGAATTGACTGAATATTCGAATTCTAAATCATTAGCTAAAATAATATTTCTGAACATATCCTTAAAATTTCCAGCAATTGTTATTTCATTAACAGGATATTTAAATTCTCCATCTTCAACTAAAAAACCAGTTGCACCTACTGAATAATCTCCAGTTACAATATTAGAACCATGACCAATAGTTTCGGTAATATAAAGACTTCTTGAATTTTTTTTCATAAGATCCTCATAGGTTATATTTCCTTTTTCAAAATATAAATTGGTAGTTCCACCACTTCTTCCATTTGATTTTAAATTTAATTTTTTTCCATTGTATGTGTCGACAAAATAATTTTTAAGTATTCCATTCTCTATAAGTTGTAATGTATTTGAGTTTACACCCTCTGAATCAAAGTTTTGAGAACCCATTCCTTTAATAATATCTGGTTTATCAATTACATTTATCGAATTAGCAAAAACCTGTTCATCAATTTTATCCTTTAAAAATGAAGTACCTCTTGCAATTGCGGAGGCAGATATTGCACTTGCAAAAACACTTAACATTCCCTTTGAAATTCTTTTATCAAAAATTATGCTGATCTTTTCACTTCCAATTTTTTTAGGGCTCAATTTTCTAATAGTTTGCTTGGCAGCTTTATTTCCGAGATCTGTTGCTTGCTTAATATCAGACAAATGACGTTTGCTAGAAAATTCGTAGTCTCTTTCCATGCTATTTTCATCTTTTGCAACTGCTACACAAGATGCCGTAAAAGAAGAAGTTTTATAACCGTCACAAAAACCGTCACTATTTGCTAATATAAAATTTGATTTATTTTCAGTAAAACTAGATTCTGTATTTATGATTTGATTATTTGATGAGGTAGATTCCTCTAAATCATTTAAATATTTTATTTTTTTATCATTTTCGAATCTTGTTTCATCATACAAATTGAGGCTACTAATTTTTTTGGCTAACAAATTTTTATCAGGCAAAGAATTAAATTCATCCTCTGGTGTAATTTTTGTAGTTTCAAAGCACTTTTCAATTAAAGTTTTAATATTTTCATCTAGTAAATTTGATGATGAAATTGACGATCTTCTTTTACCTAAGTAAGTTTCTATACTTAATGCCAATCCATCTGATCTATCTGAGGCTTCTAGGGACTTATTTCTAAAATTAACTGTTTCTGAAATTGAGTGACCAACTGTAACACTTGCATCAGTTGCTCCCATTTTTTTTGCCAGATCTAAACAATATGAAGCTTTAGATTTTAGAAATTCTTGATCCTTAACCATAATACTTTAAAGTTTTGTTCCACCAACTGTCATTTTATCAATCAAAATTGAAGGTTGAGCGACTCCCACAGGAACTCCTTGTCCTGCTTTTCCACAAGTTCCTATGCCTGGGTCTAACATCATATCATTTCCTACCATCGATACTTCTTTAAGTATTGATGGTCCATCACCAATAAGTGTTGCGCCTTTAATTGGAGATCCAATTTTACCATTATTTATTTCGTAAGCCTCAGTACAATTAAATACAAATTTTCCAGATGTAATATCCACCTGGCCACCTCCAAAACTTACTGCAAAAATTCCTTTATCAACAGATTTGATCATTTCATCTTGAGTTTGATTACCACTTAACATCATTGTATTTCTCATTCTTGGCAAAACAATATGTCTATAATTTTCTCTTCTTCCAGATCCGGTAGATCTTGTATTCATTAATCTTCCATTGTGTCTGTCTTGCATAAAATTTTTAAGAATACCATTTTCTATTAAAACTGTTCGCTCAGTTGGTGTTCCCTCATCATCAATAGTTAAACTGCCTCTTCTATTATCTATAGTACCATCATCAATAATTGTTACTCCCTCACTTGCAACTTTTTCTCCAATAAGATCATGAAATGCTGATGTTTTTTTTCTATTAAAATCCCCTTCAAGACCATGACCAATTGCTTCATGAATTAATATAGCAGGCCAACCAGGTCCTAAGACTACTTTCATCTCACCAGCAGGTGCTGGTTTACTTTCTAAATTTACTGATGCAATTCTAAAAGCCTCTTCACAAACATTTTTCCAGTTGTCATTTTTTAAATAATCGTCATAAGATTGTCTGCCACCAATTCCATATACTCCTGTTTCTTTTCTTCCATTTTTTTCCAACATTACAGAGACATTAAATCTAATTAATGGACGTACATCGGTAAGCGCTTCTCCACCTGATCGAATAATTTCAATTGATTTTTGCTCACCAGCAAAACTAGCTGTTACTTGTTTTACTGATCCATCTTTTTTTCTTAAAAAATCATTTACTTTATTTAAAACTTCTAATTTCGAGTCTAAAGTTTTTTGTTCAATTGGATTAATATCTTCATAAAATTTTTTATTAGATTTTGGAATTTCATGATTATATGTGCCTTTAATTGATTTAAGAGTTGATTTAAGATTTTCTGAAGAATTTTTTAATGAATCTTTTGATATTTCATTTGAATATGAATATGCAACAACCTCGTTTGAAATAGCCCTAAAACCAAATCCCAAATCAGAGCTGTAGTTTGACCTTTTTATTTTGTTATCATCTAGCAAAATTGACTCTGATTTAGACTCCTCTAAATAAAGTTCGCCATCATCACAATTGTTGAGTGTTTCTGATACTATTTTATCTGCATCTTGTCTTGTTAAATCAGATTTATTAAAGAAATTACTCATTCATCTTAAATAGTGGTTTGTTGATAATTTTCAACTGATCATTTTACGCATGTACAATTTATTACTAAAAGTTAACAATTGTTAGATGAAAGTATTTTTTAATAACTCTTGTAAAATCTGTAGATCAGAAATTAACTTATATAAAAAAGAAAATATCAAAGATATTGACTGGATAGATATAACAAATAATTCAGATGCTGAAAAAGAAACATCTAGAAATGACAAAGAATTATTAAGAAGATTACATGTTAAGGAGAATGGTAAAATTATTGAAGGTGCAGAGGCGTTTCTCTATGTTTGGAAAAAAATTCCAAAGTATAAATTTTTGTATAAATTTTTTAAATTACCAATAATTTTCACAATCTTTAAATATGTATACGAAATTATTGCCTTTTTTTTATATTTAAAAAATAAAAACCAACTCAAAAACTAGGTTAAGAAAAATATTAAAAATTCACTTAGTAAAGACATAGATAATAAAAACATAATTAATAAAATTGAATACATGAGAGTTATAACTCTATTTCTTTTTCTCCTCAGTCTAACAAAAATTTTATCATCTAGATCTGAAATATCTCTTTCACCAACTACTGGATAATCATAACTCCATCGCCATGTAGATTGACCTAATCTAGAGTCGAGACTATTAAAATACCTTATCCACGCAAGAACATATTTTAATATTATATATAAAATAATCATTAATATTGAAGAAAGTAACATTCTTAATGATACTTAATTATGAAAGGTAATTTAATTGATATTTTTGACTCTTTTTCTTGCGATTAACTGCGTGAGAGCATCAACCATAGTATCTGAGGCCTTAAATATTTCATTATTTTTAAACTCGTGAGAAATATTTTTTTCTGGATTGGTTTTGTCTTCAATAACTATTCCTTCATCTGGTGAATTATTTTTTATATAAATTAATATAAGCCATTCATCATCTGAGGCTTCATCCCATTTAACAAATATTTCTCCTGTTTCAAATCTTCTGTCTATACATCTAAAAATAGACATATGTCTTGTAATATGTCTTTTGTTTAATTGAAATACTAAACTGCTAGCACTTCTGTAAAAACTTTCGAGAGCAAACTCAATATTCTGTCTAGCTAAAGTATATTCTTTTTCTTTTTGTAACAGTGTTTCTCTATCTTCATCTCCTTGAATTTTAACTCCTAAAGCCTCTACTCTTTCTCTAATTTTTTGATCTCTTATAATTCGATATTTTTCTTTTAATTTTTCTATTCTTTGTTGTAAGCCAGCATAATCCTCTCTCTTTTCTCTTAAGGAAATTTTTTCCAATTTCTCT
>CACDWD010000022.1 GCA_902556285.1 uncultured Pelagibacteraceae bacterium
TAAATAGAAAACCTAATAAACATTTACCTTATGTTGGAGCTTCTGCTTTTTCTCACAAGGGCGGAATGCATGTTTCAGCTGTTCAAAAAGATCCTAAAACCTATGAGCACATAAATCCAGAAGAAGTTGGAAACTCTAGAAATATAGTTGTTTCAGATCAATCGGGTCAATCAAATATAATGTCAAGATTGAATTCAATAGGAATTAAAGTTGAGAAAAGTGATCCAAAAATTAAAAAACTTTTAGATGAAGTGAAAGATCGAGAATTTATTGGTTATAGTTATGATGGTGCTGATGCATCCTTCGAGTTGTTAGCAAGAAGATTAATGGGGGAGATTCCAAGGTATATTTCAATTAATGAATATGATGTTTCAGTTAAGAAAGATAATGCCGGAGAAATTGTTTCATATGCAAAAGCTCAATTAGAAGTTGATGGAGATAAAATTTTGTGTGAAGGACAAGGAAACGGACCTGTAAATGCTTTGGATAATGCTATTAGAAAGAATGTTAATAAGCTTGCTAAATATTCAAAATATTTAAAAGATTTAAGACTGGTTGATTATAAAGTTAGAATTTTAAATACAGGGACTGAAGCAGTAACTAGAGTTTCAATTGAAAGTACAGACTCCAAAGGGGTTAACTGGTTTACTATCGGTGTTTCTCCAAATATAATTGATGCATCATTTAAAGCTCTTGTTGATAGTTTGGATTATAAATTGTTTAAAGATAAGGCTCCAGCTAGTCTATAAATTTATTTATCATAAATAATGTTATCAAATAATATTACTTTCATTCTTCATAGACCTCAACTCTCAGAAAACATCGGAGCATGTGCAAGAGGAATGAAAAATTTTAATTTTAATAAACTTATTATTGTTGATCCTAAACCAATATTTCCAAATGATAAAATTCTAGCAACGTCGGTAGGAGCAAAAAATATTATCAATAAGGGCAAAGTATTTAATAATTTAGAGCTAGCACTAAAAAATATGGATTATGTAATTGCAACATCTGCAAGATTTAGAAATAAAAATATCAAGCATATTCAATTAAAGGATCTAAAAAAAATTAATTATAAAAAAAAAGTAGCTTTTTTATTTGGTTCAGAGGCATCCGGTCTATCAAATAAAGAAATAAGTTATGCAAATTACACCCTCCAAATACCAACAAATCCTGAATTTAAATCTTTAAATTTATCTCACAGTCTAATAATAATCGCACAATATTTATCTAGCATCATTAGTTCAAAAGTGACCTCTTTTAATAAATCTAATAAAATAAAATCAGCCTCTAAAAGAGAGATAGTTGCTATGGCAAATCTATGTATCAAGAATCTTGAAGATATTAATTTTTTTAAAACAAAAGAGAAGAAGCCTATAATGCTAGAAAACTTGAGGAATATTTTTTATCGGATGGAATTATCAACTAAAGAAACACGTATTTTATCTGGTGTATTTGCAAGTTTAGGTAAAAAACGTTGATTGACAAAATTAAGAGTAAGTTTATAAAGCCCACTATCAAATGACAAAAAGATTAAACTCTAAACATAAAGTAGATAGAAGATTAAAAGTAAATCTATGGGGTAGACCCAAAAGTCCATTTAATACAAGAGCCTACGGACCAGGTCAACATGGTCAAACAAAACAAGGCAAACCCTCAGATTATGGAATTCAATTACAAGCTAAGCAAAAATTAAAAGCTTACTATGGTAATATCAATGAAAGACAATTTAGAAACATTTACAAAAAAGCAGTCATGCTTAAAGGCGATACAGGTGAAAACTTAATCGGTCTTCTTGAAAGAAGATTAGATGCTGTCATCTATAGAGCTAAATTTGCCACAACGATTTTTTCTGCTAGACAATTAATAAATCATGGCCATGTAAGAGTTAATGGTAAAAAAGTTAATATTGGAAGTTATTTAGTAAAAGAAGAAGATACAATTGAAATAAGAGATAAATCTAAACAACTTGCAATTATTGATATCGCTTTAGCTAATAAAGAGAGAGAAGCTCCAGAGTACATTCAAATGGATGAAAAAAATAAAAAATTTAAATTTGTTAGAGTTCCAAAGTTTGAGGAAGTTCCTTATCCAATTGTCATGGAACCTAATTTAGTAATTGAATACTATTCTAGATAATCAGCTCTTAGACTTAAAATTTATATTTTTACTTTCAAAAAGTTTTACTAGTTCGCCACTTTCGTACATTTCCTTTACTATATCACATCCACCGATAAATTCATTTTTAACATAGAGCTGAGGTATAGTTGGCCAATCGCTAAATAATTTAATACCTTCTCTTAAATTTTGATTTTCTAAAACATTTATTCCTTTGAAATTTACTTCAAGAATTTTTAATATATTTGAAGTAGCCATTGAAAATCCACATTGTGGAGCATCAGGCGTGCCTTTCATAAACAAACACACTTCGTTATTTTCAATTTCATTTTTAATTAAATCATTTATTTGCTGTTCCATTTTAACTATCCTTTGTTTTAATTGCTAATGCATGAAGTTCATTACCCATTCTACCTTTTAAAGAATTATAAACCATTTTATGTTGCTCAATTTTACTTTTTCCAGAAAATTGAGATGAGGTAACTGTTGCTGAATAATGATTTCCATCACCTGCTAAATCTTGTATTTCTACTATAGCATCTGGCATTGCTTCTTTTATAAAACTCTCAATCTCTTTTAAATCCATTGCCATTATTTACTCATATAATTTATTAACCAACTTTTATTAGAAACTGATAATTCGTCAATTGTAACTTTTGTCTTGTCGTTAATATATAGTTCATTTTCGGTAATTATACCAAGTTCATCAAAATGGACCGCATTTTTATTTAATATATCAGCTACTTTTTTAAAATCTTTTTTGCCTACTTCGAGAATATATCTACCTTGATCTTCAGCAAATAAGTACTCTATTTCATTAATTAAATATTTTGGTTTTTTAATATTTATTCCCTTTTTTCCTTTAATACACATTTTTGCAACTGCTGTAATTATGCCCCCTAACGATACATCATGTGCACTTCTTATCAAATTATTATCAATTAATTTGAGCAATGTTTCTCCATTATTTTTTTCATTAAATAAATTTACTTCAGGTGGAGGTCCATTTTTTTCATCTAAAATAGTTCTTGCAAATAAACTTTGATCAATATGTCCCTCAGTTTTTCCAATAACTAAAACTAAATTATCAACTTCTTTAAAATCCATAGTAATCATATTTTTATAATCCTTGATTAATCCAACTCCACCAATAGCAGGTGTAGGCTTTATACCTTGATCTTTTGTTTGGTTGTAGAAAGATACATTTCCAGAAACTACTGGGAACTTTAAATAATCACTTGCTTCTCCAATACCTTGAACACATTCAACAAACTCCCCCATATTTTCTTCATTTTCAGGACTACCAAAATTTAAACAATTGGTGATAGCAATTGGTTTTGCACCTACAGATATAAGATTTCTAAAACTTTCGCAAACAACTTGCTTTCCACCAGTTAAAGGATGAGCCCAACAATAAACTGCAGAAGAATCTACAGAAGCAGCAACTGCTTTATCGGTTCCATGAACCCTTACAACACCAGCATCTCCACCAGGTTTCTGTATAGTATCACCCATTACAGTATGATCATACTGTTGCCAAATCCATTCTTTGCTACATACATTTGGGTTAGCTAAAATTTTTTTTAAAGCATCAATAATTTTTAAATGTTTAATATCCTCTTTTTTAATCTTATTTTTTTTAGGAAGTTTTGTTTTTTTCCACTTTCGATCATACATTGGCGAATTTTCTACTAAAGTGTTAACTGGAATATCTGCAACTTTTTCTTCATTAAAATAAAGTTCTATTTTTTTTGTTTTAGTAGTCTTGCCAATTACCGCAAAATCTAAGTTCCACTTATCAAATATTTTTTTTGCTTGTTCTTCTTTACCATTTTCCAATACAATCAACATTCTCTCTTGGCTCTCAGAGAGCATAATTTCATAAGGTGTCATCTTAGACTCTCTACATGGCACTTTGTTTAAATTAATTTCAATTCCCAGGTTTCCTTTTGATGCCATTTCAATACTTGAGGAGGTAAGACCAGCTGCACCCATATCTTGGATGGCTATTATCGAGTCTCCTGCCATTAACTCTAAACAAGCTTCAAGTAAAAGTTTTTCAGTAAATGGGTCTCCAACTTGAACTGTTGGTTTTTTTTCCTCAATTTTTTCATCAAAACTTGTTGAGGCCATGCTTGCTCCATGAATTCCATCTCTTCCAGTTTTAGATCCAACATATATAACTGGCTTGTCTAACCCTGCGGCTTTAGAATAGAAAATCTTATTTTTTTTTACCAATCCTAAAGTCATGGCGTTAACTAGAATATTTCCATTATAGGAGCTGTCAAAACTTGTTTGGCCAGCGATTGTTGGAACACCCATACAATTTCCATAGCCACCTATGCCATGAACAACACCTCTTAATAAATTTTTTGTTTTTTTATGTTGTGGTGATCCAAAATGTATTGAGTTTAAGTTAGCTATTGGCCTTGCACCCATTGTAAATACATCTCTCATTATACCTCCAACACCAGTTGCAGCGCCTTGATATGGCTCGATAAATGAAGGGTGATTATGGCTTTCTATTTTAAAAACTATTGCATCATTATCCTCAATATCGATAACACCAGCATTTTCTCCAGGACCTTGAATAACTTTCTTTCCTTTAGTTGGTAGTTTTTTTAAATGTAATCTTGATGATTTATAAGAACAATGTTCATTCCACATTGCAGAAAAAATACCTAGTTCTGTGATATTAGGGGTTCTCTTTAACAGTTCACAAATTTTAGCGTATTCATCTTTCTTTAAGCCATGATCAATAGCTACTTGTTCATTTACAATCATTTTAAGTTGTTTATTAAGTTTTTAAAAAATAACGATCCATCCTCACCTGATAAAGAGGTATCAATCATTCTTTCAGGGTGGGGCATCATACCTAGTACATTTTTTTCTTTATTAAAAATACCAGCAATATTTTTTATGGATCCATTAGGATTAAATTGATCTTCTATTTTTCCATTTTCATCACAATAGTTAATAGCTATTTGATTATTATCTTCAATTTCTTTTAATTGATCTTGAGTGCAAAAATAATTTCCTTCATTATGAGCTATATGAAATTCTAAGACTTCGTTATTAACATTTTTAAAATATTTATTTTTTTTATCGTTAATTTTTACAAAAACGTTTTTACAAATAAATTCTAAATATTTGTTTCTAAGTAAAACACCAGGAACTAAACCAGTTTCAACCAATATTTGAAATCCATTACAGATACCCATAACCATACCACCTGAATTTGCAAAATTAATTACAGACTGCATTATTTTTGATTTAGATGCCATACTTCCACATCTTAGGTAATCACCATAAGAAAAACCTCCTGGCAATACAACCAAATCACTTTTTGGTAATTCAGCATCAGCATGCCAAACCATTTTATTTTTAAATCCAAATTTTTTTAGAGCAACATCCATATCTCTGTCACAATTTGAACCAGGAAAAGTAATAACTGATGATTTCATTAATTACTTTGGATCAATAATTTTATAATTTTCAATTACAAGATTTGCCAAAAGTTTTTTACACATTTCTTCAACTTTTGCTTTTGCTTTGTCGTTATCAGTTTCTTTAGTGTCTATTTCAAAATACTTCCCTTGTCTTACTTCATTTACATCATTGAAACCCATTCCATCCAAAGTTTGATGAATGACTTTTCCTTGTGGATCAAGTACATCTTTTTTTAAAGTAATGATTACTGAAATTTTCATTTTTTCTTTCTTTTTACCGATGACAGCTGGGTGACATTAACAGCAGAAACATTTGATTGTTCATGAAGTATTCCAAGTCTTTTTGCAACTTCTGTATAAGCGGGAATAAGATCTCCTAAATCTTTTCTAAATCTGTCTTTATCAAGTTTTTTATCAGTTAAAGTATCCCATAATCTACATGTATCAGGGCTTATTTCATCAGCTAATATAATTTGATTTTTTTCACTTTCATGAGTGAAGCCAAATTCAACTTTAAAATCTACTAATTTTATTCCGACACCTCTAAACATTCCTAGCAAAAAATCATTTAATCTAGATAGATTTTCATCTATCCAATCAAGCTGCATCACATTAAGCCAATTAAAAGTTAAAATATGTTCACGACTAATTATTGGATCTCCAAGCTTATCGTCTTTAAGACAGTATTCTATTAATGGTCGTTCAAGGACAGTTCCTTCTTCGATACCCAATCTTTTAGTTAATGATCCGGTTGCAATATTTCTTACTATAAATTCTATAGGTATTATATCAACTAGCTTAACTAATTGTTCTCTCATATTAATTCTTTTTACTAAATGATTTTTAATTCCAACCTCAGATAAGTTTGAAAGTATGTGTTCAGATATTCTGTTATTTAAAACCCCTTTACCTTCTATGGTTGTTTTTTTTTGATTATTAAATGCAGTCGCATCATCTTTAAAATATTGGATAACTAAGTTTTTATCATTTGTTGCATAAATGATTTTAGCTTTACCTTCGTATAATTTTTTACCTTTTTTCATTATTTAAAAACTCTTCTAAAGATTAAATTTACATTTTTAAAGTGTTTAGAATAATTAAATATAGATTTTAGTTTTTTTGGGGAAATTTTACTCATTATAAATTTATCAGATGAAATGACATCAATTAAGTTTAAATTTTCCGCAAAACATTTTTTTGCATAAGATTGTACTAATTTATAAGATTTTTCTCTGCTTAATCCTTTTTTAGTTAGTTCCAACATAACTTCTTGAGAGAAAATTAAACCTTTTGTTAAATTTAAGTTTTCAAGCATTTTTTTAGGATAAACAATCATGTTATCCAAAATATTTGTAAGTCTAACCAATGCAAAATCAGTTGTTATATTAGCATCTGGTCCGATATTTCTTTCAACACTTGAATGAGAAATGTCTCTTTCATGCCAAAGTGCTATATTTTCAAGTGCTGGAACAACTGCACTTCTAACCATCCTAGCTAAGCCTGTTAAGTTTTCGCTTAAGATTGGATTTTTTTTATGAGGCATCGCTGAAGAACCTTTTTGATTTTTAGAAAAATATTCTTGTAATTCATAAACTTCAGTTCTTTGTAGATGCCTTATTTCAACTGCTACTCTTTCAATAGACCCTGCAATAATACCTAAAACAGAAAAATAAAATGCATGTCTATCTCTTGGAATTATTTGTGTAGAAATTGGTTCAACTTTCAGTCCTAATTTTTTTGCCACATGTTTTTCAACATTTGGATGAATGTTAGCAAATGTTCCAACAGCGCCAGATATTGCACAGGTTGATATTTCATCGATTGCATTTTTCAATCTATTTCTGTTTCTTTTAAATTCCTCATAAAACGAAGCCAATTTTAATCCAAAAGTAATTGGTTCAGCATGGATACCGTGGCTTCTTCCCATACACGGTGTAAATTTATATTTTTTGGATTGTTTTTTTAAAACTTTTAAAATTTGATCTATATCTTTTAAAATTATTTTACCTGATTGGACTAATTGAATATTAAAACTAGTATCTAAAACATCTGATGATGTCATTCCTTGATGTAGGTAACGTGCCTTAATTCCAGCTTTTTCAGTTACAGAGGTAAGAAATGCTATTACGTCATGTTTTACCTCAGATTCTATTTTGTGAATTCTGCTTACATTAATTCTAGCTTTTTTTTTAACTATTGAAGCAACACCCCTTGGAATTTGACCAAGTTTTTCCATTGCTTCTGCAGCTGCGACCTCCACATCTAGCCAGATTTTGTATTTATTTTCTTCTGACCAAATATCAGTTAATTCTTTTCGCGAGTATCTTTTAATCATTAATTATAAGTATGGAGGCTTTGAATAACCTTTAGCAGATTCTGTAAAGATTTCATAACCATTTTCAGTAATTCCTAACGTATGTTCAAATTGTGCAGATAAAGATTTATCTTTTGTAACAGCTGTCCAACCATCATTCAACATTTTTACATCGTATTTACCTGCGTTTATCATCGGTTCTATTGTAAATGTCATGCCAGGTCTTAATTCCATGCCTGTATTTTTTTTACCATAGTGTAAAATATTTGGTGGCTCATGAAATGTGGTGCTTATTCCGTGACCACAAAAATCTCTGACGACTGAAAAACCTTTTTCTTCTACAAAAGATTGAATTTCATAACCAATATCTCCTAATTTAATTCCAGGTTTTAAAATTCTAATCGCTTTCATCATAGATTCATAAGTAGCATCTATAAGATTGTTTAACTTTACTGGGGTTTTTCCAATACAAAACATCCTGCTTGTATCACCATAATGTTCATCAACAATAGCTGTTACATCAACATTTACAGCATCACCTTCTTGTAAAATTCTATCAGAAGGTATTCCATGACACACAACATGGTTTAAAGATGTACATAAAGATTTTGTAAACCCTCTATAATAGAGTGGGGCAGAGTACCCACCATTATCTCTTATAAATTCATATCCTAACTTATCAATATAATCAGTTGAGATACCTTCTTTAATATTTTCAGTTAACATATCTAAAGTTCTTGCAGCTAAATTTCCTGCTATTCTCATTTTTTCAAATTTTTCTTTATAATCAGTCATTTATAATTTTTAATTTTTTATCTATAAAAATTTTCTTAGAATTTATATCACATCTATAAGCCAAAAAATTAACACCAGCATTTTTAGCTTTTAAGTAGGCGTTGTAATATTCTTCATCTATATCTTTAGCTATTTTAAAATATTTCATATTTTGAATTTGAACTAAAAAAATTAAGTATGTTTTATAACCTTTTTTTATGGCATCAATAAGGGTTAATAAATGCTTAATTCCTCTTGCTGTTGGTGCATCTGGAAATTCAGCGGTATCTTTATTTCTAAATAATGTAACATTTTTTACCTCAACAAAGATTTTTTGATCCTTTTTTTCTAATAAAAAATCAAATCTAGTTTCCTTATTAAAAAAAACTTCTGGTTTTATGATTTCATTGCTCTTGAGTTCGTTTATTAAATTATTTTTAAGTCCATGCTCAACTATTTTATTTGCTATGTGAGTATTCACCCCAACTAAATTTTTTCTAGATTTAATAATTTCCAATCCATATTTTAATTTTCTTTTTGGATCATTATTAGGAAACAAATAAACTTCATTACCTTCATCTAACAAACCTTTCATTGATCCTGTGTTAGGACAATGAGCTGTGACAATTTTTTTACCCAGCTTTACGTCAGTAAAAAACCTTTTATAACGTTTGATTAGTTTGCCTTTTATTAAAGACTTGGTAAATTCCATAACTAAATTATATATTTCATATGGATAAAAAAGTAAAAGTTAATGCATCGATTTTAATTATTGGTAATGAAATTTTATCTGGCAGAACTCAAGACACAAATACTTCAACCTTAGCAATTTGGCTTAATTCAATCGGAGTAAATGTTGCAGAAGTTAGAGTAATACCTGATGTTGAAGATACTATTGTTGAAACTTTAAACTTACTTAGATCAACATACGATTATGTTTTTACAACCGGTGGTATTGGGCCTACTCATGACGATATTACTGCTCAATCTGTTTCCAAAGCATTTGGAATTAAATACGAAGTCCATAAAGAGGCTTTTAAAATTTTAGAAGCTTATTACCAGCCAGGTGAATTTAATGAAGGTAGACAAAAAATGGCATGGATGCCTGAGAATGCAAAGTTAATTTTAAATCCAACAAGTGGGGCGCCAGGTTTTAATGTTGAAAATGTATTTTCATTACCAGGAGTTCCTTCTATTTTGAAATCAATGTTAGGTGGTTTAACTAATAGAATAGTAGGTGGTGTACCTATTAAAAGTCTTACAATCAGTTTAAGAACTGTTGAGAGTGAAATAGCTAACTCCTTAACAAAAGTTCAAAATGATAATAAAGATGTTGAGATAGGAAGTTATCCTTTTTTTCATG
>CACDWD010000023.1 GCA_902556285.1 uncultured Pelagibacteraceae bacterium
GATACTAATAATATGAATTACTTAACAGGCTATGATGCATGGTCTTTTTATTATGCTCAATGTGCGATTGTTCATGTAAATGAAGATGAACCTCTATGTTTTGTGAGAGCACAAGACGCGGGTGGAGCTTACATAAAAACTTACTTAAAAAATAAAAACATCATTGTCTACGATGAAAATTATATTCATACATGGCCAAAACATCCCTACGATTATTTAGTTGAATTAATTAAAGAGAGAAATTGGGACAAGCTAAATATAGGTGTTGAAATGGATGCACATTATTTCACTGCATTCTGTTATGAAAAAATAAAACAAGGATTACCTAATGCAAAAATTAAAGATAGCGATCGTTTAGTTAACTGGGCAAGATTAGTTAAATCAGATACTGAAATTGGTTTTATGAAATCTGCAGCAAAAATTTCTGAAAAGGGAATGAAGAAGGCTATGGAGGTAATTAATCCAGGAGTTAGACAGTGTGATGCAGTAGGAGAAATTCAAAAGACTTTATTTTATGGTACAGAGGAATTTGGAGGAGAATATTCTAGTATTGCAACTTTACTTCCAACTGGAAAGGGAACTTCAGCCTCACATTTAACGGCAACTGAGGACAAGTTTGTAGAAGGAGAGGCCACAATTATTGAATTATCTGGAGTTTACAAGAGATATCATGCTCCAATGGCTAGAACAGTTCTGCTTGGAAAACCTAATCAATTAAAGATTGATACAATGAACAAAACAATTGAAGCATTGAATGCCGGAATTAGTGCAATCAAACCAGGGAATACAGCAGACGATGTCGCGCAAGCTTTTTGGAAAATATTAGACAAATATGGAATAGAAAAAAAATCTAGAACAGGTTATTCGATTGGAATTGGTTATCCTCCTGACTGGGGTGAGCATACACTTAATATTTATAAAGGAGACATGACAGTTCTTGAGCCTAATGTTTGTTTTCATATGATTGCAGTCATGCAGTTTGGAGATTGGGGTGTTGAAGCTTCAGAGGCTATTAGAGTTACAGAGAATGGATCAGAATTGTTTTGTAATTTTCCAAAAGAGCTTCATATTAAGAGTTAATTAGCTATTGAAATCTATTTATACAAATGATTTATATTCACCTTTATGTCTAAAAATCCAGAATTTGTAAAATTCGATAAAGTAGATAAAAGTTATGACGGAAAAGTTCTTGTCGTCAAAGATCTTCAATTAGATATTGCAGAAGGCGAATTTATAACAATGCTTGGTCCATCTGGTTCAGGTAAGACAACTTGTTTAATGATGTTAGCTGGTTTTGAAACACCAACTCATGGTGAAATATTGTTAGATGGAAATATAATTTCTAATATTCCTCCTCATAAAAGAGGTATCGGGATGGTTTTTCAAAATTATGCATTGTTTCCTCATATGACAGTTTATGAAAACTTAGCTTTCCCGTTAAGAGTAAGAAAAGTTGAAAAAGATGAAATAGATAAAAAAGTTGATAAAGCATTGTCGATGGTTTCATTAAATGGTTTTGAAACTAGAATGCCTGCTCAACTTTCTGGTGGTCAGCAACAAAGGGTGGCAGTTGCAAGAGCCCTAGTATTTGATCCAGCAGTAGTATTAATGGATGAACCTCTAGGAGCATTAGATAAAAATTTAAGAGAAAGCATGCAATATGAAATAAAACATATTCATGAAAGTATTGGTGTAACAGTTGTATATGTAACTCATGATCAAAGTGAGGCATTAACTATGTCAAATAGGATTGCAGTATTTAATGATGGAAAGGTTCAACAGCTTTCAAATCCAGCTGAACTTTATGAAAAGCCAGTAAATTCTTTTGTTGCTGAGTTCATTGGTGAAAATAATACTTTTAATGGAGAGGTGGTTGATATCGCTAAAAATAAATGCAAAGTTAAATTAACAAACTCAGAAATACTAGCTAATCCAATTTCTGTTAAGTCAAAAGGTGAGAAAACAACAGTCTCATTAAGACCTGAAAGAGCATTAATAAATCCAACTGATAAGATGGATAATATGTTTACTGGTAAGATTGAGGAAGTAATCTATCACGGTGATCATACAAGAGTTAGATTAAATCTTTTAGGAAGTTCTGAGTTTATTCTTAAAGTTCCTAATAGTACATCCAATTTAGAATTAAAAGTTAGTCAAGACATAAATATTGGCTGGAATAGTGCTGACGCCAGAGCATTAGATCCAAAATAATTTTAATTAACAATATGTATATCTAATATACATTTTAAAGACAAAATCAGCTGTTGACTTCACTTTAGCTATTTGCTGTACTTTTACTTATATAAATTAATTTATATCAACGTTTAAACGGAGGAATAATGAGAAAAATAAGTAAATTATTACTAGCTCTTTCTTTTGTTGTATCTCTAACTTCTTCAGCCTTTGCTGTCACAGTAGCATCATGGGGTGGAGCATATACAGAGTCTCAAAAGCTAGGGTACGGTGATCCTACTGCTAAAGCACTTGGAATAGAAATCAACTGGGTTGACTATTCTGGTGGTTTATCAGAAATCAAAGCACAAAAAGAAGCGGGTGCTATAACTTGGGATATCATAGACGTATTTGCATTCGATACTATTAACGGATGTGATGAAGGTTTATTTGTTAAATTTGATTTTGACAAAGACTTCCCAGCTGCACCAGATGGAACTCCAGCAAGTGAAGACTTTTTCACAGGAATGCCAAGTGAATGTGCTGTAGGTAACATTTTATATTCTTGGAACTATGCTTTTGACACAAGAGCATTTGGTGGTAAAGAACCAACTACAATTAAAGATTTCTTTAACACTAAAAAATTCCCTGGAAAAAGAGCGATCTACAAAAGTGCTTTAACTAATTTAGAAATTGCTTTAGCTGCTGACGGTGTGAAAATGGGTAAAGGTGGAGCGTTAATCTACAGAAAACTTGAAGCTGAAGGTGGTCTTGATAGAGCAATGAATAAAATTAAAGAACTATGTACAGATCCAAATGGTGGATGTGTATTCTGGTCTGCAGGTGCTCAACCACCTGAACTATTAGTTGCTGGTGAAGTTGTTATGGCAACTGGTTGGAACGGAAGATTCTTTAACGCTGAAATAGGCGAAGGTGCACCAATTAAACAAGTATGGGATGGTCAAGGTTTAGACTATGAATATTTTGCACTTGTTAAAGGTGGTCCAGATGAAGCAAATGCTAAAAAAGCTTTAGCTATGATGACTAACACTGAAATGTTAGCAGGTAGTGCTAAGTATATTGCATATGCTCCATGGAGAAAATCTTCTCTTGAGATTATCAAAGCTGGTGAGCCATGGTACAAAGATGGTAAAACAGAAATGATGCCTCAAATGCCAACAGCTCCCGCAAATACTAAGAACTACTTCTTAGTTGATCCTTTCTACTGGGCAGATAACGGAACAGAGATTGGTGAAAAGTGGGAAGCAATGAAAGCAGGCCTATAATTCAGTTTTAATCACTGAATTTATATAATATATTTAGGGCGGTTATAACTAACCGCCCTATTTTTTTATGAGCTCAGAAACAAAACAAATATTAACAACTGACGGAATTCCCTTAGAAGTCAGTTTAAAAAAAGCTGAGAAGAAAAATAAAATTAAAGCATTTCTTCTTGTAGCACCATTACTTCTATTTTTAATAATTACCTATGTCTTTCCTATAGGGGAGATGTTTAGCAGAAGTATAGACGATAAAATGATTACAAATATGCTCCCTAAAACCTTTAAAGAAATGGAAAAATGGGATGGAAAAGAATTACCCTCAGAAGAAGTTTTTACAGCATTTTATTATGATTATAAAGTTCTAGTTAAAAAACAAGAGCATGGAAAGCTTGGTCAAAGACTAAATAAAGAAAAGAATGGATTTAATTCCATAACTAAAAAACTTTTTAGACAAATTAAAAGAAAAAAAATTGATGAGAGCATCAGTATTAAAGAACAAATAATGAAAATTCACAAAAGATGGAGAAATGTTGAGTATTGGCAAGCAATTAAAAGAACAGCTCCACCTTATACAATGTCAAAATACTTAAAAGGTATGGATATGTATTATGCTGCAGATGGAAGCATCTCACAAGTTGAAGAGGATAGAAGAATTCATAGAATTCTATGGTTGAGAACCCTTGAAATTGCATTTTTTGTTACACTTTTTTGTTTTTTAATGGGTTATCCAATAGCACATTTGCTTGCAACTTTGCCTATGAAATATTCAAATCTTTTAATGATATGTGTACTTTTACCTTTTTGGACATCATTATTAGTTAGAACTGCTAGTTGGATGATTTTGTTACAACAACAAGGAGTCGTTAATGACTTCTTTGTCATGATAGGACTTGTAGCAGACGATAATAGGCCTGAGATGATGTACAATAAAGTAGGGACTTATGTTGCTATGACGCAAATATTGTTACCTTTTATGGTTCTTCCACTTTATAGCGTTATGAAAACTATCTCTCCTAGTTTAATGAGAGCAGGAAAATCTTTAGGAGGCACACCTTTTGTTGCTTTTTGGAAAGTTTACTTTCCATTAACTATCCCGGGAATTGGAGCAGGTTGTTTATTAGTATTCATTTTAGCAATTGGTTATTACATTACACCTGCATTAGTTGGTGGTGCCTCGGGAACTTTAATTAGTAATCAAATTGCATTTCACATGAAACAAACATTAGATTGGAGTTTTGCCTCTGCAATGGGATTAATGTTACTTAGTGGAGTTTTAGTTATTTACTGGATTTACAACAAATTGGTTGGAGTTGATAATATCAAATTAGGATAGTTATGGCATTACCGAGTTATACAGAAACAAGATATAGAATTTGGCATTATGTTTATATTGCAATTTGTACTTTTGTATTTTTCTTTTTGATTGCACCTCTGTTTGTAATTTTTCCATTATCATTTAATGCAGAGGAGTTTTTAGTTTTTTCTGAAGGAATGAAAAATCTTGATCCAGATGCGTTTTCTTTAAGATGGTATAAAGATATGATTTATGGAACAAAAAATCCTTGGGGATTAGCAGCAAAAAATAGTTTTATAATTGCAATATTTGCAACGATTGGCTCAATAATTTTAGGAACTTTAGCTGCTTTAGGACTAAGTAGCAGGCATATGCCATATAAAGGAATTATAATGGCTACTTTAATTTCTCCTATGATTGTTCCTTTAATTATTTCTGGCGTTGCGATCTTCTTTTTTATGGCAAAAGTTGGTTTAGCAGCAACTCATACTGGAATAGTATTAGCTCATATAATATTAGGAACCCCTTTTGTTGTAATAACTGTAACAGCTACACTTTCAGGTTTTGATCATAGTGTGACAAGAGCTGCTGCAAGTCTTGGGAGCAATCCTGTAAATACTTTTATGAAAATTACACTTCCTTTAATATTGCCTGGTGTTATTTCAGGGGGATTATTCGCATTTGTAACATCTTTTGATGAAGTTGTTGTTGTACTGTTTTTAGCAGGTTTAGAAAATACAACTATTCCAATCCAAATGTGGACAGGATTAAGAGAACAATTAAGCCCAACAATTCTTGCTGTTGCAACGTGTTTAATTATTCTTTCAACTTTGATTTTAATTAGTGCAGAACTATTAAGAAGAAGATCAGAGAGATTAAGAGGAATTAATAGATAAAATTAAACTGCTTCTATTACCGTTGCAATTCCCATTCCTAATCCAATACATTGTGTAGAAAGAGCAAATTTTTTATTTTCTCTTTTTAAAAGTTGTGCAGCTTTTCCTGTTATCCGCGCACCTGTTGCGCCTAAAGGATGTCCCAACGCGATTGCACCACCATCTAAGTTTACTTTTTTAATATCAATATCTAGATCTTTTATACAAGCTAGCGATTGAGATGAAAAAGCCTCATTAAGTTCAACAATATCTATCTCATTTATTGAAAGTTTAGCTCTTTCCAAAACTTTTCTAGTTGCAGCAATTGGACCTAATCCCATATAATTTGGATCACAACCCTCAACAGCAGTAGATTTTATTCTTCCAAGAATTTCTAAGCCATTTTCTTTAGCAAAATTTTCTTCACATATAAGAGTTGCAGCAGCTCCATCAGTTAAGGGAGATGAAGTTGCAGCTGTTACAGTTCCATATTGATCAAAAGCTAATTTTAAACTATCTAATTTTTCCATTGTACTATTAGGCCTGATATTTTCATCAGTTTCACAATCACCTATTTTAGTAATCTCGCTAATAAATTTTCCTTTTTGCTGTGCCTCATTTGCTTTTCTATGACTTTCTAATGAGAACTGTTGTTGCTCAGTTCTTGAAATATTATATTTTTTTGCAACATTCTCTGCAGTAATACCCATTGATAAATATAAATGTGGATTTTGTTTTTCTTCATTTGAATAAGGATAAGGTAATGGATCGAAGCCTGTTTTTACTCTTGTCATACTTTCTACGCCTCCACAAATGAATGCTTTTCCAGAACCCATTGCTATTTTTCCTGCAGCAATATGAATTGCTTCCATAGAAGATCCACACCATCTATCTACAGACATTCCTGGCACTCTTATGTCTAAGTCTGATAAAAAAGTTACCAACCTTCCAATATTGAAGCATTGTTCGCCAACTTGAAATGCACATCCTATAACAACATCTTCAATTTCCTTTGGATTAATTTTTGACTGTGAAACAAGGTTTTTGATTACTTGAGCCAGAAGATTAACAGGTTTCACCTCTATTAATTTACCTTTATTAGCCATTGCAAAAGGTGATCTGGAGTAACCAGCTATTACTGAATTGTACATTTTTCTCTTTAATATTGTGTTAATATATATAGCTTACCAATTTAATTAATCAGGAAATTTGTCTTATTTCAAGTTTTTGATTAATTCAATAAAAGTTTGCTGATTATGGATATAAAAAAAGTAGTAGTTATTGGATCTGGTACGATGGGTAGTGGAATTGCAGCACACCTTTGTAATGCCAATGTACCAGTAACTCTTTTAGATTTAACAACAGAAATATCCGAAAAAGCAAGAGATAAAATACATAAATCAAGACCACCATTACTTTTAGATAAAACCAAAATTGAAAATATTAAAGTTGGAAATATTGATGATAATTTTGACGTAGTGAAAGAAGCAGATTGGGTTGTTGAGGCTGTTGTTGAGAGAATTGATATTAAACACAATATCTATGAAAAAATATTTAAGAATAGAAAACAGGGAGCGATTGTTTCATCTAATACTTCTTCTATTCCTATAAAAATTTTGTCAGAAAAATTATCTGAAGAAGAAAAAAAAGATTTTTGCATAACTCATTTCTTTAATCCAGTTAGATACATGGGGCTACTTGAAATTGTTAAGAATGAGAATAATGATTTAAATAAAATTAATTCTCTTAAAAAATTTTGTGAAATTGAATTAGGTAAAGGTGCTATCGTTTGTAATGATACACCTGGTTTCTTAGGAAATAGAATAGGTGTTTATGCTATGCAGGTAGCAATGACCGAAGCATTTAGAATGAAACTATCAATTGAAGAAGCCGATGCAGTTTTCGGAAGACCAATGGGTATACCTAAAACAGGAGTTTTTGGCTTATATGACCTAATTGGAATTGATTTGATGGCTGATGTTTTAAAAAGCTTTATTAAAGAGCTTTCTGATAATGATGAATTTCAAATTGTTGCAAAAGAAATTCCATTAGTAAAAAAATTGATTGATACCGGATATACTGGCCGTAAAGGAAAAGGTGGTTTTTACAGAATGAATAAAAGTGGAAACCAAAAAATATTAGAGGCTATTAATTTAGAAACAGGCGAATATACAACCTCAAAAAAAATAGATTTAGGAGTTGAGACTGTAGATATTAATAATTTAATTAATCGAAAAGATAAATATGGCGAATATGCTTGGGAAGTAATTTCTAAAATAATAAAATATGCTTCTTCTCTAGTTCCAGGAATTACAGATAAGTTTAATGATATAGATGAAGCAATGAGACTTGGTTTCAATTGGTCTATGGGTCCTTTTGAAATGTTAAAATCAATGGGTGTAGAAAACTTTTTTTCACGAATAGATAATGTTGAAAATAATAAATTTTTAGAAAATTTATCAAAGTCAAAAGATGAAAACTTTTATGGAGAAAGACAATTATATACTGACATTGAAACACTGGGAAAAATAAGATCAACAGCAATAAAAGTAGATAAAAATAATTCTGCTGAAATTCACCGTTTTAAAGATTTTAATATTGTCGAATTTACTACAAAAGCTTGTGCATTAGATTATGATTCAATGGATGCATTAAAAAATGCAACTGACAAACCTCTTATTGTTATGAATGAAAGCATGCAATTTTCTGCAGGTGTGAATTTAAGTTATACAATGAATTTTGCAGATAATAGTGATTTTAAATCTATAGAAAAATTCATTAAATACTTTCAGGATACTTGCAAAACATTAAAATATTCTAAGTACCCGGTAGTTTCTGCACCTTCTGGTCTTACCTTGGGTGGTGGTTTTGAAGTCTTAGTTCAAAGTAACTTTGTTGCATCGCACACAAATATTGTGGTTGGTCTTGTAGAGACAATTGTTGGATTAGTGCCAGCTGGAGGTGGATGTAAAGAAATGCTTTGGAGATGGTCACAAACGGAAGAAGCAAAATCTGATCCTGATTATGCTCCTTTAAAAGTATTTGATATTATTGGATACGCAAAAACTGCAACTTCACCTGTTGAAGCAGAGCCTTTAAAATATTTAAAACCTGATGATAAAAAAATCATGAATAGAAACAGTCTTTTTGAGGAGGCTAGAAAACTTATCCATGAAAACAACGATTTTGTTCCTCCAGAAGAGTGTAAATTTAATCTATCTGGCAAACCTTTAAAAGAGAAGATGATTAAAGTTTTAGAGAAATTATACAATGAAAAAATTATTCTAGATCACGGAATGTATGTTGGAACAGAACTCGCAAATGTTTTAAGTGGTGGAGATACAAATTTAGATAAAACTTTATCAGAAGATGATCTTTATAAATTAGAGTTAGATTCTTTTATGAGATTGATAGAAACCAAACAAACTCAAGATAGAATTAAACACACTCTTTCAACTGCAATACCAGCTCCATTAACATCTACCATTCCAGATCTTAATTTTCTTGCAACTCTTTGTACTTTTTCAGAGTCTTGAGTTTGAATATAATTTGTTAATCCATAAGCAGTATCATTTGCAATTGTTATTGCCTCTTCTTCTGTTTCAAATGGAATAACAGATAAAACGGGTCCAAAAATTTCTGTTCTTGCAACATCCATATTGTTATTTACATCTGCAAAAACAGTTGGTTTAACGAAGTAACCTTTGTCTAACCCATCAGGTTTACCTGTTCCTCCAGCAACTAATTTTGCACCTTCATCTATTCCTTTTTGGATTAAAGTTTGTATTTTATTGTATTGAGTTT
>CACDWD010000024.1 GCA_902556285.1 uncultured Pelagibacteraceae bacterium
TAATGGAAACTAGAAATATAATTGCTGCCATAAGTTTATCAGCTGCTGTAATTATATTATACTCGCTATTTTTTGCACCACCTCCTGTAACGAAAGAAAATTTAACTGAAAAAACTAAGACTGAACAGAATTCGGATGCACCTAGTCTTGATCAAAAAGAAAATGTAACCGAAATTTCACGGGAAGAAGCGTTACAACAAAGTGAAAGAATTCAATTTGAAAACCAAAGTATTGTTGGATCTATTTCATTAAAAGGGGGCGCTATAGACGATCTAACTTTCAAAGAATATAATGTTAGTTTAGAAAGCGATGAAAAAGTAAAATTTCTTGCACCACGAAGCTCTAAAGAAGGCTATATAGTAGAAAGTGGTTTTATAACTACTGATAAAAATATCGATATTCCAAATGCAGATTCAATTTGGTCAGTTTCTGGAAATAATAAATTAACTGATCAATCTCCTATAAAACTAAGTTGGACTAATGATCAAGGGATCACTTTTGAAAAAGAAATTGCATTAGATGATAAATTTTTATTCACAATAAAACAAAGAGTTATAAATTCTACTGATAAAAACTATGACTTCTATTCTTATGGGCAAATTATAAGAAATCAAATCCCTGAAGGTTTAACCGATTTTTACATTCTTCATGAAGGTCCTATTGCTACATTAGATGAAGAATTAATTGAGGAAGATTATGACGATATTGAAGAGAAAAAATTTTCAAGAACTGCCCAAAAAGGATGGTTAGGTCTAGGAGATAAATATTACATATCAACTCTAATTCCACCAAGAGAAAAAGAATTTAAAACTACGATGGATTACAAAAACAAGTACAGAATTAACTTTGTTACAACAGAACCATTAGAGTTAAATGGAAACTCCTCTATAGAAGAAAACTTGCAAGTAATAGTAGCTGCAAAAAGAGTTGATGTAATTGATGGGTACGCAGAATCATTAAAAATTGATAAATTTGATCTTACGATTGATTGGGGGTTCTTATACTTTTTAACACGTCCTTTGTTTACTGCTTTAGAATATTTCTTTAAAATATTTGGTAATTATGGATTAGCAATTATTGCTGTTACCGTTTGTATTCGTGTAGCATTTTTTCCACTTGCTAATTTTTCATTCAGAAGCATGGCTAAAATGAAAGCTCTTCAGCCTGAGATGGCAAGACTTAAGGAAGTACACAAAGATGACAAGATGAAATTACAACAAGCAATGATGGCTCTTTATAAAAAAGAAAAAGTAAATCCCATGTCTGGATGTTTGCCAATTCTGATTCAAATACCTGTATTCTTTGCTTTGTATAAAGTTTTATTTGTAACGATAGAGATGCGTCATATGCCTTTTTATGGGTGGATCCAAGATTTAAGTGCTAAGGATCCCACTTCTATATTTAATTTATTCGGATTGTTTCCATATGATGTACCTTCTTTTCTTGTAATTGGAGCATGGCCAGTTGCTATGGGGGTATCAATGTGGGTGCAACAAAAGTTAAATCCCGCTCCAACAGATCCAATGCAAGCAAAAATATTTATGTTCTTCCCTTTATTTTTAACAGTAATTCTTGCACCATTCCCAAGTGGGCTAGTAATTTATTGGACAGTTAATAACATTTTAACAATGGCTCAGCAGGTTGTAATAATGAAACGTACAACAGTTAAAACTGCAACCTAATTAAAAATTAATAAATGGACCTTGAAAAGATATTACCTAAAGATGGGCCACCAGTTAATGAAGTAACTAAATATATTGAAAAATATAAAAATGATTTAATAGTAATTAAATACGGTGGAAATGTTTTAATTGATAGAAACGTATTTAATAATTTTATAACTGATCTTAGTGTTTTAAATAAATTAGGCCTTGCAACTGTGGTAATTCATGGTGGTGGACCTAGAATTAAAAGAGAGCTAGAAAAATCAAATATTCAATCAAAATTTATAAGAGGACTAAGAGTAACTGACAAAAATATAATTGATATTGTTGAATCTGTTTTGATTGATTTTAATAATGACATTGTTAATTCTTTAAAAGACAAAAGAACAGAGGCAATCTCTATTCACACAAAAAAAAATAATGTTATAAAAACTATACCAGAAGCAGAAGAGCTTGGATTTGTAGGAATGCCAGATGAGATTAATAATGAACAAATATTAGATATAATTAATCAAAATAAAATTCCTATAATTTCTCCATTAGGATTAGGTAAAGAAAACCAAACATATAATATTAATGGAGATACAGCTGCGATGGCTATAGCAAAATCTTTAAAATCAAGAAGACTATTGTTAATGACGAATGTTGATGGTGTTTTGGATAAAAATAAGAAATTAATAGAGGAAATTTCTTCATCTGAGGTTCTTGAAATGATTAAAGACGAAACTATTACAGAAGGTATGATACCTAAAATAAACGCATGCTTAGACGCCATAAATAATGGTGTAACAGCAGTTGGTATAATCAATGGCACAAAGCCACATTCGTGTTTATGGGAAATATTCTCTGACAAGGGCTCTGGGACCTTAATAAGACAATGAAAGAATTAAAGAATATCAAAAACATATTATTTGATTGTGATGGGGTACTGTATAGTGATCTTGAAGGAGTATTTGGTCAAGTAAGTAAAAAAATGACTCAATATATTTCGAATAAATTAAATGTAGATTTAAAAGAGGCAAAAGAATTACAAACAAATTATTTTCATAAATATAACACTAGTCTTAATGGTTTAATGATACATCACGATATACCTCCAAGAGAATTTTTAGACTACGTGCATGATATTAATTTAGATTTTTTAGAAAAAGATACTGTTTTAAGGAATGAGCTTGAAAATATTAATCTAAACAAATTTGTGTTTACAAATGGTAGTAAAGAACATGTTAAAAATATTACTACTCACTTAGGAATTAATGATCAATTTGACGGTGTATTTGACATTGTTGATGCTGAGTACAGTCCAAAACCTGAGGCAAAAGCATTTGATCTGATGGTCAAAAAATTTCAAATTGATCCAACTGAGACACTATACATTGAAGATATTGCAAAAAACTTATCAATTGGAAAAGAAAGAGGAGCAAAAACAGTTTGGTTAATCAATGATGAATACTGGGGAAAAAAAGAGTCTGATAAAGAATATATTGATTACAAAATAAAAAATCTTTCTTTATTTTTAAAAGAAATAAGGTTATTAAAAAACTCATAAAATTATGAGTATTGAAAAAATTATAAATGAAGCTTGGGAAAATAGAGACCAAGTAGGCCAAAATTCAGATAAATCTTTAAAGGATGCTGTTAATCAAATTATTGATGATTTAGACAGTGGAAAAGCAAGAGTAGCTGAAAAGATCAATGGTGAATGGGTTACTCATCAACATCTGAAAAAAGCTATAATGTTAAGCTTCAGAATGTATCCAATGGAAAATTTAAATGGTCCATACAGTAGCTGGTATGACAAAGCTCATCTACTTAAAGGAAAAACAGCAGGATGGACAAAAGAAGATCATGAAAAAGCTGGTTTTAGAATGGTACCTAATTCACCAGTAAGAAAAGGATCATTTGTAGGAAAGAATGCAGTTTTAATGCCATGTTATGTAAATATTGGCGCATATATTGATGAAGGAACAATGATGGATACGTTTAGTCGTGCAGGAAGTTGTTGTCAGATTGGAAAAAACTGTCATATCTCAGCTGGTACTGGGGTTGGTGGTGTATTAGAACCTGCTCAAGCATTACCAACAATTATTGAAGATAATGTTTTCCTAGGAGCGATGTCTGAAGTAGTAGAAGGTGTAATAGTTGGAGAAGGTTCTGTTCTGAGTATGGGAATGTATATTGGTCAATCAACAAAAATTGTTAATAGAAAAACTGGCGAGATAACTTATGGAAAAATTCCACCTTATTCAGTGGTAGTTCCAGGATCCTTGCCAGATAAAAACAATCCACAAGCACCATCTTTATATTGTGCAGTAATAATTAAACAAGTTGACGAAAAAACAAGATCGAAAACATCAGTTAATGATCTTTTAAGAGAATAAAAATGCAAAAAATTAATGAACTTCAATTAGCAAAAGAGCTAATTAGGTTTCCATCTGTTACAAAAACTGATGCTGGTGTTATTAAATTTTTAGAAAAAAAATTAAAAAAAATCGGCTTTAAAACTAAAATTCTCGAGTTCAAAGATAAAAATAGTTATTCCGTAAAAAATCTTTACGCAAGACTTGGTACCGCAAGTCCAAATTTTTGTTATGCAGGTCATTTGGATGTTGTACCACCTGGTAATTTGAATGATTGGACTGTTAATCCCTTTAAACCTGCTGTTAAGAAAGGATACTTAATTGGCAGAGGTGCAAATGACATGAAAAGCTCAATAGCTGCATTTGTTACTGCAGTTAGTAATTTTTCTAAAATAAATAAAAAATTCGGTGGGTCTATTAGTCTTCTAATTACTGGAGACGAAGAAGGAATTGCAATTAATGGGACGAAGAAAGTTGTTGAATATTTGAGGAAAAGAAAAGAAAAAATAGATTTTTGCTTAGTAGGAGAACCTACGAATCCAAATAAATTAGGAGAAATGATTAAAATTGGTCGTAGAGGTAGTATGACTGGAAAATTGACTGTAATTGGTATTCAAGGTCATGTAGCTTACCCCAACAGAGCAAACAATCCATCAACAGCTTTAGTCCAAATACTCAAAAAGTTAAAAGAAGTTAAATTTGATAAAGGAACAAAAGATTTTCAGCCTACAAATCTAGAAATAACAAAAATTAACATTGATAATTCAGCTGATAATGTAATTCCAGGATTAGCTAGTGCATCTTTTAATATTAGATTTAATAACAAACACACATCTTACAAATTAAAGAATAAAATTAACAGAATAATAAAACAAATTTGTTATAAAAATAAATCAAAATATAAAATTGAATATAGTGTTTCTGGTGAGGCCTTTTTAACTAAACCTAACAAAACTACATTTATGATACAAAATACAATAAAGAGAATTACTAAAATTAAACCTAAATTATCCACAACTGGTGGCACATCGGATGCTAGATTCATAAGAAAAATAGCTCCATGTTTAGAATTTGGATTAGTGGGAAAAACTATGCATAAGGTAGGAGAATGCGTGTCATTATCTGATTTAAAAAGATTAACTTTAATTTATACTAAAATCTTAGATAATTACTTTAAGTGAAAACTGGCTTAATTACATCAGATACATCTCAAAATCATGATACAGGTCCTGGTCATCCAGAACAAATAGCAAGAGTATCAGTCATAGTAGAAAATTTTAAAAAACTTAATAATAAAAATCTAATATGGAAGAAACCATCAAAAGTTTCAGAGGATATTCTTTTAATGACACATGAAAAGAATTATTTAAATTTAGTAAAAAGTTCTTTTCCAAAAAAAGGTTTTTCTTCACTTGATGGTGACACAATCATTTCGCCTGGAAGCAAAGATGCAACTTTCGATGCAGTTGGATCAATAATTACTGCAATTGATGGAGTAGAAAAAAAAGAATTTAGAAATGCATTTTGTGGTGTTCGACCTCCTGGACATCATAGTTCACAAAATAAGGCTGCTGGTTTTTGTATTTTAAATTCAGTGAGTATTGGTGCAAATTATTTGTTGAAAAAATATAAATATAAAAAAGTTGCTATAGTGGATTTTGACGTTCATCATGGTAATGGAACACAGGATATTTTTTATGAAAATGAAAATGTTCTTTTTATATCAACTCATCAATATCCCTATTACCCAGGAACTGGATCTGAGCAAGAAAGAGGTAAATTTAACAATATCTTAAATATACCTTTGCCGGCTGGCATAAGTTCAGAAGAATATTTGAACATATTTGACCATGTATTAAAAAAATTAGAAGAGTTTAGACCAGAGTTTATATTAATTAGTGCTGGTTTTGACGCTCATGAAGATGACCCTCTCGCTCAATTTAATTTAAAAACAGAGGATTATTTTACTATTACTAAAAGAGTATTAGAGACTTCTAAAAAGTTTTGTAATGGAAAAGTTGTTTCAATTTTAGAGGGCGGTTATGACCTAAACGCACTTCGAGACAGCACTAAAAGACATGTTGATGCTCTTTTAGAATTTAATTGAAAAATCTTAATAAAAATCTAAATAAAAATCTTCATGAAATTATATAAAATAAAAAAGTCTGGAATTGATAATAAAGGTAGAGGACTTTATGCGACTCGTGACATTAAAGAGGGAACGAAAATAATTGACTATGTCGGAAAACTTATAACAAAAAAACAAACACAAGATTCTGATAAATACGATAATAGTAAACCAATATATTTATTCACAATAAATAAAAGATACGATCTAGATGGAGATTTTCCATGGAATACCGCGGGTCTAATAAACCATTCTTGTGATAATAATTGTGATTACGATGGAAAGGGATTGAAAATTTGGGTCAAAGCAATCAAAGATATTAAAAAAGGTGAGGAGTTTACCTGTGATTATGGATTTGGTTATGATGAAAACTACAAACAATTTCCTTGTAAATGTAGATCAAAAAACTGTTGCGGGTATATTGTAAGAGCTGAGTCTAGATGGCGAATAAATAAAAAGTTTGCTATGAGCAATAAAAATAAATTAATAAAGAACTCTAAATAAAAATAAACCACTTGGTGGTGCTGGAGGAGCACACAGTGTTCTTTTTTTTGACTTAAATCTCTTTTCAAAAGTTTTCAAATCCCATTTAGTTTCTCCCAAGTATTTTAAACAACCAACCATAGATCTAACCTGGTGTTGTAAAAATGATTGAGAACTAAATTGAAATTCAATTTTATTTTTTGATGATTTAATTTTAATTGATTTAATAGTTTTTATTGGACTTTTAGCGTGACAGCTTGAAGATCTAAAAGTTGAATAATCATTAGTTCCTAATAACTTTTTTGCACCCTTTTTCATTAATTCTAAATTTAAAGGCCTACGAACATGCCATGCTCTATTTTTTTCAATTATTGGTTGACTTATTTGATTAAAAATAAAGTATTTGTAAATTCTTTGTTTTGCTGAAAATCTAGCGTGAAATTTATTATTTCTTTTTTTAATATTTTTAATTGCAATGTCCTTTAAATTTAAAAAATGATTAATGGATTTTAAAAATTTAATTTTATCCGTTATTTTATTTTTGCAATCAAAGTGTGCAGATTGCTCAAATGCATGAACCCCTGCATCAGTTCTTCCTTGACCATGTAAAACAATTTTTTCTTTTAATAATTTTGATAATTTTTCTTGAATTAATCCTTGAATTGTTGGGCCCTTTTTTTGAATTTGCCATCCTCTAAAATTTGTCCCTACATACTCAATAAGTATTTGGTATCTATTCATTATAAAAATGAACCCTTTTTAATTTGTGTTCCTAAAACAAATTCTCCAATACTTTGAGGCTTTTTTCCTTCTCTTTGTATTTCTTTAATTTTTATTGATTTTTTATCTCCACATGAAATTTCTAAATGGTCAGATAAAACCTCACCTGGTTTTCCTTGTGCTTGTCCAATTTCTGCTTTTAATATTTTATATCTCTCACCGTTAAACATGAAATAAGCACCTGGAACTGGATAAAGTCCATTTATTTTACCAATTATAATTTTAGCATCTTCTTTCCAATTAATCTGCCCCTCTAATTTTTGAATTTTTGATGCGTATGTAGCTGATGAGTGATCTTGTTCTATAAAGTTTGCTTTATCCTCATATATATCATCTATATTATCTAAAATTTTCTCTGCAGCCAAACTTGATAGCTTTTCATTAATATCTTCAGCGTTTAAATTGTTTTCTATATTAATTTTATAAACATTACATATCGGTCCTGTATCTAGTTCCTCCCCTATTTTCATAATACTAATTCCTGTCTCTTTATCTAAATTCATAATTGATCTTTGAATAGGAGCAGCACCTCTCCATTTTGGAAGAATAGATGCATGTATATTAATAAATCCTTTTTTAGTTAAATTTAAATATGACTTTGGTATAATTTGACCATAAGCAACAACTATTGCTAAATCTGCTTCTAAAGATTTAAAATATTCTAATTCATCTAAATTTTCTTTTAATGAATTTGGTGTTCTAAATTCTATATTTAAAGTCTCTGAAATTAATTGAATTGGTGACTTGTTAATTTTTTGACCTCTTTTAGATTTTTGAGGTGGTTGTGTATAAACACAAGAAATAGGATATCCATTTTGATAAAGTGATTTTAAAATTGGAACAGCGAACATGGGAGTACCCATAAAAACTATTTTTTTTAGCATTGATTAAGCTTCTACAGACGTAGATTTTAATTTTGATAATTTTTTAATTATCATTGATCTTTTTAATTTTGAAAGATAATCAATAAATAGGATTCCCTCTAAATGGTCCATCTCGTGCTGAATACATGTTGCCAGAAGACCATCGGCCTTTAGCAATTTCTTTTCTCCATCATAATCAAGATATTCTACTTCACACTTACTAGGTCTATCAATTTCTGCAAACTGATTTGGCACAGAAAGACATCCTTCTTCATAAGTTGCTTTTTCTGGATCTTTATTTTTGATAACCGGATTTACGAAATATCTTGGCTCTTTTTTACTCTCATCTTTACTTATATCCATTACAATAATTCTCTTTGGTACACCAATTTGTATCGCCGCGAGACCAATTCCGTTTGCGTCATACATTGTCTCTAGCATATCATCCATTAATTTTTGTTCTTCTTTACCAACACTATTGACTGGTTTAGATATTTGCCTAAGTAATTTATTTGGTTCTGTTATTATAGTTCTGATAGCCATATATTTATTTTATTATAATTTTTAAACTTTTAAAGGAAGAACTTTTAGCAATAGTTTGTTTCTGATTAAATCAACATTTAATTGATTTAAAGTATTGATAATAAAATAAACTGTATCTTCATCAATATTTTCAATTTTGTCAGGTCCAATTACCTCAATTATTCTCAACAATGCGGCACCAATCTCATTATTATCTATCATTGTTTGAATATCGGCAGGCATTTCTGATTGCTTAACCTCATAAAGACCATCATATTTTTTTGAAATTTCAACTCCATCAGATTTAAGCGCCTCTAGAAAAATTATATCTTTTTTTGATAAAAAATATTTTTTGTCTTTTTTAATTTTCTTTAAAAATTTATCTAGGTCCTCTTCAATTTTAGATTTTGCATAGTCCCCATTGAAATAATTTATAAGTTTTGATTGATGTAAGATTTT
>CACDWD010000025.1 GCA_902556285.1 uncultured Pelagibacteraceae bacterium
CCTGTATCAAAAAAACATTTTTTGAAAAAAAAGTTTATCGGAATGACTGAATATTTGGCAAGTAAAACAAATTCAAAAAATATATCTATGATTATATATAATAAATCTCTTTCTGTATCTCCTTTAACAACTCATCTTCCGTTGAAATATGTTTCAAAAAAAATAACAAAAATTCAAATAATCAAAAAAGTTAAAACAATTAGTTCTTTTTGGCTCAAACGCTTTAAAAAAAAACCTAAAATAGCAATCACAGGACTTAACCCTCATTGTGAAAGTATTCACTCATTTAATGAAGACGAAAAAATAATTCTGCCGAGTATAAAATTTTTAAAAAAAAATAATTACAATGTTTCAGGTCCATTCCCTGCTGATACTATTTTTTTAAAAAAAAATAGAAAAAAATTTGATGTTATTATTGGTATGTATCATGATCAAGTTTTGATACCCGCTAAAACTTTGTTTGAATATGATGCAATTAATATAACAGCAGGACTTCCTTTTATAAGAGTTTCACCTGACCATGGTCCAAATGAACTTATGATTGGAAAAAATATATCTAATCCATTAAGTTTAATTAGATCATTACAATTTTTAGATTTTTAAGTGTTTAAAGCAAAAAAAAGTTTAGGTCAAAACTTTCTAATTGATCAAAATATTATAAAAAAAATAGTAAATCTTGTAGATATTAAAGATAAAGAAGTTCTTGAAGTTGGACCAGGAACTGGAAATTTAACAATTGAAATTTTAAGTAAACAACCAAAAAAAATATATCTTGTTGAGAAAGATAATAAATTATCTGAATCATTAAATGATAGATTTGGAAATAAAATTAAACTTTACAATGATGACATTTTAAATTTTAACGAACAATCATTCTCAAAAAATCAAATAATAGTTTTTGGTAATTTGCCTTATAATATTTCAACAGAAATCTTATCTAAATGGATAATAAATTTAAAAACTCAATATTGTTGGTTTAGCCAATTAATTTTAATGTTTCAAAAAGAGGTTGCTGATAGAATTATTGCAAGTTTCAATACATCAGCATATGGCAGATTAGCAATTTTAACTAATTGGAGACTTAAAGTAAGAAAAATTTTTGATATTCCGCCAGAATGTTTTTCTCCAAAGCCTAAAATTGATAGTTCTGTTCTTTATTTTGAACCAAAAAATGATTTTGTTCAGATTGAAGACCCAAAAAATTTAGAAATAATTTCTAGAGTTTTTTTTAATCATAGACGAAAAATGCTTAAAAAACCATTTAATCATTTTTTTAATGGAGATCAAAAAATATTAAAAAAACTCAAAATTGATTTAAATTTAAGACCTCAAAATTTAGACTTTGATACTTACTATGAATTAACTCGTGAATATGAGAAGTTACGAAATTAGTTTTTCAACATGATTTCTAATAAACTCTTTATCATAATCTTTTGATCCATTTGAAACTTCAGCATTTATTAAATTTGAAATTTTTTTATAGCATTTTTGCAAATCGTCATTTATCACTACATAATCATAATTGATCCAATGTAATACATCTCTATCAAATTGTTTCATTCTTTCATCAACAATTAACTTATCTTTCATGTCTCTGTTAGACAATCTGTCAAATAATACTTTTTTACTTGGTGGTAAAATAAAAAATGTTATTAATTTATAATCTAAATTTTTATTTTTAATTTGATCTGCCCCCTGCCAATCAATATCAAATAAAACATTTTTTCCTTTATTTAATTTATCTATTACTGGTGTTCTAGTTGTGCCATAAAAGTTATTATATACTTTTGCATATTCTAGAAACTCTTCATTTTTTATTAATCTTCTAAATTGATCTTCCCCGACAAAATAATAATCTTTGTTTGATATTTCGTTAAGTCTCGGTTGTCGGGTTGTGTGAGAAATAGAAACATCGAAATTATCCATGTTGGATAACATTTTTACCAAGGTAGTTTTTCCTGCTCCGGATGGAGAGGATAGAACAATCATAACCCCGTCTGTTTCTGAGGGCATTTGATGTATTAGTTAGCTTTTCCTTCGATAAATTTAACTGCATCTCCTACAGTTAAAATTTTCTCAGCTTCACTATCTGAAATTTCAGATCCAAATTCTTCCTCGAAAGCCATAACTAATTCTACTGTATCTAAACTGTCTGCTCCTAAATCATCTATAAAACTTGATTCTTCAGTAACTTTTGCCTCATCAATACCTAGGTGATCGGCTACAATTTTTTTTACCTTGCTTGAAACATCTTCTGACATTTTGATCCTTTTTGTTATAAATTCTTAATAGTTTAATTAGCTATTTTGTCAAGCCATATACATGCCTCCATTAACATGCAGAGTTTCACCATTTATATAACTTGATTGACTTGAGCATAAAAAAAGTACTGCATTTGCAATATCATCAGGCTCCCCTAGTCGGGCAGAAGGAATTTTTGATATAATAGCTTCTTTAAATTTATCATCTAATTTATCTGTCATTGTTGTTTTTATAAAACCAGGCGATATACAATTTATATTTATATTCTTTTTAGCATATTCGATTGCTAGACTTTTTGACATAGCAACAATGCCAGCTTTTGATGCCGTATAATTCGCTTGACCTAAATTACCAGTGTGTCCAACAACTGATGTAATATTAACAATCTTTCCAGATTTATTTTTAAGCATTTTTTTTATTGCTGACTTGCTCATTAAAAAAGTTGATGTCAAATTTATATCAACTACTTTTTGCCATTCCTCTAAACTCATTCTTATTGCTAAATTATCTTTTGTAATACCAGCATTGTTAACTATGCAATCTAAACTACCACCAAGCTCTTTGGTTGCGCTTTCAACAAATTCCTCAATTTTGTCACTTTGAGAGATATCAAACTTTAATATTTTAATATTTCCATATTTACTTTTTAGCTCCTCAAGTTTTTCCATTCTTGTGCCTGAAGCTAAAATATTTGCCCCTACTTGATTTAATTTTTCAATTATTGAATTCCCAATTCCTCCCGAAGCACCTGTAACGATAATATTTTTACCTTTTAAATCTATCATAATTTTAGACCTTCAATATCACTTTGATCATTAATTGTGTCAATTTTTACATTTCTATTAATTCTTTTTACCAAACCTGACAAAACTTTCCCAGGTCCAATTTCTATAAAATGGTTTACATCACTTTCTATCATATTAATCACGCTTTCTCTCCATCTAACTCTATTCTCTATTTGTTTAATTAAGAGATTTTTAAGCTCATCTAGATCTTTAATTTCATTAGCAGTAACGTTTGAAATTAATTTATTTTGTCCGTTTTTAAAATTAAGTTTATTTAACTCTTCTGTCATAATTTTTGTTGCATTATTCATCAAATCGCAGTGGAAAGGTGCACTTACTGGAAGTTTGATGTTTTTTATTGAATTATCACTTAAAATTTGAATTAACTTTTCTAAATCCTCTGTTTTTCCACTCAAAACAATTTGACCTTCAGAATTGTCATTCGCAATTTGTGCTTTTAAATTTTTTTTATGTTCTGTCAAAATTTTTTCTATCACATCAATTGTTGAGCCCAATACTGCAACCATTCCCCCTTGCCCTTTAGGCACAGAGTTTTGCATAGCATCTCCTCTGATTCTTAATATTTTTAAAGTATCTGAAAAATCCAAATACCCTGCGCATGATAAAGCTGAATATTCCCCTAAAGAGTGTCCAGCAAAGTATTTTGCTTTACTTAAATCTAATTTGAATTCATTTTTTGCTACATTAAATATTGAGTAACTAATTAAAAATATTGCTGGTTGTGTGTTAACTGTTAAATCTAATTTTTCCTTTGGTCCTTCTAAAATAAGCTTAGAAATAGAAAAATTTAGTGTATCATCTGCCTGCTTAAACAACTCTTTTACTATATCAAATTTATTATAAAACTCTTTTCCCATTCCCACTATTTGAGAACCTTGTCCTGGAAAAATTACTGAAAACATATAAAAAAAGTATTTATTTTGTCTTTTTAACTATTGTAATTGAACATTTATAATAGTATATCCTCACTTTTTATTAAAGAGGTTAAATGAATTTATACGAACATACAATTATAGCTAGGCAAGATGCTTCACCAAGCGAAATTAAGCAATTAACTGAAAAATATTCTAGAATTGTAAAGAAAAACGAAGGTGAAATTATTAAAACTGAAAACTGGGGCTTGCTCGATCTATCTTATATTATCAAAAAGAATAAAAAAGGAAGTTATATTCACTTTAAAATTAAGGGTAAAGGGAATGTTATTAATGAATTAGAGAAAAATGAAGCTATTGACAAAAAGTTACTAAGATATTTAACAGTTAGAGTAAAAAAATTTGATTTAGAAACAAACTATTTTGGAAAAAAAGAAGATAGTGAAAAAAAAGAAAGTGTTAAAAACTAATGCCAAAAAGACAAAGTGGAAACAAAAAAGGTAAGCAAAGTAACTTTGCAAAATTAAGTATTTTTCAACCAAATAAATACAAATTCAAAAAAACTTGTCCATTGTCAGTGAAAGGTGCTCCAGAAATAGATTATAAAAACATTAAACTTTTAAAAAGATATGTATCTGAGAATGGAAAAATTTTACCCTCAAGGATTACGAATGTATCTCAAAAAAAACAAAGAGAACTCTCTCTTTCAATCAAAAGAGCAAGAAACTTAGCATTAATATAACATGAAAGTAATCTTATTAGAAAACTTAAAAAGAATTGGATCTATTGGTGATGTAATAGATGTGAAAAGAGGTTTTGCTAGAAACTTTCTTATTATTAACAAAAAAGCTCTTTATGCATCAAAAGAAAATATAAAAGAAGTTGAGAAAATTAAAGCCGAGTTATCTAAAAAAGATAACGAAAAGAAAAAAGAAGCTTCTAAAATTGCTGAACAAATTAATGGTAAAGAGTATTCTGTTAAAAAACTCAGTACAGAAAATAATGAATTATATGGCTCTGTAAAACCAACTGAAATTTCAAAACTTATTCAAGATGAAAACAAAATTGATATCAAGCCTTCAATGATACAACCAATTGAAGAAATAAAAGCTTTAGGAAAGTTTAAAGTAAAAATTTCTTTACACTCAGAAGTTGATGCTGACATTACAGTTAATGTATCTTCAGATGATACAATTCAATAATTATACATTCTTTTCCCCAGCATCAATTTACAATTTGATTTGATTAATTTTCATGTAAATTTATTTACATGGAAAACAATTTAAGTATAGTCAAGGATCAATTTAAAGAATTGCCAAATAATATTGAAGCCGAACAAGCTGTAATAGGATCTATCCTTGTAAGCAATGATATATTTGATGAAATAAATACAATAATTTCTAGTGTTAATTTTTTTGATCCAATGCATCAAAAAATATTTGAAGCGGTTGAAAGTCTTATCTACAAAGGAATGTTAGCTAACCCAATTACTTTAAAAAATTATTTTGAAGATGAAAAAGATGATCTAAATGTTCCAGAATATTTGGTTAAAATTACAAAATTTTCTACATCAGTTAGGCAAGCAATAGAATACTCAAAAATAATTTACGATATGTTTGTTAGAAGAGAATTAATAAAAATTTCTGAACAAACTATTGATAGCGCAAAATTAAATGATCTTGATACTAACGGACAATCTATAATCGAAAGTTCTGAAAGATTATTATTCAATTTAGCTGAAAAAGGTTCTTTCAACTCTTCTTTAGTAAAATTTGATGAAGCAATGAAACAAACAATTGAAATGGCTTCAGCTGCTTATAAGAATGAAGAGGGAATCGTTGGTGTTCCAACCGGTTTAAGAGACTTAGATGATAAGCTTGGTGGTTTACATCAATCAGATTTAATTATTATTGCTGGTCGACCATCTATGGGAAAAACCTCACTAGCAACAAATATTGCATTTAACGCTGCTCAAAAACTACAAGAGAGTGGTAAGAAATCATCCATAGCTTTCTTTTCACTTGAAATGTCTTCAGAACAATTATCTACAAGAATTATTTCTGAACAAGCAAGAATTAGTTCTAATGATATTAGAAGAGGAAGAATATCAGATGATCAATTTGATAAATTTTTAGAAACATCAAAAAATATTTCTGAGCTACCCCTTTATATTGATGAAACTCCAGCAATAAGTATTGCTGCTCTAAGTAATAGAGCGAGACGTATTAAAAGGCTTTTTGGCCTTGATATGATAGTGGTTGATTACATCCAATTAATGAGGGGAACTACATTCAATAAAGATGGAAGAGTTCAAGAAATATCTCAAATCACTCAAGGACTTAAAGCAATAGCCAAAGAACTCTCTGTTCCTGTGGTTGCTCTTTCGCAGTTGTCTAGACAAGTAGAACAAAGAGATGATCACAAACCACAATTAGCAGACTTAAGAGAATCTGGATCTATTGAACAAGATGCTGATGTTGTAATGTTTGTTTATAGAGAAGGATATTATCTTTCTAGAAAAGAACCAAGAGAAGCAACTGTTGAGCATGCAGAGTGGCAAGCAAAAATGAATGAAGTTGCACATTTAGCTCAAATTATAATTGGAAAACAACGACATGGTCCTATTGGTAATGTAACTCTTGAATTTGAAGAAAGATTTACAAAATTTAAGGATACTCAATTAAGTTAAATTCCAATATAAAGAGCTTGAATGATAGCTCATTTTTATCAAAACGTTATCCTAAAAAATCCAAAAGCAATATTTGTGTTGCTAATTATTGCTATTTTAAGTTTTGGTTACTATTCAAAAAATTTTAAACTAGATGCTTCATCAGAAACCCTATTAATAGAAGGTGACCCAGATCTAGAATATCTAAAAGAAGTTTCTGAAAGATATGGATCTAAAGAATTCTTAATTCTTACCTATACACCAAATGAGGGAATGGTAACTGACTCATCAATTAATAATTTATTAAGTTTAAAATATAAAATTCAAAGTCTCGACTGGGTCCATAGTGTAATTACTTTATTAGATATTCCACTTTTAAATAATTCTGATGCACCCCTTCAAGAAAGACTAGAAGGCTTCAAAACATTAAAAGATGAAGATGTTGATAGAAATCGAGGTTTTAAAGAAATTTTAAATAGTCCTGTTTTTAGAAATTTTGTCATTAGTGAGGACGGTAAAACTAGCGGGATTGTTGTTAACATTAAACCATCTCAAAAGTTAGGAGATATAGAAAATAAATCAAAAGAAGAAGTTGAGCTAATTAAAGATCAAATCAAAAAACAAAACCATCAGAATATTTTAGAAATTAGACAAGTTATTCAAAGTTATGGTGATGTTGGAAAGATTTATCTTGGAGGAATACCAATGATTGCTGATGATATGATGACTTTTATTAAAAGCGATATAATTGTTTTTGGTTTAGGAGTTCTATTATTTATAATTGCTACTTTATGGTTTGTTTTTAGAAACCTTCTTTGGATTGTAGTTCCTATAAGTAGTTGTCTTTTTTCTGTGGTAATTATGATGGGATTGCTTGGACTGCTTGGATGGAAAGTTACAGTCATCTCATCAAATTTTATTGCACTTATGTTGATTTTAACAATGGCAATGAATATTCATATGAGCACTAGGTTTCTTCAGCTTAAAAAAGATTTTCCATCAAAAAATAATTTTGAAATTATTTTCTTAACAACTTCAAAAATGTTTTGGCCAATCCTTTATACTGTTCTAACAACAATTTTCGCTTTCTTATCTTTAATTTTTAGTGAAATAAAACCTATTATTGATTTTGGCTGGATGATGACTTTTGGTTTAATTACATCATTTATCATTACATTTACTTTACTACCTACCCTTTTAAACTTTGCTCCCACAAATAATATTTCAGTTAAAAAAGAACAGAAATCTAAAATTACAAATTTACTTAGTTTAATTTCTATAAATAATAAAAACTCTATCTTCTTAGTAGCTGGAATAGTTATAATATTCAGTGTTATTGGAATAAGTAAGCTTGAAGTTGAAAATAGTTTTATAAATTACTTTGATAAGAATACAGAAATTTACAAGGGTATGAAGCTTATAGATGAGAAGCTAGGTGGAACTACTCCTTTAGAGGTTATTATAAAATTTCCAAAAAAAGAAAAGGTGAAAAAATCTGAAGAAAATGATGAATTTGAGGATTGGGGTGATGAAGAAGATACTAATGATGAAAAATACTGGTTTACCAAAGATAAAATTGATCTAATCACATCTGTTCATAATTACTTAGATAGTTTACCTGAAATTGGTAAAGTTCTATCTTTTTCATCAATTATTGAAGTAGCTACTCAATTAAACAATAATAAGCCTTTAGGTACTTTAGAAATGGGAGTGCTTTACTCTAAAATTCCTGAGAGTATTAAAACTGAAATCATTGATCCTTATCTTTCAATTAAAGATAATGAAGCTCGAATTAGTTTAAGAATTATAGACTCGCAGGAAAATTTAAGAAGAAATGATTTAATTAACAAAATTAATTTTGATCTAAAAGATAAATTTGGTTTAGAAGAAAAAGATTACAAATTAGCAGGTGTATTAATATTATTTAACAATTTATTACAAAGCTTGTTTAAATCTCAAATTTTAACTTTAGGATTGGTTATGATTGGAATATTTTCAATGTTCATAATCTTGTTTAGAAATATCAAGCTTTCATTGATAGGTGTTGTTCCAAATTTTATCGCAGCCTTTTTCATACTAGGAATAATTGGATTGCTAGGAATACCTTTGGACATGATGACGATAACAATTGCAGCAATCACGATAGGTATCGCTGTAGATAACAGCATTCACTATATCTACAGATTTAAAGAAGAGTTTAATAAAATAAAGGATTATAACAAAA
>CACDWD010000026.1 GCA_902556285.1 uncultured Pelagibacteraceae bacterium
TCTAATATAGGTTTTTTTATAGGAAGGGTTATAGGCCCAATATTTAGATCGAAGAAATTAATCATTCAAAATTTAAAGAAAGCAAATGTTAAACTTCCTAATAATCCATCAAAAATAGCCTCGAATGTGCTTGGTAATTATGGAAGAATTTTTGCTGAATATGTGTATCTAAAAAAATTTAGAAATAATGAGCTAAAAAAATATTTATCGATAGATGGGTTGGAGCATTTAGAAAATTTAAAAAAACATAATAAAAAAGCGGTATTTATTTCGGGTCATTTTAATAATTTTGAACTTATGGCAATGGAAATAGAAAAAGCTGGGATTGATCTTGCAGCTATCTATAGGCCTTTAAATAATATTTATTTAAATAAAACGATGGAGAAAATTAGAAGAAAATACATTTGTAAAAATCAGATTAAAAAAGGTAGAGCTGGTAGTCGTGAAATAATAAAAAATTTGATTGAAGGTAAATCTATAGCCTTAATGATAGATCAGCGAGTTAGAGAAGGAGAAAAAGTAAAATTTTTTAATGATTTAGCAACAACAACTACTATACCTGCTCAATTAGTAAAGAAATACAATTGTGAATTAATACCTATTTATATTGAAAGAAAAAAATCAAATTATTTTAAAATTTACATCTCAAAACCAATCAAAGTAAGTAAAACAAAGTCGATTTTAGAAATTACTGAGTTTCTTAATGATGTCCTTGAAAAGATGATTTTAAAAAATGTTGATCAGTGGATTTGGACACATGATCGATGGAAAAGTTAACTTTCTTCTTTTTCTCTTTTAATTGAAGACTCAATATAAGAAAAATAAGCCTCTTGTTTTTCAACATTCCAATAATTTAAATTTTCTAAAGGTATTTTTTGTTTTGAAATAGCACAAATTACATGGTCACCCTCTTCAATAATTTTAAAATTATTGGGCATATATTTTAATTTAGCTAATTTATTTTTCATTTATAAGATATATAAATATTAATATGAAAATTGCAATTATAGGCAGCGGCGGTAGAGAACACGCATTAGTAGCAACAATATCTAAATCTTCTAGAGTAAATGAAATTTTTTGTATCCCTGGAAATGCAGGGACTTCAAGAATTGCAACTAATGTTGAGATGGATATAAATGAATTCGATAAAGTGTATAAATTCATTAATGACAATTCTATAGATTTAGTTGTTATAGGCCCTGAACAACCACTGGTGAATGGAATTGTAGATTATTTAGAAAAGTTTAACATAAAAGTATTTGGACCTAACAAAATTGCTTCTCAATTAGAGGGTTCTAAAATATTTACTAAAAAACTCTGTCAAGATTGCGGAATTCCTACTGCCAAATTTGGTATATTTGAAAATAGAATTGATGCAAAAAAATTTTTAGAAAATACAAAATACCCAAATGTAATCAAAGCTGACAACTTAGCTGCAGGCAAGGGAGTTTATATTTGCAATAATGAACAAGAAAGTTTCATGGCAGTAGAGGAAATATTTGATGGAAAATTTGGAGAAGCTAAAAATGTCCTTATAGAGGAATTTCTTAAAGGTGAAGAGATGAGCTATTTTATAATTAGTGATGGGACTAGTATTAAAAGCTTTGAAACTGCACAAGATCATAAAAGAGTTCTTGAAGGAGATAATGGCAAAAATACTGGTGGCATGGGAGCCTACTCGCCTTCTCGACTAATAAATTCTAATTTAGAAAATAAAATTTTAAGTAAAATCATTAAACCAACGCTTAAAGGGCTCTCAAATCTTGGCACTGAGTATAAAGGCTTTTTATATGCTGGTTTGATGATTGTTGAAAATGAACCTTATCTAATCGAATACAATGTCCGTATGGGCGATCCTGAGTGTCAAACCATTCTTCCTAAACTAAAGACTGATTTAGTAGAAATACTTGAGGCTTGTTGCAACAAAAAACTTGCAGAGGTAAATATTGAGTGGAATAGTAAAAAAAGTTTGTGTGTTGTTTTGTGTTCAAAAGGATATCCAGATACATATAAAAAAAATGTTTTAATAAATAATCTTGAAAATTTTACTGTAAACAAAAATAGTTTTATATTTCATGCTGGAACTAAAAAAGAAAATAATAAAATATATGCTACTGGTGGACGTGTGCTAAACTTTATTTCACTCTCTGATAATTTTTTAAAAGCTAGAAATGAAGTACATCACTGTATAAAGAGATTAGACTGGAATGGTGGATTTCACAGAAGGGATATTGGCTTTAAAGTTATTGATTAATGAGAATTATTAGTGGCAAATTTAAGGGAAAAAGACTGCTTGAACCACAAGATAAAACAACTAGGCCTTTAAAAGATCTTACAAAAGAATCTGTGTTCAACATAATCAACCATTCAAATAATTTTTCAATTGATATAAAAAAATCATACGTTTTGGATCTATTTTCTGGAGTAGGTTCTTTTGGTATAGAATGTCTTTCTCAAGGCGCTAATCATGTTACTTTTATAGAAAAATATAAAGGAGTTTTACCTATTCTACAAAAAAATCTAAATAATTTAAAATCAGATATTAATTATGAAATTATTGTATCAGATATTTTAAAGAAGTTTGAATTTAAAAGTTTAAAATTAAGATATGATATTATTTTTTTAGATCCACCCTACAAGGAAAAAAATTTAAAAAATATTCTAAACACAATAATTGAAGATAAAATACTTAAAGAAAACGGTATAATTATTATTCATAGACATAAAAAAGAGGTTGATACTTTTCCAGAGAATTTTCATTTAATTGATAAAAAAAAATATGGAATTTCAAAGATAATTTTTGGATCTTATATTTAAGTTAAAATTTTCTTTGTTTCTTTTTTAATTAGTTCAACAGCCGGCTGATCAAAAGGGTTAATCTTTAATGCTTTTCCAAGTAATATTGTCTCTAGAATAAAAAAACAGAAAAGCTCGCCTAAAGTTTTTTCGTTTCTTTTTTTAACTTCAAAACTCCTAAAAGGAATCTTTTTTCTTGTAAAAACATTTTCTGTAGCTTTTTTTTGAGCATAAATAATTTCACTCACATTTTTATTTTTTAAAAATTTATATTCTTCTAAAATTTCACTATTAAGTAACTTAGATGAATTATTTTCTTTAACATAAAAAAAAGTAAAGAAGTTATTCTTAAAACCATCTAAATATAACTGCATAACACTATGATTATCTTTAGGCATAAGAGAAATAATTGGTAGCAAACCAATTTTATTTTTACCTAAACTTTCAGCTAGTAATTGTTGATACCAATTAAACAAATTAACAGATTGTTGATCATAGTTAATTATTACAGAATTAAATTTTTTATTTTTGATTAAAGAAATTGTTGCTTCAACATTAGAAACTAATGCATTCATAAAAGATTTATTTTTTATTATATTATTTAATTGTCTAAAAGTTTTTGAATTTAAACCCATTAATTCAGCCGGTAACATTCCAACTTCTGATAAAACAGAATATCTTCCTCCAATAAAATTGTTGTGATCTATTACTTCAGCTTTCAATTGATTTGCAAACTGGCGAAGATAACTTTTTTTGTTTTCTGTTATAAATAAATTTTTATCACTTTTTTTTATTAAAATTTTAGAATTAACAATTGTTTCAATAGTATTTCCTGATTTTGAAATTATGAGATTATTAAATATTTTTTTTACATTCTTTTTTTTTGTACCCTGAAGATTGTCAACAAAAATAAATTTTTTTTTAATTTTATTTATTAAAAAATCATAAATTGCTTGTGCACCAAGAGAAGAGCCTCCCATACCTATAACTCGATAATCTAATTTTTTTTTAAAAAATTTAGCCAAATTTTTATTCTTAAAATTATTTTTGTATTCTTTGCTAAGTGATAAGATTACTTGATTATTTTCTTTTAAAATTAATTTTAAATTTTTTTTAATATTAGATTTTTTTTTATTAACTTTAAAATTTATAAAATTTATATTGTTAGTTAACATCAATTATTTTTGATTTTATCCAACATGAATTCTTCGAAGTCTTCATCGGAAATCTCTGTTCCATTTGATTGGTCTCCATTTTGATCATTCTCTATAATGAGAAATTCAATATCTTCACCTTCATTTTGAATAATTTGCTTGTCAGTTTGAGGAACTGGTAATTTTTCAAAATCTGGCGGCATAGAAAGTGGAGATTTTTTTTCGACTAAAAACTCTTCTGAACTATTTTTTCTTTGAGGATCAAAAGCTTCTTTAACTGTATTACAGCCATAAAGAAACAAACTTGTCATACCTACTAAAATCAAAAATTTATATTTTTTTATTAACATTAGTTTTATTATTAACAACTATTTCTAACAAAATCATACCAATTACACCAACAGTTATAAATATATCTGATACATTAAAAATAAACCAATGAAAATCACCTATATGAAAATCAATAAAGTCTGGAACAGCAGAAAAAAATAAACGATCATGTAAATTACCAAGCGCTCCACCAATGATAATTAACAAAGAGTATCTTTTTAAACCTGAGTTTTTAATTGCCATCATTAAAAGAACGAAAATCAAAAATGCTATTACAGCGCTCAATAAATTATAAAAATTATTTTTATCAAACGAAAAGAGTCCAAAAGCTACTCCTCTATTCCAAATTAGAGTAATATTTAGATATGTGGATGTAAAAATATCTGAATTAAGATTATTTTTATCAAGATAAATTATATACAATTTTGATATTCTATCTAAGCTGTAAACCAAAAAAACAATTAATGAGTTTATATAAAAATTTTTTGATAAATTTTTTAAAATCATTCAGAATTTATTGGACAAGTTTTTCTTGAACATGGCTTTTCAGTAATTTTCCAACATAATGGGCATTTTAAACCTTCGGCTTTTATTGTTTCAACACTTATACCTGAGTTTTGATTGAAAGCTATTTCTGCACTTGAAGTAATACATAGCTCTGAAAAATCAATGTTTTTTGTAATTTCAGATAATTTTTGGTTTAAATTAATTTTTAATTTTGCTTCTAGACTTGACCCAATTTCTTTACTTGTTCGTTTTTCTTCTATGCTAATATTACATACATTTCTTATCTTAATAAGCTCTAACCAATTTTGATTAAGTTTTTCATTTTTAAATTTATCAGGGAATTCTAAAAATTTTTCAAGGTGAATACTTTTTTGATCATTAAATAATAATCTAAAAATTTCTTCAGTAGTAAAAGACAAAATAGGAGCAAACCATTTTAAAAGAGCATTTAAAATAATATTAAGAGTTAAAATTGTTGATTTTCTTTTTTTTGAATCAATAGGATCACAATAAAGATTATCTTTTCTAATATCAAAGTAGAAAGAAGATAAATCAACGGTACAAAAATTTAATAATTCTTTATACAAATTGTGAAAATCGTAATTGCTAAAATATCTTTTAAAATTATTATTTAAAACATAAATTTTATGTAACATTAGCTGTTCTAACTCAGGTAAATCTTTTACATTGAGTGTATCAAAATTTATTTTTTCAAAATTATCGTTTATATTTCCAAGTAAATATCTAAAAGTATTTCTAATTTTTCTGTATGATTCTGCATGCTGATCTAGAATTGAATAATCAATTCTTAAATCTTCTGCATAATTTGATGATGCTACCCAAATTCTTAAAATGTCAGCGCCATACTTTTTTAAGATATCATCGGGTGCAATTACATTTCCTAGCGATTTTGACATTTTTAATCCTTTGCCATCCACAACAAAACCGTGAGATAAAATAGATTCAAATGGTGCTCTACCTCTAGTCCCACATGATTCTAAAAGTGATGAATGAAACCATCCCCTGTGTTGATCAGATCCCTCTAAATACATTGATGCTGGCCATTTTAAATCTTCTCTTTTTTCTAATACAAATGAATGAGTTGATCCACTATCAAACCAAACCTCAACGATATCGCTTAATTTATCAAACTCTTCAGCTTTATATTTATTACCTAAAAATCTCTGAGGATCATCTGAAAACCAGCAATCTGAACCCTCATTCTCATAGATTGAAGCAATATTTTCAATAACATCATCATCTACTAAAATTTCTTTAGTTTTTTTATTTACGAAAATAGGAAGAGGTACACCCCAAACTCTTTGTCTTGATACACACCAATCAGGCCTAGTTTCGATCATTGATTTTAATCTTTCCTTACCTTTGCTTGGAAAAAAAACTGTTTCGTCTATTGCCTTTAAAGCTTTAGATCTTAATTCATGACTTTCCATAGAAATAAACCATTGTGGTGTTGCTCTATGGACAAGTGGTGCTTTAGATCTCCATGAATGTGGATAAGAATGAACTAATTCACCATTAGATAATAAATTTTTTTGCTCTTTAAGTTTTTCAATTACAATTGAGTTTGCTTTAAAAATATGGATGCCCTCAAACAGTTTAACATTGTTTGTATATTTTCCATCTCCGTCAACTGTTTCTATTGCTTTAATTCCATTGTTTAAACATAAATTAAAATCATCAGGTCCATGACTTGGGGCACAATGAACAATTCCTGTTCCTTGGTCAGTTGTAACAAATCTCGCTTCAAGCATTGGAATATCATATTCATATCCAATTTTAATAAAAGGATGGTTGCAGAAAGTATTTTTAAACTCTTTTCCTTTTAAAGTATGAATTTTTATATAATTTTTTATTCCACAATCTTTAAGAACAGACTCTAATAGAGCTTCCGCAACAACTATTTTTCTATTTTTAAAATCACCATCATCTCCCAATTGTATTATCACATAATTGAGAGACTCATTATATGCTAAAGCTTTATTGGCAGGAATTGTCCATGGTGTTGTTGTCCAAATTACAACATCACATCCAACTAATTCTTTTAGATCAGATGATTTAACTGAAAAAGATGTATAAATAGTATCAGATTTATGATCTTGATATTCTACCTCTGCATCTGCAAGAGCTGTTTTTTCAACTGTTGACCATAAAACTGGTTTGAAACCTCTATATAAACTTCCCTCTTTTAAAAACTTTCCTAGCTCTCTTACAATTTGGGCTTCAGCTCCAAAACTCATAGTAGAATAATAATTTTCCCAATCTCCTACAACTCCTAAACGTTTAAATTGAGATTTATGAACTTCAATCCATTTTTCTGCAAATGATCGACATTCTTTTCTGAACTCAACTACAGGAATTTCATTTTTATTTTTTTTACTTTTTTTATATTGTTCCTCTATTTTCCATTCAATGGGTAGACCATGACAGTCCCACCCTGGGACATATATGCTGTCTTTGCCATCCATTTGATGAAATTTTACAATAATATCTTTTAAGATTTTATTAAGAGCTGTACCCATGTGAATGTTTCCATTCGCATAAGGTGGGCCATCATGAAGAACAAACTTTTCTTTTCCTTTACTTGAGTTTCTTATTTCTTCATAAAGATTTATATTTTGCCAATAATCTAAAATTTCAGGTTCTCTTGTTGGTAAATTGGCCTTCATAGAAAAAGCTGTTTTTGGCAGATTAATTTGTGATTTACTCATTTGATACTTTTTGCAATTTTTAAATCAGTTTTTATTTGAGTTTTTAATTGATTAACATTTTTAAATTTTTTTTCTTTTCTAATAAACTTTAAAAACTCTACTGATAAAAGTTTATTATAAAGATTTCCAGAAAAATTAAATAAATGAACTTCTAATAAGATTTTTTTTTGATTAAATGTAGGTCTAAATCCTAAATTAGCAATTCCTTTAAGATATTTAATATTATTTTTCATTAGAACTTTAACAGCATAAACACCTGGTTTAGCCAAAACATAATCATGAATATCTATATTGCAGGTTGGGAAACCAATTTCTCTCCCTACTTTTCTGCCCTTTCTGACAATTCCTTCTATAGTCCAGTTTCTTTCAAGAAGTTTATTTGCTTTTTTTAAAAATCCATTTTCCAAAAGATTTCTTATTAAAGAAGATGATACAATTTTTTTATCTTTTATTAATGGCTTTGGTTTTACAACTTTATA
>CACDWD010000027.1 GCA_902556285.1 uncultured Pelagibacteraceae bacterium
TTTTTTAGAACTGGTAATTGTGTTAATAAAGTAAATTAAATTTTATTATATTAATTAAATTGAACCCATTTGCTATTATTTTTACTAGATTCTAAAATAGTTTCTATAAATTTCATACCTTCAATCCCATCATAAACTGTCGGATAACAATCATTTGATTTATCATATTTTTTTTTATTTATTTCAGCAAATAATGTTTTAGAAACATCGCTATATATATTAGCAAATCCTTCTAAATAGCCTTCAGGATGTCCAGGCGGAATTCTTGTAACATTCTGTGCCTCTTTGTTAGTATTACCACTCCCTCGAGTAATCTTTTGAGTTGGATGGCCAAATTTTGTGAAATATAAATAATTAGGATCTTCTTGTCTCCACTCCAATCCACCATTTTCACCATAAACTCTTATTTTAAGATTATTTTCATTTCCAACCGCAACTTGACTGGACCATATCGCACCTTTTGCGCCACCTTTAAATCTAAGCATGATTTGAGCATTGTCGTCTAGTTTTCTGCCCTTAATAAAAGTATGAATGTCGGCTGATAACTCATCCAATTCTAATCCAGTAATAAATCTGACAAGATTGAATGCGTGAGTTCCAATATCTCCTATACACCCTCCTCCTCCTGATCTTTTGGGATCAGTTCTCCACTCAGCTTGTTTTAAACCAGTATCCTCAGCTTTTGTAGTTAACCAATCTTGAGGGTATTCTGCTTGTATAACTCTTATTATTCCAAGATCGCCTTCTTTAACCATAGATCTTGCATGTCTCACCATAGGGTATCCAGTATAATTATGTGTTAAAGCAAAAATTAAGTTTTTTTTTTCAATAATATCTTTAAGAGAATTTGCTTCTTCACTTGAAAAAGCAAGAGGCTTATCACAAATAATGTGAATGCCTTTTTCTGCAAAAATTTTTGCTACTGGCACATGCAGGTGATTAGGAGTTACGATAGAAACAACATCTATCCCATCTGAAAGAGCAGACTCTTTTTCTGCCATTTCTTGATAAGTCTCATAGATACGTTCTTTTGACAATCCAAGTTTTCTCCCAGTTTCTTTTGAGTTATCAAAATTAGATGAAAAACATCCTGCTACTAATTCGTAATGACCATCAAGTCTCAACGCTATTCTGTGAACACCTCCAATAAAAGCGCCTTCTCCTCCTCCGACCATTCCAATACGGATTTTTCTTTGCACTAATTTATACCTAGCATTTTTTTATTGGATTCAATATCAGCACCACTACCTGCAAAGTCATCAAATGCTTTTTCTGTGGTGTTAATAATATGATTTTTGATAAATTCAGCTCCTTCTCTTGCTCCATCTTCTGGATGTTTAAGACAACACTCCCATTCTAGAACTGCCCAACCATCGTAACCATAAGTGGTAAACTTTGAAAAAATTGATTTAAAATCTACCTGTCCGTCGCCAAGAGATCTAAATCGACCTGCTCTGTTAACCCAAGATTGGAAACCACCATACACCCCTTGTTTTCCAGTAGGATTTAACTCTGCATCTTTAACATGAAACATTTTTATTTTTTCATGATAAATATCTATATGAGCCAAGTAATCTAAATTTTGTAAAACATAATGACTAGGATCATAAAGCATATTACATCTTTTATGATTACCAACTTTTTCTAAAAACATTTCAAATGTGATACCATCGTGAAGATCCTCACCTGGATGTATTTCATAACAAAGATCAACTCCATTTTGATCGAATTGATCAAGGATTGGTTTCCATCGATTAGAAAGTTCATTAAATGCGTTTTCAATTAGTCCTTCAGGTCTTTGTGGCCAAGGATAAACATATGGCCAAGCTAGTGCTCCAGAAAAAGTAACATGCCTATCTAGTCCAAGATTTTTTGAGGCCTTAGCTGCCATCATCAATTGATTTACAGCCCACTCTTGTCTTGCTTTTGGATTTCCTCTAACTTCAGGTGCAGCAAAGCCATCAAATGCAGTGTCGTATGCAGGATGTACTGCAACCAACTGTCCTTGAAGATGTGTTGATAGTTCGGTGATTTCGAGATTATGTTTTTTTGTTATACCTTTAATTTCATCACAATAATCTTTGCTTTCAGATGCTTTTTTTAGATCTATTAATCTAGCATCCCAACTTGGAATTTGTACACCTTTGTAACCCAAAGAAGATACCCACTTACAAATGTTATCTAAAGAATTAAACGGTGCATCTTCACCTACAAATTGTGCTAGGAAAATTGCAGGACCTTTAATATTGTTCATATCTCCCCCTCTCTCTTTAAATATATCAACAATTTATTTTATATAAAAAAAATACTAGCAGCCACAACCCATCTTGGGTAGACTATTATTTAGAATAAATAAACTAAGAGGAGATAAAATGAAAAAAATAATGATTTTATTGTTTGTTTCTCTATTTTCGTTCTCTGTAAATTCAAATGCTAAATCTATAACATTAGGATGGGCCGCTTGGGACCCTGCTAATGCTTTGCAAGAATTAACTAAAGAATTTACTTCTGAAACTGGAATAGAAGTTAACTTTGAGTTTGTACCTTGGCCAAATTTTGCCGACCGTATGTTAAATGAGCTTAACAACAAAGGTAAAACTTTTGACCTTTTAATAGGCGACTCGCAGTGGATTGGTGCTGGAGCAGTATACGGGCATTACGTTAAGTTGAATGATTTCTTTGATAAAGAAGGAATTTCAATGAGCGATTTCTCGCCAGCCACAGTTTATGCTTACTCAACTTGGCCTAAAGGAAGTGAAAACTATTATGCATTACCTGCTATGGGAGATGCATTGGCTTGGGCTTATAGAAAAGACTGGTTTGATAGACCTGAACTTAAATCTGAGTTTAAAAAGAAACACGGTTATGATTTAGGGGTTCCTGCAAACTGGAATCAATTATACGATATGTGTACTTTCTTCCAAGGAAGAGAAATTGATGGTCAAAAAAGATATGGGGCTGCAATTAACACAGAACGTGGATCAGAAGGTATAACAATGGGTGTTACAGCTGCTATGTATGCCTGGGGTATGGAATATGAAAATCCCAACAAACCATATGATATGGAAGGATACTTCAATTCACCACAAGCAGTAGAAGCAGTTGAGTTTTATAGAAAGTTATATGAAGATTGTGCACCTCCAGGACACTCTGATGCTTACATGGTTGCAAACTTAGATGCTTACAAATCAGGACAAGTTGCATTCCAAATGAACTGGTATGCTTTCTGGCCTGGTGTTTCTAAAGAAGACAGCGGTGGAAGAGTTAGCGGATTCTTTGCAAATCCAAAACAAAATGTTGCAGCCGCAACATTAGGTGGACAAGGGATATCTGTTGTTAAATACTCAGACAAACAAGATCTTGCCCTTGAATACATCAAATGGTTTGCAAGACCAGATGTACAGCAAAAATGGTGGGATCTAGGTGGGTACTCATGTCATAATGATGTTTTAAATTCACCATCATTTCCAACATCTACTGTTTATGCACAAGGATTCTTGGACTCAATGGGAATTGTCAAAGATTTTTGGCAAGAACCAACATTCGTTGAGTTAATGCTTCCTATGCAAGAAGCAATTCATGACTATGTTGTTAATGGAAAAGGAACTGCTAAAGGCGCTCTAGATAAAATTATCGAAGAGTGGGTTGAAGTGTTCGAAGCAGACGGAAAACTTTAACATTAATAGTTAAGAAATTAAAAATTAGGGGGGGTTAAACCTCCCCTTTTTTTATTAAAAAATTCATATGAGCGTTAAAAAAAAATTCAAAGGACTTTCTGATAAAGCTGTAGGTTGGCTTTTTATTGGACCAACTGTACTCCTGCTACTTGCTATAAATATTTATCCATTGGTTTATGCAATCAAAATGTCTTTTACAAATTTTTACGCAAATAAAATTGGAAGAGAACCTCAGTTTGTTGGTTTAAAAAATTATATTAAAGTTCTTAACAAAGAAGCCATATGGGAAAAAATGCAAGTTACAGCAAGCTTCATGTTTTGGACTTTGTTACTTCAAGCAATTATAGGTTTGGGTTTAGCTTTACTTCTAAATAGGAAATTTAAAGGTAATGAATTACTAACCACATTAATTGTTTTGCCCATGATGTTATCACCCGCTGTAGTAGGGGTATTTTGGACTTATCTTTATAATCCTCAAGTAGGTTTATTTAATTACGTGGTTAATTTTTTCTATGATTTAGGAAGCTTTGACATGATTGGTTCAAGTACGCTTGCTCCTTGGGCAATTGTTATTGTTGATACATGGATGTGGACACCTTTTACAATGTTAATTTGCTTAGCAGGTCTAAGATCTGTTCCAAATTATTTATATGAAGCTGCAGAGGTTGATAGAGCCAGTAAATGGCAGCAATTCATATATATTACTTTGCCTTCTGTTTTACCATTTTTATTACTAGCTCTGCTTTTTAGAGGGATTGAGAATTTCAAAATGTTTGACATGGTTGTTGAGTTAACCTCTGGTGGACCCGGCTCTGCTACAGAGCTAGCTTCAATTAACTTAAAAAGAGAAGCATTTGAAAAATGGAAAACAGGTTACAGTTCAGCATTTGCTGTTATTCTTTTTGTTACAATATTTGGTTTCGGAAATGTCTACGTAAAAGTAATGAATAAAATAAAGGAACGCTGATGGATACTTCTAGATCATATTTGGAACCTTCGTCTTTTTCAAAAAAAATGGCTGCTACTATTATAATAGTTTATGCTGTAATTACTTTGATACCAATATCTTGGATGGTAATGACGAGTTTTAAAAATGTTGATAGCGCTATTTCATATCCACCCGAAGTTTTGTTTGAACCATCACTAGAGGGATATGTTAACTTATTTACTAATAGGTCAAGACAATCAGAAGAATACCTTGATTCATTACCTCCCCCAGAAAATTGGTATGAAGAACTGGTTAGAAGTAGAGAGATGGTTATAACAGGACCATCTAAATTTTTGGGTAGATACTCAAATTCAATGATAATTGGATTTGGTTCAACTTTCGCATCTGTATTTTTAGGAGCATTGGCTGCATACGCATTTTCAAGGTTTAGGGTTCCTTTAAAAGATGATTTATTATTTTTTATTCTTTCGACACGTATGTTTCCCCCAATAGCAGTGGCTGTCCCTATATTTATAATGTACAGAAAATTAGGTCTTGGGGATACTCACCTTGGAATGATCATATTGTATACAGTTGTAAACTTAAGTTTAGCAGTATGGTTATTAAAAGGATTTATGGATGAAATTCCTAAAGAATATGAAGAAGCAGCTATGATCGATGGATATTCTAGACTTCAAGCTTTCTTTAAAGTTGTTCTTCCACAAGCAATGACTGGTATAGCCGCAACTGCAATCTTTTGTATGATTTTTTCATGGAATGAATACGCTTTTGCTGTTTTGCTAACTCAATTCAATGCACAAACAGCGCCACCATTTATTCCTACAATCATTGGTGAAGGTGGTCTTGATTGGCCAGCAATTGGGGCAGGAACAACTTTATTTCTATTACCTGTTATGATTTTTACAATAATTTTAAGAAAACATCTTTTAAGAGGTATTACTTTTGGAGCAGTAAGAAAATAATGCAAGAAGAAAAGTCATTAATGAGAAAAATATTTAGAAGAGTTTACTGGGAAAACTTATCGACGATATTAATTTTAATTGGAGTTTTCATGTTGTTACAACCATTTGCAATGTGGATGTTTACTTATTCTTTTATTGTAATTTTAGTAGGAACTATAGGTTTCATAATCACTAGCCACTTTCCAGATTAATATGTCTCAAATTAAAATAGTAAATTTACAAAAATCATTTGGTGATTTTACCGCAGTTAAAAATTCCAATCTAACTATTAATGATAAAGAGTTCTTTGTTTTACTTGGACCATCTGGTTGTGGAAAGACTACAACGCTTCGAATGATTGCAGGATTAGAATTACCTACATCTGGTGAAATATATCTTGGAGATGAAGAGGTTGGAATGTTAAGAGCATCAGAAAGAGATATTGCTTTTGTTTTTCAATTATTTGCCCTTTACCCACACATGAATGTAAGAAACAACTTATCATTTCCTCTCAAAATGCAGGGTTATAAAAAAAGTGATATTAAAAATCGAGTTGAAGAAGCAGCAAAACTTTTAAGAATTGATCACATTTTAAATTCTAACATTTCCTCTCTTTCGGGTGGAGATAGACAACGGGTAGCTTTAGGTAGAGCGTTAGTTAGAAGACCAAAAGCATTTTTAATGGACGAGCCATTGGGAACTTTGGATGCTGAATTTAGAGAATTAATGTGTCTAGAATTGAAAAAACTTCATTTAGATATTGGAGCAACTACAGTTTATGTAACTCATGATCAGTTAGAAGCAATGTCATTAGCTGACCGAATTGCAGTTATGGATGGTGGTGAAATATTACAAGCTGATGAGCCTAATATTATTTACAATAAACCTAAAACTAAATTTGTGGCCTCATTCATAGGATCTCCAGGTATGAACTTTTTTGAGGTTAATGAGGGAATTTCTAAAGATCAATCATTTGTAAATATCGAAGGAGCTAAATTTGATATTCCCAAACAACTTGAGGAGTCAAAAGGAAGTAAAAATTTCTTTGGCATACGTCCAGAAAATTTAACTTTAAATAATAATGAAGGTCTAAAAGGTTTAGTTTTTGGAGTAGAGTATTTAGGATCAAGAAAAATAATTA
>CACDWD010000028.1 GCA_902556285.1 uncultured Pelagibacteraceae bacterium
CCTTCCAGACTGATTCCTACAAGTTTTTGAGCTTCTACAGCAAATTCCATAGGCAATTGTTGCAATACTTCCTTGCAAAAACCGTTAACAATTAAACCAACAGCTTCCTCTGGATTTAATCCTCTTTGCTGACAATAATGTAACTGCTCTTCGCTAATCTTGGATGTAGTTGCCTCATGCGCAATATTGGACTCAGAATTTTTATTTTTTATATAAGGAACAGTGTGAGCTCCACATTTGTTACCCATTAATAAAGAGTCACACTGAGTATAATTAGTTGAATTTTTGGCTTTTGATGAAATATCAACTAAGCCTCTATAAGTCATATCTGAACTACCGGCCGATATTCCTTTAGAAATTATTTTGCTTTTAGTATTTTTACCTAAATGAATCATTTTGGTACCTGTATCAGCTTTTTGATGATTGTTGGTAATAGCAATTGAATAGAACTCACCGACAGAATTATCTCCTTTAAGAATACAGCTAGGATACTTCCATGTAATTGCAGAGCCTGTTTCAACTTGTGTCCATGAAATTTTAGAATTTTTACCTTTGCATAAACCTCTTTTGGTTACGAAATTATAAATTCCTCCTTTACCGTCTTTATCACCTGGATACCAGTTCTGAACTGTTGAGTATTTTATTTCTGCATCATCGAGTGCAACTAACTCTACATTGGCAGCGTGTAATTGATTTTCATCTCTCATTGGAGCTGTACATCCTTCTAAGTAACTTACATAACTGCCTTTATCAGCTATAATTAAAGTTCTTTCAAATTGACCTGTATTTGATGCATTAATTCTAAAATAAGTTGATAGTTCCATTGGACATCTAACACCTTCTGGAATGTATACAAATGAACCATCTGTGAATACTGCTGAATTTAATGTTGCAAAAAAATGATCACTTGTTGGAATTACAGATCCTAGATATTTTTTAACTAACTCAGGGTGATTTTGAATTGCCTCTGATATAGGGCAAAATATAATTCCTTGTTTGGTTAATTCATCTTTAAATGTAGTAGCTACAGAAACTGAATCAAATACAGCATCAACAGCTATTCCATTTAATCTCGCTTGCTCTTGCAAAGGAATTCCAAGTTTCTTATAAGTTTCTAAAAGTTTAGGATCCAGTTCATCTAAGCTCTTTGGCTTATCTTTCATGCTTTTAGGTGCAGAGTAATAATATAAATCTTGATAATCTATTTTTGGAAATTTAGGTTTCTGCCAATCTGGTTCTTTTAATACTTTAAATCTTTCAAAAGCTTTTAGTCTAAACTCAAGCATCCATGCAGGTTCTTTTTTAATATTAGATATAAATTTAATGACATCTTCATTCAAACCTTTTGGGGCTTGAATATTTTCTATGTCTGTCGAAAAACCATATTTATAGTCTTTTAAATTATTTATCTCTTTTTGTCTGTTATCCATTCTAAACTCTTGTTTCTTTATTGTTATTTAACAAATCTTTTAAGCTTTTATTTTCAAAGAATGTATTTATGTGAATCTCTAATTCATCCCAAAGATTGTGAGTTATACATTTTGTGGCTTTACCGTTACATCCTCTTTTTGATTCTTTTTTACACTGAACAGTTTTTACTTTTTCATCAACAGCATTAAAAATATTTGTTAATTTAATATCGTTTGGGTTTTTATTGAGAACATACCCCCCTTGAGTTCCTCTAATACTTTTAACAATTTCATTTTTTTTTAATTTAGAAAAAATCTGTTCTAGGTAATCTAAAGAAATACCTTGTCTTAATGATATATCTCTCAGTGATACTGGATTGATATTATCAAACCTAGCTAAATCAACTAATGCCATTACAGCATATCTGCCTTTTGATGTAAGTTTCATTTTTTACCCTTAAATTGTGAGTTTTTATACATACCTGACTAAAATGGTCAAGTTTAGAGTATAAAAAAAAACTAACATATTGTCGCTGACTTATGATAAACGTACATTTTTTTTGAGAATAATAATCAATATCGTTTATGGATAGTAAAATATTAGAAATATTTATACCTGGTCCAGCAGGAAGACTAGAGGCTAAATATTATAAAAGTAAAAAAAGCACGTCGCCAATTGCTTTAGTATTGCAGCCACATCCTCAATATGGAGGAACTATGAATAATAAAGTAGTGGTAGATACTTTTCATACTTTTATGGATAATGATTTCTCAGTATGTAGAGTAAATTTTAGAGGTGTTGGTAAAAGTGATGGAGAATTTGATAATGGTCAAGGTGAACTAGCTGATGCAGCTGCTGCATTAGATTGGTTAGAGAGAGAAAATTTTGATAATTCGCAATGTTGGGTATCAGGATTTTCTTTTGGATCATTAATTGCTATGCAGTTACTAATGAGAAGACCAGAAATAAATAGATTTATAGCAATATCACCACAACCAAATGTTTATGATTTTTCTTTTCTGTCACCATGTCCAACCTCAGGTTTAATGATTTATGGAAAAAAGGATGAATTAGTTCCTTTAGAATATATAAACGAACTTGATAAAAGATTGAGTGCTCAAAAAGGAATTAAAGTAGAATTTCAATCAATTTCAGATGCAAATCATTTTTTTTCTAAAACTGAGGCTTCTTTAATTAAGAGTCTAGATAAATATATAAAAAAAGAAACAGCACTTTATTAAAAATTTTCTACCAGTTTTCCACCCACTGTAAATTCTTTACATCCAGTTGTTGTGCTAAAAGAAATTGGTAAATTTAAAAAAGACCTTATGGCCAAAAATCCAAATGCCTGTGATTCAATATAATCACCATTTAAATTATAATTGTCTATATTTTCCAAAGTAATATTACTTTCATTTGATATATAATTTTTTATACGATTAATTAAATTACTATTTTTTCTTCCACCACCACAGAGTAAAAATTTAATACTGTTTTTTTGGCTAATATATTTTAATCCTTCTGCAATCAAATATGCTGTAAAATCTGTTATAGTAGCACAACCATCTTCTAGCGATAAACCTCTTGCAAAAGATACGTCGAAATTTTTAATATCCAATGATTGGGAGTAAGAATTTATTCCAAAATTATCTATTGCCTGATTTAGAATTAATTGATCAACTTTCCCTGCATTAGCTAGCTCACCATTATTATCAAATTTTTTATTAGAATTATTTCTTACCCATTCATCAATTAAACAATTACCAGGACCTATATCAAAAGCAGAAAGGTTCTTTTGAAAATTATCAGAGTCATTAATAACTTTTGTAACATTTGCGATACCACCAATATTCAAGAAACCTATTGGAAATTTAATATTAAAATTTTGATTAAATTTTTTTGATAAAATATGATGAAAAATTGGTGTTAAAGGTGCACCTTGGCCATTATTTTGAATATCCGCTTGTCTGAAATCATATATGACTTTTTTTTTGACTATTTGAGATAACAATTTTCCATCTCCTAATTGATTGGTAATTTTCTCATTTGGGTTATGAAAAATTGTTTGACCATGAAAACCTATCAAATCAATGGGATCTCTATATTTTTTTAATGATTGATTAACTGCATCGGCATGAAAAAAAGTTAAATTACGCTCTAATTCTCTTAATTTTTCTGAATTTTGTAAAAGATCTTTCTTTGTTAAGACTAAATCTCTTAATCGAACTAACTGATCTTGAAGATTTTTATCATACTCATAATAATCATCTAGAATGTTTGAAAATTCATTGTATCCATCTGAACTAACTATAGATAAATCAATACCATCCATAGATGTTCCACTCATTAGTCCAATTGCAGTATATAATTTTTTTTTCATTGATATGTTTTTTAAAAAAAATTTGTATATTGTAACTATAAACTTATGAATAAATTTTTAAAAGAATTTAAAGATAGAGGTTTTTTCTATCAATGTACAAGTGAAGATGAACTATCTAAACAATTAAATAAAGAAAAGATAAAAGGTTACATAGGTTTTGATTGTACAGCTGAAAGCTTACATGTAGGTAGCTTACTGCAAATAATGTGTTTACGACTACTTCAAAAAAATGGACATCGACCAATAGTTTTACTTGGTGGAGGAACTACAAGAATTGGAGATCCATCTGGTAAAGATAAAACTAGAAAAATTTTAAGTGAAGATGAGATTGAAAAAAATATTAAAAATATCAAAAATATTTTAAAAAAATTTTTAGATAATGATGATCCAAATACAAAGCCAATATTTGTAAACAATTATACTTGGCTTAAAGATTTAAATTATATTTCGTTTTTGAGAGATATCGGAAAACATTTTACGATAAATAGAATGCTAACATTTGATAGTGTAAAACTCAGATTAGATAGAGAGCAATCTCTAAGCTATATGGAGTTTAATTATATGATTTTACAAGCATATGATTTTCTTGAATTAAATAAGAAAGAAAATTGTGTCTTACAAATCGGAGGTTCAGATCAATGGGGGAACATTGTTAATGGTGTTGAGTTAATTAAAAGATATTCTAATAATCAAAGCTTTGGTTTAACAACTCCATTAATTACACTAGCAACTGGTGCTAAAATGGGAAAAACTGAAAGTGGGGCTATTTGGTTAGATGAAAAATACTTATCAGCTTATGATTATTGGCAATTTTGGAGAAACATAGATGATAGAGATGTAATTAAATTTTTAAAAATGTTTACTGAAATCGAAATTAAGGAAATAGAAACAATTAAAGATAAAGATATAAATGAATTAAAAATACTACTTGCTAATAAAACCACAGAAATGTTACATGGAAAGGAAGTGGCTAAAAATTCTGAGCAAGCAGCAAAAGAAGCTTTTTCAGGAAATTCTCTTGGCGAAAACTTACCAAAAGTAAATATTCAATCAAATAAAATAGAAGAAAAAATAAATATAGTAGACCTTGTTTTATTATCTAAACTAGAAAACTCGAAAAGCGAAATCAGAAGACTTATAAAAGGGAATGCTGTAAAAATTAATGACGACGTTATTTCAGATGAAAAATTCGAAATCGATAAAAATTTATTTAAAGATAACTATCTTAAACTTTCCCTTGGAAAAAAAAGGCATATTAAAATAGAATTAAATTAACTATTTTTTAATTTTTTCTAAAGTTCTAGTAATAAATCTAGGTGTTAAAGTTTTTATAGGGTTTACAGTGGTTTCTAAATTATTAGGGGGACCTTTAATTTTAAAGCTCACTCCAAAAATACCATCGCCTACTTTCTTTCCAATCAATAAATCTCCAAGTAAAGGTATTGAAGCGATAGATCTATTAATTGTTGTTGCTGGAACCAAGGTTCCTCTTAAACTGATTAAATTACCCTCCTCAATATATCCTTCCAATAAAATAGATATTGCTGGTCCAACTGCATATAGTTCTTGAATTGTCATTAGTTTATCTTGATTGGTAAAATTCATTTCAAAATCTGTAAATCTAATTCCCTCTCCTGTTAGTAAGTCTGCTATTCCTTGAAGAGATGAAAGAGCCAACAATTTGGCTAGCGCTGGAATTTCTTTAACTTTAAAATTATCAATTACTAATTTAGAAGTTGATACTCCATCTTTTTTCAAAGAGTAAAAGTCTAAATATCCCTCTCTATCATCTTTAAATCCTTTAATAAATTTATATCTATCTACTAGGGGTTTTGCCTTAGATGAGAAAAGGGTAGTAATTTTTTCACCTTGATTATTTGTTTTAATTGTAAACTTTATATTTTGTGAATTGTTATAAAAGGCTAAAATATCAGCTTCCTCTACATTGTTATTAATAATATTTATCTTTCCTTTTAAATCCTTAACAAAGGATATTTTATCCAAGTAAACTTCATCAAAATTTAGGTCCATACTTATATTATTTTCAAAAAGATTGTTTTCATTTTTATCATCGGCATCTAGCAAATTCGAAATTAAAGAATTTGCATTAAATAAAGTGCCATCAATTAAATATTTTTGGCCTTCTATTTTTTTTATATTGTAAATATTTTTTTTATTTTCTGTATCTACATAATTGAAATTTGCCTGATCAACTTTTATTATTTGATTAGAATCATTAAGAGATAAATTTTTAATTTTAATGTTATTATTTTCTTCATTAATTATAAAGTTATTTATATTTAGATTTTTATTATT
>CACDWD010000029.1 GCA_902556285.1 uncultured Pelagibacteraceae bacterium
AACAATTCCAGTAATTACAATAATTGCAATTTTTAACTTAAATACATGAAAGCATATAATATTATAGACCATGAGTACGATGTTGTTGTACTTGGTGCAGGTGGATCAGGTTTAAGAGCGGCAGTAGGGCTCAGCGAAGCTGGCTTAAAAACAGCTTGTATCTCAAAAGTATTTCCTACCAGAAGTCATACATCAGCTGCACAAGGTGGAATATCAGCAGCACTAGGAAACATGGGAGAAGATGATTGGAGATGGCACATGTATGACACTGTAAAAGGTGCAGATTGGTTAGGTGATCAAGATAGTATTGAATATCTTTGTAAAGAAGCACCTAAAGCAGTTTTAGAGTTAGAGAAATATGGAGTTCCATTTAGCAGAACTGAAGAAGGAAAAATTTATCAAAGACCATTTGGTGGAATGACAAAAAATTATGGAAATGGAATAGTTCAAAGAACTTGTGCAGCAGCTGATAGAACAGGACATGCTATTTTACACACATTATATGGACAAGCGTTAAAGCATAATACAGAATTTTTTATAGAATATTTTGCATTAGATTTGTTGATGAAGAATGGAGAATGCAAAGGTCTAATTGCTTGGAATTTGAATGATGGCACAATTCACAGATTTAGAGCGCACACAGTAATTATTGCTACAGGTGGTTATGGAAAAGTTTATTATTCAGCAACATCAGCACATACTTGCACTGGTGATGGTAATGCAATGGTTTTAAGAGCTGGATTACCGCTTCAGGATATGGAGTTTGTTCAATTTCACCCAACAGGAATTTATGGCCACGGCACATTAATAACAGAAGGTGCGCGAGGAGAAGGGGGTTATCTTACAAATTCTAAAGGTGAAAGATTTATGGAAAGATATGCTCCAAATGCAAAAGATTTAGCATCAAGAGATGTTGTTAGCAGATCTATGTCTATTGAAATTAATGAGGGAAGAGGTGTTGGAAAAGATCAAGATCATGTTCATTTGAACCTAAGTCACTTAGATAAAGATATTATTGAAAGCAGGCTTCCTGGAATTACTGATGCAGCGAGATTATTTGCAAATGTAGATGTAACTAAAGAACCAATTCCTGTTGTGCCAACAGTTCATTATAATATGGGTGGTATTCCAACAAACTATAAAGCAGAAGTATTAACTGTAAATGGCTCAGAAAAAACTGTTCCAGGTTTAATGGCTATAGGAGAAGCGGCATGTGTCTCTGTTCACGGAGCAAATAGACTTGGTTCTAATTCTTTAATTGATTTAGTAGTATTTGGAAGAGCAGCAGCAAAAAGAGCAGCTGAGTTAGTTAAGCCAGGAACACCTCATGAGGAAATTCCTGAGTCAGAAACACAAAAATGTTTAGATAGATTTGATAAACTTAGAAATGCACAAGGAAATAATAGTACTGCAGAACTTAGACTTTCAATGCAAAAAACCATGCAGTCAAAATGTGCAGTTTTTAGAACAGAAAAAAATCTTAAAGAAGGTGTTGATGAGATTAAAAAAACCTATGATGGTATGGACACAATTTCAGTTAAAGATAGGTCTTTAGTATTTAATACTGATTTAGTTGAAACATTAGAATTTGATAATTTAATAAGACAAGCAGTAACTACTGTAGAATCTGCATATCATAGAAAAGAGAGCAGAGGTGCTCACGCGAGAGATGATTATCCAAAAAGAGATGACGAAAAGTTTATGCAACATACTCTTGCTTGGTGTGATGGAAAAAATACAAAGATTAGTTACAGAGCAGTACACAAATCAACGTTAACAAATGAAGTTCAATATTTTCCACCACAAGAGCGAGTATATTAATGGTTCAGCTAAGCTTACCTAAAAATTCAGAGGTTAAAAAAGGCAAATATTTTAAAGACAAAACAGGATCTAAAAATTTAAGAAAAGTAAATATTTATAGATGGGATCCATCGACAGAAGAAAATCCTAGAATTGATACATACGAAGTTGATATGGATAATTGTCCATCTAAGGTGCTGGATATTCTAAATAAAATTAAAAACGAAATTGATCCTACATTGGCCTATAGAAGATCTTGTGCTCATGGTGTTTGTGGTTCTTGTGCTATGAATATGGGAGGAAAAAACGGACTTGCTTGTACAACTCCTCATGCAGAGATAGACGGTGACATCGATATTTATCCTCTACCTCATTTAAAAGTTAAAAGAGATTTGATTGGTGATTTAGATGGCTTATATAAACAATATCAATCTATTGAACCTTGGTTAAAAAATAACTCAACAAAACAGACAACAGAAATTTATCAGTCTAAAGAAGATAGAGCAAAACTTGATGGTGCTTACGAATGCATTATGTGTGCTTGCTGTTCTACATCTTGCCCAAGTTATTGGTGGAATGGAGATAAATATTTAGGTCCAGCAGTTCTTCTACAGGCTTATAGATGGATTATTGATAGTAGAGATGAAGAGAGAAAAGCTAGATTAAAAAAAGTTTCAGATGAATTAAAATTATATAGATGCCATACAATATTAAATTGTACAAATGCATGTCCTAAGGGCTTGAATCCAGCAAAAGCTATAGCTGAAATAAAAAAAATGTTAGCAACAGCTAATGTTTAAATAGACTATTCGATATTTTTGATTTAAAACACCGTATTCATGAAATTAATAGAATACTTCGTAAACGGTAAAATAATTCCGGGATCTTCAGATAAAAAAGGAAAAGTTTTTAATCCAGCAACTGGCGAACAAGAGTCTGAGGTAAGACTTGCTTCAAAATCTGATCTAGACAGTGCTGTTGAGGTAGCAAAAAAAGCATTTGAAAGTTGGTCTTTAAAACCTGCTCTACAAAGAGCTAGAGTAATATTTAAATTTAAAGAATTAATTGAAAAAAATTCTGATGAATTAACGAAGTTAATAGTTTCAGAACATGGAAAAGTTTATGAAGATGCAAGAGGCTCTTTAACTAGAGGACTTGAGGTGGTAGAATTTGCTTGTGGAATACCACATTTATTAAAAGGTGAGTTTTCAGAAAATGTTGGAACCAATGTTGATAGTTGGTCAATCAGACAACCATTAGGAGTTGTTGCAGGTATTACACCTTTTAATTTTCCTGCTATGGTACCAATGTGGATGTTTCCAATAGCAATAGCTTGTGGAAACACTTTTATTCTTAAACCATCAGAAAAAGACCCTTCTTGCGCAATAAGATTAGCAGAATTACTTTCTGAGGCGGGTCTTCCAGAAGGAGTATTTAACGTAATAAATGGAGATAAAGAAGCTGTTGATGCAATTTTGGAAAACAAAGATATCAAAGCTGTTAGTTTCGTAGGATCTACTCCTATTGCAAAATATATTTATGAAAATTCAGCTAAAAATGAAAAAAGAGTTCAAGCTTTGGGTGGAGCAAAAAACCATTTAGTTGTTATGCCAGATTGTGATTTAGATGGTGCAGTAAATGGTTTAATGGGTGCTGCTTATGGTTCAGCTGGAGAAAGATGTATGGCTCAATCAGTTGCGGTTGCGGTTGGAGATATTGGTGATGAACTTGTATCAAGATTATCAAAAAAAGCTGAAGCTTTAAAAGTTGGTCCTGGAATGGATAAAGCATCAGAAATGGGACCTTTAGTTACAAAAGAACATTTAGAAAAAGTTACAAGTTACGTTGATTTAGGTGTCAAGGAAGGCGCAAAGCTAGTGGTTGATGGAAGAGGTTTAAAACTTCAAGGTTATGAAAATGGTTTCTATATAGGTGGATGCTTGTTTGATCATGTAAATAAAGATATGAGAATTTACAAAGAGGAAATATTCGGTCCAGTCTTATCAGTTGTTCGAGTAAAAACTTTTGAAGAAGCTGCAAAATTAATTAACGACCATGAGTACGGAAATGGAGTTAGTATTTATACAAGAGACGGTGATGCAGGTAGAACTTTTGCAAGTAAAATTCAAGTAGGTATGGTTGGTATTAACGTGCCGATCCCAGTTCCAATGGCATTTCATAGTTTTGGTGGTTGGAAAAGATCATTATTTGGAGATAGTGGAATGCATGGTATGGAAGGAATAAAATTTTATACTAAACTTAAAACTGTAACATCCAGATGGCCTTCAGGTGTCCGATCAAATGCGGAATTTGTTATGCCAACAATGAAATAAAGGAAATAAATGACAAAAATATCTTTAATTGGTGCAGGCCAAATAGGCGGAACTCTTGCACATTTAATAGGAACAAAAGAATTAGTAAATGAAGTGGTTTTATTTGATGTAGCTAGTGGAATTGCAAAAGGAAAAGCATTAGATATTGCACAATCTTCATCTGTAGATGGTTTCAATGTTAGGTTTTCAGGAACTGATAACTATGAGGATATAAAAGATTCAGATGTAATTATAATTACAGCAGGTGTTCCAAGAAAACCTGGAATGAGCCGAGACGATCTTCTTGGAATTAATTTAAAAATTATTAAACAAGTTGCTGAGGGGGTAAAGAAAAATGCTCCTAACGCTTTTGTAATCTGTATAACCAATCCTTTAGACGTTATGGTTATGGCATTTCAAAAATTTTCAGGTTTGCCATCAAATAAAGTTGTTGGTATGGCAGGTATTTTAGATAGTTCGAGATTTAAATTATTTTTATCATTAGAACTTAATGTGCCAGTAAGAGAAATTGAGGCAATGGTTATGGGTGGTCATGGTGACACCATGGTTCCTATGCCAAGATTTACAAAAATTTCAGGTAAACCATTGTTGGATCTTGTAAAGGATGGAAAGATTTCTTTAGAAAGAGTTGAGGAAATTAATCAAAGAACACGAGATGGTGGTGCGGAAATAGTTAAATATTTAGAAAAAGGATCAGCCTTTTATGCGCCAGCAGCTTCAGGTGTTCAAATGGCAGAAGCATATTTAAATGATCAGAAAAAATTATTACCCTGCGCTGTACAATTAAATGGAGAATATGGTGTGAAAAATGTTTATGCAGGTGTTCCTGTTGTCATTGGAAAAGATGGTGTAGAAAAAATTGAAGAGATTGATTTAGATGAAAAAGAAAAAAAAGAATTTATGCATTCAATAGATGCTGTAAAAGCTTTATGGGAAGCTGCATCTAAAATAGATCCTGATTTATCTAAATAATAATGAATATTCACGAGCATCAAGCTAAACAAATATTAAAAAAATATGGAGCTGTAGTTCCCGAAGGAGTATTTGCGCTTAATGTTGATGAACTTATTCAAAAAGCAAAAGCACTCAAAACTGAGAAATATGTGCTTAAAGCACAAATCCATGCTGGAGGTAGAGGAAAAGCTGGTGGTGTAAAAATTTTAAACTCTATTGAGGAACTAACAGTAGCAGCTAAAGAATTACTTGGAAAAACACTAGTTACTCATCAAACTGGCCCTGAAGGTAGAGAGGTAAAAAGATTATACGTAGAAGAATCATCAAATATAGATAAAGAATTTTACTTATCGTGCCTGGTTGATAGGGCAAGTTCTAAAATTGCATTTATATCAAGTGACCAAGGAGGGATGGACATTGAAGAAGTTGCAAGCAGTTCACCTGAA
>CACDWD010000030.1 GCA_902556285.1 uncultured Pelagibacteraceae bacterium
TAAAAAAAAATATAAAAAATTAAAAAATATTGATTTAGGTATCCAAAATTTAATTACTAAATTAAATAGACAATTCCTACATGCAAAAACTTTAGGATTTATACATCCACACACTAAGAAAGAGATGATTTTTTCGTCAGTTTTGCCAAAAGATCTAAATAATATTCTAAAAATGCTTAGAAACACTGAAGAATAAATTATTGAAAATTAGGTATAATTAATTAAATAAACACTTCTATGAGCACAACAATGAGCAACAATCTGCCAACGCTTTCTAATGAAGGCGGGCTATCTGCATATTTAGAGCAGATTAAAAAATTTCCGATGTTAGCTGCAGAAGAGGAATATATGCTTGCAAAAAATTGGAGAACGACTGGTAATATTAAAGCTGCAGAAAAACTAGTCACTAGTCATTTGAGATTAGTTGCAAAGATTGCTATGGGCTATAAAGGATATGGTTTGCCTATTAATGAAATGATTTCAGAGGGAAATGTGGGTCTTATGCAAGCTGTTAAGAAATTTGAACCAGAAAAAGGTTTTAGATTGGCAACTTATGCAATGTGGTGGATTAAGGCTTCTATTCAAGAATATATTTTAAGATCTTGGAGTCTTGTCAAAATTGGAACTACTGCTGCTCAAAAAAAATTATTTTTTAATTTAAAGAAAATTAAAAATCAAATTTCTCCAGAAACTGAAGGAGATTTAAGAGATGAACACGTTGATCATATAGCTAATAAGCTCGATGTAAGTAAAGAAGAAGTCGTTTCTATGAATAGAAGACTTTCTGGAAAAGAGTTCTCGCTTAATGCTCAAGTTGGAGAAGATGGTGATGAATGGCAAGACTGGTTGGTTGATAAAGAACTTGATCATGATTTAAAATTTGCTCAGCACGAGGAAATGGAGCAAAGAAAAGATTTATTAAAAGACTCTATTAAAGTTCTTAACGATAGAGAAAGAGAAATTTTATACTCAAGAAGACTAAATGATGACCCAACTACACTAGAAGATTTAAGTAAAAAATATAAAATTAGTAGAGAAAGAGTTAGACAAATAGAAAATAAAGCATTTGAAAAACTCCAAAAGCATATGCTTTTACTAGCTAAATCAAAAAATCTTTTACCCGCAAATTAAACTTCAAAAGGGTTTTCAATTAAAATAGTATCATCTCTTTCTGGACTAGTAGAGATACTTGATACCTTTGCACCAACAAAATCTTCAACAGCAAAAATATATTTTTTTGCATTTTCAGGTAACGAGTCCATATTTTTGACTCCACTTGTAGAAGCTTTCCAACCTGGAAAAGTTTCATAAATTGGTTTTATTTTAATCTGATCCTCTACAGCGGCAGGTAAATAATCTAATCTTTTACCATCAAGCTCATAAGCAACACACATTTTAATTTCATCTAATTCATCAAGTACATCTAATTTTGTTAAAGCGATACCATCAATCCCTGAAACTTTAATAGTTTGCCTCACCAAAACACCATCAAACCATCCACATCTTCTTTTTCTACTTGTAACAGTTCCAAATTCTTTTCCACGTGTTCCTAAAAGTTCACCGATATCATTTGTTAACTCAGTAGGAAAAGGGCCCTCTCCAACCCTTGTTGTATAAGCTTTTGTAATGCCAAGAACATAATTTATAGAATTAGGACCACATCCAGTTCCTGTCGCTGCGCTCGAAGCAACAGTATTAGATGAAGTTACAAAAGGATAAGTTCCATGATCTACATCAAGTAAAATACCTTGAGCACCTTCAAATAAAATTTTCTTTTTCTGTTTTTTAAATTGATCAATTTTTAACCAAACTGGCTGTGAGAATTCTAATATTTTAGGTGCTATTTTAAGCAAATCAGATTTAAGCTGATCCTTTTCAAAAATTTTTTTTCCTAGACCTTTTCTAATCGCATTATGATGAACTAATACAGAATCGAGTCTTTGATCTAAATTTTTTTCAGATCTTAGATCCATAACTCTTATAGATCTTCTTCCAACTTTATCTTCGTATGCAGGCCCAATTCCTCGTCTTGTAGTTCCTATTTTGCTTTTTCCTGCTGCATCCTCTCTAATCTCATCCATTTCTCTATGAAAAGGCAAAATTAAATTTGCAGACTCCGAAATAATAAAATTATTTACATTTACTTCTACACCTTTAGATTTTATTTCTTCTATTTCCTCTAATAATGCCCATGGATCTACGACAACTCCATTACCAATAATTGATATTTTACCTTTTCTAACTATTCCAGATGGCAATAATCTCAATTTATAAGTAACACCATCAATCACTAAAGTATGACCAGCATTGTGACCTCCTTGGAATCTTATTACAACATCAGCCTGTTCAGATAACCAATCAACAATTTTTCCTTTACCTTCGTCACCCCATTGAGATCCAACAACGACTATATTTTTCATTATTTAAATTTTCTGTTTAATTTTAAGGAAGTGAGATGGTTAATTGGTCCATTACCTTTTCCATATTTAGGGTTTGATTTTATTGCAGAATTTACATACTTAATTCCAAGCTCACAAGATTTCTTTACTGTTTTTCCACATGATAAAAAAGTTGTAACTGAGCTAGATAAAGTACAACCTGTACCATGAGTATTCTTTGTTTTGTGACGCTTGCTTTGGAAGATCTTTAGATCTTTTTTGTTTATTAAAATATCTAATACATTTCTATGTTTTAAATGACCACCTTTTATAAGTACATTTTTAGCTCCTAAATCCATAAGTTTATTAGCGGCAAAAATCATATCCTCTTTTGTTATAATTTTTGTTTTAGTTAAAATTTCTGCCTCAGGAATATTGGGAGTAATAAGTGATACTTTTTTAATTAGTTTTAATTTTAAAAATTCAATAGCTTTACTATCTATCAGTTTAGCCCCACCTTTAGCAACCATTACTGGGTCTAATACAATTTTTTTAACTTTAATTACATCCAAAGCTTTTAGTACCATTCTAATAACCTCTGAAGAATGCAACATACCAATTTTTATTGCATCAGGTCTTATGTCTTTACAAGTATAAATAATTTGATTAAAAATTTCTTTTGGATTAATCCCAACAATTGATTTTACACCTGTGGTATTTTGTGATGTAACTGCTGTTATTGCTGTCATTGCATAAGAACCAAGAGCAGTAATAGTTTTTATATCAGCTTGAATACCTGCCCCACCAGATGAGTCAGATCCTGCAATAATTAAAATTTTAGAATTAGGTTTCAATTTATTTAATTTTTTTTGTAATCATGTTCATACATTTATATAGAAGAGCTTTATTTTCACTTTCTCCCATTACTCTTATTTTAGATTCTGTTCCTGATTTTCTTACTAAAATTCTTCCATTACCTTTGATTAATTTATCTGCATTTTTTATAATTTTTTTTATCTCTGGTTTATTAATTATATTTTTATCTTTAACTTCGATATTTTCTAAAAGTTGAGGTGTTTTCTTAAATTGATCAAAAAATTCACTTGCCTTTTTTCCTTTTCTTAAAGCAAAAAGAGCTTCTAAAGCTACTAGCAAACCATCTCCTGTAGTTGCAAATTTACCTAAAATAATATGTCCTGATTGTTCACCACCTAAATTAAAATTATATTTCTGCATTTTTTCTTTAACATATCTATCTCCAACATTTGCCCTTAGAAATTTTATTCCTTTTGATTTAAAATATTTTTCTAAGCCATAATTTGACATTAATGTTCCAACAACTCCTCCTTTTAACATTTTTTTGTTTTTCCATCTTGTTGCTAAAGCGGCTATAATTTGATCTCCATCAATTATATTGCTTTTCTCATCACACATAATAATTCTGTCAGCATCTCCGTCTAAAGATATTCCGATATGAGCTTTATATTTTTTTACAGCAGACCTAATATTTCTTGGAAAAGTTGATCCACATTTTTTATTAATATTTAAACCATTTGGTTTAATACCTATTGCTATCACTTTAGCTCCTAATGATTTCAATAATTCAGGACCTGCCTTATAACCAGCACCGTTTGCACAGTCGATTACTATTCTTAGTCCTCTTAAATTGAACTCTTTTGTGAAATTTTTTTTTAATATTTTAATATAGTTTTTGGTGCCTGTTTCTAATCTTTTAACTCTTCCTAATTTTTCAGAATGCGAAAGATTTTTTGAGATTTTCTTATCAATGAGACTTTCAATTTTTTTTTCTATTTTGTCTGATAATTTCATTCCATCAGGACCAAACAATTTTAAACCATTGTCAAAATGTGGATTATGAGAAGCGGTAATCATTATACCCATATTTGCCTTCATCTCTTTTGTTAACATAGCCAACGCATTAGTTGGCAAGGGTCCTAAGGTATAAACATGCATACCAGCAGAAGCCAAACCTGAGACAAGAGCTGGTTCAAGTGTATATCCAGACAATCTCGTATCTTTTGCAATTATTGCTGTTTGTTTTCTTTTTTTTTGAGATTTAAAGTATGTTCCACTAGCAAGTCCAAATTTAAAGAACATATCTCCATTTATATATTTGCTATTGACTGCTCCTCTTATTCCATCTGTTCCAAAATATTTTTTTGCCATTAATTTTTGATTATCTGATTAAAAACTTTAATGCCTTGCATAACTTCATTAACATCATGAATTCTTAAAATCTGAATTCCTTGCATCATTAAATAAATTGAAGAAGCCATAGTTCCACCAATCCTTGTTTTGCTATCATTTTTTTTTGATATATCTTTAATAAATCTTTTTCTTGAATTCCCTACTAGTATAGGAAAACCTAATGAATGAAAAATAGAAACACCTCTTATAAGATTCATATTATGTTTCAAATTTTTTCCAAATCCAATTCCTGGATCTAAAATTATATTATTATGTTTAATACCTTTAGACCTTATTAAATTAATCTTATCCTCAAAATAATCATATATATCTAATAATTCATTTTTATATATTGGATTCTTTTGCATATTTTCTGGTGTCCCGACTGAATGCTGTATTACAAATGGAATTTTATACTTTTTTAAAACATTTATTGTTTTAGGATCATAACTTAATCCTGAAACATCATTAATAAGTTTAACCCCCATTTTAATACCATTTTCCATAATTGCAGATTTTCTTGTGTCTAAAGATATTGGTATTTTTTTTACAATTAATTTTAATGTCTTATTAATTCTATACCATTCTCGATTTTCATTTACTTCCCTCGATCCTGGTCGTGTAGACTCTC
>CACDWD010000031.1 GCA_902556285.1 uncultured Pelagibacteraceae bacterium
GCCTAAAAATGCAAAATTAGCTTTACAATTTGTATTAAACTATGAAGAAGGAGCTGAAAATAATATCTTACATGGAGATAAATATTCAGAAACTTTTTTATCGGAAATTATAGGAGCAAAACCAATCAAAGGTCGAAACATGAATATGGAGTCTATTTATGAGTACGGATCTAAAAGAGGATTTTGGAGAATCCATGAACTGTTTAAAAAGAAAAAAATTCCTTTAACAATATTCGGTGTTGCAATGGCACTAGAAAGAAATAAAGAAGTTTGTAATACAATGAAAAAAGCGGGTTATGAAATTGCTTCTCATGGATATAGATGGATTGATTATCAAAATGTAAACAAAGCTAAAGAAAAAAAGGATATGCAACTTGCTATTAAATCAATTAAGAAAATTTTTGGTTCTAAACCTATTGGTTGGTACACAGGAAGATGTAGTGAAAATACTTTAGATCTAGTTATAGAAAATGGTAATTTTTTATACTGCAGTGATACATATAGTGATGATCTTCCGTACTGGATAAAAAAAGGTAAAAAAAAACAACTAATGATACCTTATACACTAGACAATAATGATATGAGATTTGCTACCAACCAGGGATTTAATTCTGGTGAACAATTTTATAATTATTTAAAAGACAGTTTCGACGCTCTTTACGAAGAAGGAAAATCTTCTCCAAAAATGATGTCTGTTGGCTTGCATTGTAGATTAATTGGAAGGCCTGGTAGAATACAGTCTCTTAAAAAATTTTTAAATTATATTTCAAAATATAAAGATATTTGGATTTGTAAACGTTCAGACATAGCTAAATATTGGATTAAAAATTTTAGTTAAAAATTTCTTTATTGCTCAGCACTAATGGAAACATAGTGTGCAACAGCCTCAATTTCCTCTTCAGATAATATACCTTCCATTGCAGGCATTACTCCTATTCCATTTTTAACAGCCATAAGAGTTCTTTGAATATTAGGCCTGATTTCATTTAAATTTGGACCAACCATTGCATTCGATCCAGCATCGGAAAGCGTATGGCATGCAGCACAATTGCCTGCCTCAAGAAAAATTTCTTTTCCTTTATTAAATAATTCGTCTGCATTGGCTTGAAAAATAGGAGAGAAGCATATTAAAATTAATAGCGCTCTCTTTAAATTTAAAAATAATTTTTTCACATAAATTTGGTATCATAATTGAAAAAATTTAAAAAGGAGAATTATGAAAGCTTATTGGATTGCGAATTATACTGAAATTAAGGACGACGAACGACTTAAAAAATATGCTGTTAAAGCTAAAGAAGCGGTTGAAAAATATTCTGGGAAAATAATAGCCAGGAGCGCAAATAATGTAACTTTAGAGGGTAGAGAAATGATAAGAGTAGCTCTTGCAGAATTTCCTGATATTGAAACAGCAAAAAATTGTTACAATTCTGAGGAATATGTCGAAGCTAGAAAACATTTAGAAAATAATGCTACTAGAGAACACATAATTTTTGAGGGAATGTAAGCTAATAAAGGTTTAATACTGAATAGGTTCAGGATCTATACTTCTCCACAAATACCAAGTCGCTACAGAACAGTAAGGGGAAAACTTTTTGTTTAAATATGTCACGTAACTTTCAGGTGGAAGATATTTTTTATTATAATTTTTTGAAATAGCTCTTAACAAACCAATATCTTGGATTGGCCAAATATTAGGACGATTATAAGTAAATAATAAAATCATTTCTGCTGACCATCTTCCAATTTGTCTTAATTGAGACAGATAAATTATGGCATCTTCATCAGACATTTTTGAAATAAGTCTTGGATTAAACTCTTTACTTAATATTTTTTGGGCTAAACTTTTTATTCCTTTCACTTTCTGTCTACTTAGACCACAACTTTTGAGCTGAATAGTGGACAGCTTGCTTACTATTTTTGGGTTAATTCTATTTTTGCATTTTTTCTTAAATTTTAAAAAAACTGAATTAGCAGCAGCTACACTAATTTGTTGTCCAATTATACTTTTACATAGAGAGAAAAAAACATCTTTTCTTGAAGTTAGCACTGTCTCTGAAGGGGATTTGTATTTTTTAATCAAAGAAGACATGGTTTTGTCTTTTTGAGATAAATATTTTTTTGCTTTATTCCAATATGATGGGGTTTTACTCATGTCGTGAAACAGATAACTTTTTTTTCAAATACATCTCTCTTCTAAATATAATTATAGATGAAACTAAAACTAATAAGGCACCTAATAATGTTTTAGAAGTTGGTATTTCGTTCCAAATAAAATATCCAAATATTATAGCGAAGACTAATCCAAGATATTTTAAAGGGGAAACTAAACTTACTTCTGAGTACTTGTAAGATTGTGATAGCCATAAATTTGCAAGACCACCTAATATACCGACCATTGATAACAAAAATAAATCTAGTAAACTTGGCAAGATCCATCCCTGATAAAAAGATAAAAAACTTAGAAGCATTATTGAGAATGAAAAGAAAAAACTAATTAACCAAGCAGGCTCGGTTGATGATAATTTTCTTATAGCAATAGCAACATAAGATAATCCTAAGCAAAAAATTATTGGATAAATATAATATAAATTTAAAGAGCTAAAACCTGGTTCAGTGATGAAAATTATACCAACAAATCCTATTATAACTGCTAACCATCGATAAATACCAACTTTTTCTTTTAATAAAAAAATTGAAAATATTGTTATAAATATTGGTGCTGCAAAAGAAATACTTACAACTGTTGCTAAAGGTAAATTTCTTAATGCTACAAATATAGAAACCAAAGCAATTAATCCTGCTAAACATCTTTTAAAATGAAGAAGTGGTCTAGTTGTTTTATAAAAATCTAAATATCTATCTTTAGGAATAAGAAATAAAATAGGAATTATTCCACAAAATCCTCTGAAAAATAATACTTGTCCAACAGGATAATCATCAGACCATTTAACAATCACATCCATAAGTGAAAATGCACATACTGATATGAACATGTAAAAAAAGCCTAATTGATTTTTTGATAGCATATGATTAACTTTAGATTAATTAAGTTAATTATCAATGGAAATAGCAATTTTAGGATTAGGGTGTTTTTGGGGACCAGAAATTAAGTTTAGTAAACTTGATGGAGTTATAAAAACAGAAGTAGGTTATTGTGGAGGTCATAGTGCTGAAACAAATTACAAAGAAGTATGCACAGGCACAACAAATCATGCAGAAGTAGTAAAATTAGATTTTGATCCTAAAGTAATATCTTACGAGAAAATTCTTGAATATTTTTTTGAAATTCACGATCCAACAACCTTAAATTCTCAAGGACCAGATTTCGGAACTCAATATAGAAGTGAAATATTTTATTTAAATGATGAGCAAAAAATTACTGCTGAAAAAATGATAGAAAAAGAAAACGTCAAATTATCAGGAAAAGTAGTAACAAAAACTTCTTTAGTTAAAAATTATTGCCCAGCTGAAGAGTATCATCAACGATATTTAGAAAAAAGATAAAATGTCTTTAGTTGATACAAGTTGGTTAGAAAATAATATTGATAAAGTAAAAATTATTGATTGCTCGTGGCATATGCCTCAAACTCAAAGAAACGGTTTTGAGGAATATGCAGAGGAACATATTCCAAATGCTTTTTTTTTTGATTTAGATAAAAATTCTAAATTAGATACTGATTTACCACATATGCTTACTGATAGTAAATCTTGGGAAAAAATAATGAACAACATGGGTATAAAAAATAATGATCGAATAGTAGTTTACGATAACTCTGATGTTATTAGCTCTTGTAGATGTTGGTACAATTTAATTTATTATGGACATGACCCTAAACTAGTTCATGTTTTAGATGGTGGATTAAAAAAATGGAAAAAAGAAAATAGATTTACAGATAACAATAAAGTGACCACTCAAACTTCTAAGTATACATGTAAAGAAAATAAAGAACTTGTTAAAAATAAAAAACAAATAAATGAAAATATTGATTCAGGAAAATTTAATGTTGTTGATGCAAGAAGTAGAGAAAGATTTGAAGGTAAAGTTGCTGAACCAAGGAAAGGTCTTAGAAGTGGTTCAATAAAAAATTCTTTTTGCCTACCCTTTTCTGAATTAATTAATGAGGACCACACTTTCATTAGTAAAGACAAAATACTTGAAAAGTTTAATTCATTTAAATTTGACCATGATAAAAACATTGTATTTTCATGTGGTTCTGGGGTAACCGCAAGTGTTTTGGCACTAGCTTATTCTTTAATAAATGCTAAATATATGCCGACCATTTACGATGGCTCTTGGGCCGAATATGGAAAAATTAACTTATGAAAACATCTACCAAAATAACAAGTATAGTAATTATATTTTTTCTAATAATTGCAACAGTGATTATTGGAAGAACAATGATCGGAAATCATTTCAAAAAAAAATTCAGTAAAAGACCGCCTCCTGGAATAATAGTAACTACTACTCAAAAGAGAGTTTTTGAAAATATTGTGAGCACCTACGGCACTGCAGCTCCAATTCAAACACAATCATTTAAAATTGAAAAATATGAAATATTAAAACCCATAAATTATAATCAAAAAGTTAAAAAAGGTGATGTAATTGCTGAACTTAAAAATCGAAAAGTTATTGCACAATTTGATGGAGTTATTGGAAAAAGAGAATTTTCAGAAGATATAGAGGTTTCAAAATCTTCAATATTAATAAATCTTGAAGATACTAGCTCAATATATTGTGATGTAGATATACCTGAAATTTTTGTACCATTCATTAAGGTTGGTCTACCAGTTGATATTAAATTTTCTGGTTATAAAAATAAAATATATAAAGGCCAAGTTGATTCTTTTGCTAGCAGGATAAGTGAAGATACAAGAGCTTTGGCAACTAGAATTAAAATGGATAATACATCTGGTGAAATATTGCCTGGTTCATTTTTAGAAATATCTATTAAATATGACGTAAGAAATGGCTTAAGTGCTCCAGATACGAGTACAATTGTCGAAGGTGAAAATGTTTTTATTTATAAAGTAGATGAAAAAAATAAAGTAATGAAA
>CACDWD010000032.1 GCA_902556285.1 uncultured Pelagibacteraceae bacterium
AAAAATTTGGCATAGATATTATTCATGAATCGAATGGTGTGGGTTTAAATTTACAGGATCATTTAATGTTTAGGCCTGTATATAAAGTAAAAAATTTAAAATCGTTAAATAGAAAAGTAGAAAGTTTATTTGGTAAGTTTTTAATGGGGCTTGAATATGTTTTAAATCAAAGTGGTCCAGTAACAATGGGTGCAAGTCAAGTTTGTGGATTTGTAAAAAGTGATCCTTCAAGAGCCACTCCGAATCTACAATTTCATGTATCACCTGTAAGTACAGATATTTTAGGAGTTACTCCAATGCATGATTTTGAGGGAATTACTCCTACTGTAGCGAATGTAAGACCGACTAGTAGAGGTGAAATCAATATTACCAGTGGTGACAGCAGAGTATATCCAAAAATAAAGATGAATTATTTATCAACAGATGATGATAGAAGAGTTGCGGCCCAAGGACTAAAAATTGTAAGAAAAATTATGTTAGAAACAGAAACATTTAAAAAATATGAGCCAGAGGAATATAGACCTGGATCTCATATTACTGATGATGAAGAATTAGTTAAAGAAGGATCAAATTTCACCCAAACAATTTTTCACCCTGTTGGAACATGTAAAATGGGTCAAGATGAAATGTCAGTGGTTGATGAGAAGCTTAAAGTTAGAGGTGTTAAAAATCTTAGAGTTGTTGATGCTTCTATAATGCCTAACATCACTTCAGGAAATACCAATGCTCCAACAATAATGATTGCAGAAAAAGCTTCTGACATGATATTAAACAATTGATGTTTGCAGAATTTTTTACGCCTGAACAAATAGCAATCTTAACTCAAATAATTTTTATTGATCTAGTTTTAGCAGGAGATAACGCCATTATAATTGGTATGGTTGCATCTAAATTTCCGGTAGAACAAAGAAAAAAAGTTATATTCTGGGGAATTGGTGGTGCTGTAATTTTAAGAATAATATTAACTTTGCTTACAGCTTATCTGCTGCAAATAACTGGTTTAAGATTAATTGGGGGATTGTTATTACTTTATATTGTTTACAAGCTTTATGTAGATGTAATCAAAGGTTCAGAAACAGAAGAAGATATAAAGGTAGATAATTCAAGTTTTCTAAAAGCAATTTGGACTGTTTTACTAGCAGATTTTACAATGAGTTTAGACAATGTTTTGGGTGTTGCTGGAGCAGCAGGAGATCATTATGGACTTCTTGTTTTTGGATTAGTTTTATCAATCGTTTTAATGGCAACTGCTGCAACTTTAATTTCTGGATGGATTAAAAAATATAAATGGATAGCCTGGCTTGGATTATTAGCCATTTTAATTGTAGCTGTTCAGTTGATTTACACAGATATTAAAATATTATTCTTTTAATGTATCTTCAAAAAATAAATCTTAAAAACAAATATGCTTTAGTTACTGGTGCAGGTAAAGGACTTGGAAGAGCATGTTCAATTGCGTTAGCTGAGGCGGGTGCAACGGTTATAGCTTTAAGCAGAACATCTTCTGATCTTGATAAATTAGAAAAGGATATCAAAAAAGTTAAAGGTAAGATTATTAAGGTTTCATGCGATGTAATGAACTATAAAGATTTAAAACAAAAATTAGATAAAATTAAAATTATTGATGTGTTAGTAAATAATGCTGGAACTAACATTCCTGAACCCTTTGAAAAAATAAAACAACAAAGTATGAATTACCTCGTAGATTTAAATCTTAAAGCAGCATTTAACGTAGCTCAACTTGTGGTAAAAAAGATGCTTAAAAATAAAAAAAGAGCTGGTTCAATTATAAACATGTCATCACAGCTCGGTCATGTTGGTATGGGTGGAAGAAATGTATACAATATGACTAAATTTGGAATTGAGGGATTGACTAAAGGTATGGGTGTTGAATTAGCTAAAAAAAATATCAGAGTTAATACGGTAGCACCTACTTTTGTTGAAACACCAATGGTTAAAAAATTTTTTAAAAACAAAAAATTTAAAAAATTAGCTCTTGGAAATATTCCTATGGGTAAAGCAGCTACTGAAAGTGATGTTGCTACAACTATTTGTTTTTTGGCATCATCAGCATCTTCAATGATAACTGGAACATCAATAATTATAGATGGTGGATGGACAGCTCAATAATTTATAGATTTTTTTTTGTTTTTTTAATTTTTATATCACCTGTAAACGCTATTGAATTCCAAGGTAAATTTCTACAAGGTCATTTTATATTAGGTAAAACTGACCCTAATGCTAAAATTTTGGTTGGAAAAAAAGAGGTTAAAGTATCAAAAGATGGTTTTTTTGTTTTTGGTATTGATCGAGATCAAAAATACGATCTAATATTTACAAAAATTATTAATGGAAAAAAATCAATAACTACAAAAAAAGTTTTAAAAAGAAAATATAATATACAAAGAATAGATGGTTTGGCAGAAAGTAAAGTAACCCCACCTGAGTCTGTTTATAAAAGAATTAAAAAAGAAAACAATACAATTGGAGAAGCGAGAGCAATAAACTCTGATCTACAATTTTTTAAAGAAAAATTTATAATGCCAGTTGAAGGTATAATCAGCGGTGTTTATGGCAGTCAAAGAATTTTAAATGGTAAACCGAGATGGCCTCACTATGGAATAGATATTGCAGCTAAACAAGGGACGATGATTAAATCTTCTGGTTCAGGTGTGGTTACTATGGCTGAAAATGATTTATATTATACTGGTGGAACAGTTATAATGGATCATGGTCATGGTATATCAACGATATATTCTCATTTAGAAAATGTATTAGTCTCAATTGGTGATCAAATTAATCAAGGAGATATTATAGGAACTGTAGGATCAACTGGCAGGTCAACAGGACCTCACTTAGATTTTAGAATTAATTGGTTTCAGATTAGACTAGATCCAATGTCGGTATTAAAATAATAAAATTATGGCACTTCATTTTAGTAAACAAGAATTTATTTCTAGAAAAAAAAATACTCTTAAATCTATGAAAGAACAAAACCTAGATGCACTTCTTATATTTAGACAAGAGTCAATGTATTGGCTTACAGGTTACGATACTTTTGGTTATGTTTTTTTTCAAACATTAATACTTGATAAAAATGGAGACACAATCTTACTAACACGTGCGCCAGATCTAAGACAAGCACAAAATACATCTAACATTGAAAATATAAAAATTTGGATTGACAAAGATGGTTCAAATCCTACCAATGATTTAAAACAAATTTTAAATGATCTTAATCTACAAAATAAAAACATTGGTATAGAATATGAGGCCTATGGTATGACAGGTCGGAATGCTTTAAGATTAAATAGATCCTTAGAAAATTATTGTAATATAGAAGATCAGTCAGAGTTAATAACAAAATTAAGGGTTAATAAATCAAACGAAGAATTGGTATATGTCAAAAAAGCAGCTGAACTTGCAGATCGGGCACTAGATGAAGCTTGGAGATATACTAAAGCTGGAGCTAGTGAAGCCAAAATTTTAGCAGAGATGCAAAAAGTTGTTCTTGAAGGTGGTGGCGATTACCCTGCTAATGAATATATAATTGGTTCAGGTAAAAATGCTCTGCTTTGCAGATATCAATCAGAAAAAAGAAATTTATCAAATATAGATCAGCTTAGTATAGAATGGGCTGGTACTTTCAAACACTATCATTCTGCAATGTTTAGAACTATACCAGTAGGAAAAGCAGACCCTAAACATTTTAAAATGCATGAAGCATGTGTTGAAGCATTATCAAATTGTGTGAAAACTCTAGTACCTGGAAATACAGCAGGTCAGGTATTTGATGCTCATGCTCAAACTTTTGATAATTTAGGATTTAATAAAGCAAGAATGAACGCTTGTGGTTATTCTTTAGGGTCAACTTTTTCTCCAAACTGGATGGATTGGCCAATGCTTTATACTGGAAATCCATTTGTAATTACACCAGGCAATGTTTTCTTCATGCATATGATCTTAATGGATTCAGACAACAATTTAGCAATGAATTTGGGGGAGACTTATTTAGTTACTGAAGATGGTAATGAGCGGTTAGGTAAGCAAAAATTAGATTTAGTAATATTGTAAATTAATAACTAACAAAACTCTTTATCTTTTAAATTTAATTTTTATAGTTACAATCTAATGATTATTTGGTTGTCTAGTTATCCCAAAAGTGGAAATACCTGGTTAAGGATTCTTCTTACAAACTATTTATTTTCTGAAAAAAAGCTATTTTCTAATTTAAATTATATTAGAGAATTTCCAAAAAAATATTTTTTTAAAAATTTATTTAAAGAAACAGATGCTGAGCCTCAAGTACTAGATCTATATAAATATTCTGTATTATCTCAAGACCTATTAAACCTTAATAATAAAGTTAATTTTCTTAAAACTCATAGTTGTTGTGGCACTATAAATAACAGTAAATTTACAAATAAAGAAAATACTTTAGGTTTTATTTATATAGTCAGAGATCCTAGATCAGTAGCTATTTCTTATGCACATCATCGCAATATAGATTATGAAAAATCTGCTGAAATAATTACAGATGAAAATAATGTAGTTATTGATAATGATAAAGTTTTAACTTTAATGTCTTCTTGGAAAACAAATTATTTATCATGGTTAAAGTCACCTTACCCTAGAATTATAATAAAGTATGAAGATC
>CACDWD010000033.1 GCA_902556285.1 uncultured Pelagibacteraceae bacterium
TCAGTAGTAATTTCTTTTCTATTTTCTGGAACTAAACAAATAAAACTTGGTTTTATATTAAGTGCTTTATTAATAATTTCTTTATTCATAGAAATTTCAAGGTTTACAGGCACATTTTTTAAACCACATATTTTTTTTGCATCTAAATCATTTATATGTCTTCTATCTTCTCTTAAATGAATTGTTACAGAATCAGCTCCATAACTAATAACTTTTTTGGCTGCAGTTATTGGATCAGGGTGTTTTTCTCCACGAGCGTTTCGTAGAGTTGCAATATGATCTATATTTACACCTAACCTTTTCACTTAATAAATCTGCTTCCTGGGGTTGTTATTGGTATAGATTTAAGTTCTAGTGGTAATTTATTTGCTTTATAAGTTGGAACATCAATTTTTAAATGAGATGTTATTCCAGTTTTTATTTTTAAAGATTGTTTGGTTGATCGATCAATAATAGATGCAAATCCAATTAATTTTGCTTTTGATTTTTTAATCAATTTAACACACTCCAAACTTGATTTTCCTGTAGTGATCACATCTTCTATAATTAATACTCTTGCACCTTTTTTAATATTAAAACCTCTTCTGAGATTAAATTTACCATTTATCCTTTCGCAAAAAATTGTTTCTTTTTTAAGCAATTTTCCTATTTCATATCCAATAATTACTCCCCCCATTGCAGGAGCTAGTATTAAATCAATTTTTTTAAATTTTTTTTTAATTTTATTTGCTAAAGATTTACAAATTTTATCGGCTAAATTAGGGAAACTTAAGAGTTTTGCACACTGAATATATTTTGAAGAATGTAGACCTGAGGAAAGAACAAAGTGACCTTCTAATAATGCATTAGTTTTTTTTAAAATATTTAAGGATTTTTTGTGTGAAAGCATTTCTTTTTTCTTCGTGTCTAATTATCTTAAATTTTATACTCTTTTGTTTTAGCTCTGCAATAAAATTAGTAAAATTCTTAAGGTTTCTAATTATTAATTTAAATTTAAAATTAATATAATTGGGATTTTTACCAACCATTTCTAAGTTCGATATATTTAATTTATGACTTCCAATGAGTGAGCTTATATCTCCTAATTGACCTGGCTTATCAGGTAATGACATCCATAGAGTGGTATTGTATTTTTTTGTTTTTTCCTCTTTTTGCTCACCTTTATCATGCCAATACCTTCTTATTGCTGCTCTAGCTTTACCTGTTTTAGTTGTTGGTATCCAGTGAAGTGACGGTGAATTATTTTTAGATATTATAATATTTACTCTATCACCATTTCTTAAAATAGTTTGTAATTCACTTTTGTTTCCATTAATTTCACAACCAACTGCTGAATTACCAATTTTAGTATGAACAGCGTATGCGAAATCTATAGCAGTTGCGTCTTTAGGTAATTTTATAACTGAACCTTTTGGTGTAAAACAAAATACGTTTTCTTGAAACATTTGTAATTTTGTATACTCATATGAATCTTCAGGGTTTTCATTTTTTTCTATGATCTCAACAAGATCTTTTAACCAATCATACTCCTTCCAACTTAAAGAATTAAATTTTTCAGAAGATTTATACTGCCAATGAGATGCGACACCTCTTTCTGCAAATTCGTGCATTTCATGTGTTCTAATTTGAATTTCTATTGGTTTATTTGAACAATAGCATTTGGCTCCTCTGAACCTGACGTCATTATACCTCTTGGTCTATGATATTTAAAACTTCTTCCAACTAAATGAACATCATTTGCAAGTAACGCTGAGGCTAACGTATCACCTTTAAATCCATGGTAAGTTTTACCATTAAATTTAAAGGAAATTCTATTTGTTTCATCGATGTACTCACTGGATTTTACTCTTAATTTTTTAGTCATTTTATTGAGCAGGTGGTTTTTCACCCATTTTATAAATTGCTTTTATTTCATCGTTAGAAGTATCTCTAACCATATTAAACCATTTACGACAACCATGTGCATGGTTCCATCTTTCAAATTGAACACCTTTAATATTTTTTCTCATAAACAAATATTCTGCCCATTCATCATCACTTAATTCTGTTGGTTGTTTAGGTCTTTCAATATGAGCTTCACCACCAGCCTTAAATTCTTGCTGATCTCGTTCTCCACAGTATGGACAGTTTATTAAAAACATTAATGAGCAACCGCTGCAGCACCATGTTCATCAACAAGGTCACCGCTTACAAATCTATTTAAATTAAATGCAGCATTAAGTTTGTGAGGTTCATCGTTTGCAATAGTATGAGCAAATAAATCTCCAGATCCAGGAGTTGCTTTAAATCCTCCAGTACCCCAACCACAATTAAAGTATAATCCTTTAATTGAAGTTTTACTTAAAATTGGACTAGCGTCAGGACAAATATCTACTATTCCTCCCCATTGTCTTAACATTCTCATTCTACTGAAAATTGGATATAATTCTAAAATAGCATTTAATGTTCCTTCAACTATTTGATGACTACCTTTTTGAGTATAAGAAACATAATCATCCGTTCCAGCACCAATGACCAATTCTCCTTTGTCTGATTGACTTACATAAGCATGCACTGCGTTAGACATTACAACTGTATCAATAATTGGTTTTACAGGTTCAGAAACTAAAGCCTGTAATGGTTTACTCTCAAGTGGAAGTCTTAGACCAGCCATATTAGCTATTACACTAGAATGACCAGCTGCAACTACACCAACTTTCTTAGTTTTAATAAATCCTTTAGTTGTTTCTATTCCTTCAACACTATCTCCATTTCTTTTAATTCCTTTAACTTCACAATTTTGAATTATATCAACACCCATTGCGTCGGCTCCTCTAGCATATCCCCAAGCAACAGCATCATGTCTTGCTGTACCAGCTCTTCGCTGTAAAGTTCCTCCTAAAACAGGATATCTAATATCTGGTGATGTATTTATAATTGGACAAAACTTTTTTACCTCTTCGGTACTTAAGTAAACCGCATCAATTCCATTTAGTCTATTTGCATGTGTTCGTCTTTTTAAATCTCTAACATCTTGCAAATTATGCGCTAGGTTCATTACACCTCTTTGACTAAACATTACATTGTAGTTTAATTCTTGAGATAAACCTTCCCAAATTTTTAATGCATGATCATATAAACCTGCACTGGCGTCCCATAAATAATTTGATCTAATAATAGTAGTATTCCGTCCAGTATTTCCTCCACCAATCCAACCTTTTTCCACTACAGCAATATTATTCATCTTGTATTTTTTTGCCAAATAGTAGGCTGTTGCTAACCCATGACCACCACCACCAACAATAACTGCATCGTACTCTTTTTTAGGATTAGGGTCTTTCCATGCTCTTTGCCAATTTTCATGATATGAAAGAGCATTTTTGATTAACGAAAATACTGAATACTTATTTCTCATAATAATTGAATAATTACTTTATATATATTGAATTTTCAATACAATCGCTTAATACACAATGTCATACGGAAGAGTGGGTGAGAGGCTGAAACCAGTCGTTTGCTAAATGACCGTGCGAGGAAACTTGTACCGAGGGTTCGAATCCCTCCTCTTCCGCCACTAAAATAGAGGTTGATCTATAAAGAAGTTTTTCATAGTCACAGGACGTTGTTCCAAAATATATCTATAGACATTATAATTTTCCATTACACGCTGAACATAATTTCTTGTTTCTCTAAATTTTATCAACTCAACCCAATCGACATAATCAACTTGTTTTTTTTGTGGATCTTTATTTATTTTTTTCCAATATTTAACTCTATTAGGTCCAGCATTATAAGCAGCTACTGCAAAAGGGTAAGCACCATCATATTGTAGAATTAAACCTGCAATATAATGTGAACCTAAATTAATATTATATTCCGGATCAGTGGTTAATCTTGATTTTGAATAAGGAAGTTTAGCTTGTTTAGAAACTAACTTTGCAGTGTAAGGCATCAATTGCATTAATCCTTTTGCACCAGCATGACTATTAGCCTCTAAATCAAATTCACTTTCTTGTCTAATTATAGATAAGATCAAAGCACTTTCTGGAATTTTTCTTTTATTAATATATTTAGGAGTGCTAATTATTGGGTAGTTGTATTTATTATGAAATCTTTTTTGATAAGATGCAATTTTTGAAACCTGAATAGCAAAATCATATCTGTTTATACTTGTAGCTAATTCTGCAGCCAAAACTTCACTGCCTTTAGCTATATTATCGTTAGCTAAATGTCTTAAAATATGTTTTGTATATTTGTCTTTATTTAATTCATCTAGAAGATAAGAAATTTTTACAAGCTCTTTATTAAAAAATTGAATCCTATATTTAGGATCAATTTCTATGTCTTTATCTAATTCAAATTTTCCATTTGGATTTAATTTTAAAAAAGCTAGTTGACCATAATACGTAGTTAAATATTTTGTAGCCTCTCTGTACCAATTATTTGATTGTTCTCTCTCGCCTAATTTTTCATATGCTCTTCCAAGCCAATATGCACCTCTAGATAAACTTATTGGATAACTAACATTTTCATAAAAATTTTTAAAATGATCTTTAGCAGTCAAAGGATCATTTAAAAAACTTAATGCTATCCATCCACTCATCCATTCAGCAGCCGCATATTCAGATCCTTCAGTCATTCCATGATTGC
>CACDWD010000034.1:2500-4395 GCA_902556285.1 uncultured Pelagibacteraceae bacterium
CAAGCAGGATTTCACGTGTCCCGCTTTACTCAAGAATTTTGTTAAACATTACTCATACGGGACTATCACCCTCTATGGTTAGCATTTCCAAACTATTCAAATTTTTTTAACAAAACTACTGGCCTAGTCCGCGTTCGCTCGCCACTACTAACGGAATCTCAATTGATTTCTTTTCCTCTGGTTACTTAGATGTTTCAGTTCTCCAGGTTGTCTCTTTAAACCTATGTATTCAGTTTAAAGTACCACATAAAGTGGTGGGTTTCCCCATTCGGAAATTTTCGGATCAAAACTTACATACAGCTCCCCGAAACTTATCGCAGTATATCACGTCCTTCATCGGCTTTCAGTGCCAAGGCATCCACTACACGCCCTTAAACGCTTGATTTATGCACAGAAAAAAATTCTGTGTTGAATCAAATTTTTATTTATGAACATTAGCTAATAACATTGCTAATGTTCGGATATAGATATTGATATTAATTATTATTTTTATTCACAAATTTTGATAACTAAGTGTTTTTGGTGGAGGATAGCGGGATCGAACCGCTGACCTCCTGAATGCAAATCAGGCGCTCTCCCAGCTGAGCTAATCCCCCATGATCTTAAATTGGTGGGCCGAGAAAGACTCGAACTTTCGACCCCACCCTTATCAAGGGTGTGCTCTAACCAACTGAGCTACCGGCCCCTATGCAAGAGAAAAACTACTTTAAGAAGAGAAATGAGGACGGTCAACATTATCCTGTATATTATTTAGAATGAAATTTTACTTTCATTCATCCTTAGAAAGGAGGTAATCCAGCCGCAGGTTCCCCTACGGCTACCTTGTTACGACTTCACCCCAGTCGCTGACTATACCGTGGTCAAGGGTTTGAAACCTTGCCTTAAGGTAGAACCAACTCCCATGGTGTGACGGGCGGTGTGTACAAGACCCGGGAACGCATTCACCGTGGCACGCTGATCCACGATTACTAGTAATTCCAGCTTCATGCACTCGAGTTGCAGAGTGCAATCCGAACTGAGGTATCTTTTAGGGATTTGCTTAACTTCGCAGTCTTGCTTCCTGTTGTAGATACCATTGTAGCACGTGTGTAGCCCAACACGTAAGGGCCATGAGGACTTGACGTCATCCCCACCTTCCTCCAGCTTATCACTGGCAGTTCTTTCAGAGTGCCCAACTTAATGATGGCAACTAAAAGTGAGGGTTGCGCTCGTTGCGGGACTTAACCCAACATCTCACGACACGAGCTGACGACAGCCATGCAGCACCTGTGTTTCGTCCGGCCGAACCGAAAACTTTAATCTCTTAAAGTCGCGACGAACATGTCAAGTGTTGGTAAGGTTCTGCGCGTATCTTCGAATTAAACCACATGCTCCACTACTTGTGCGGGTCCCCGTCAATTCATTTGAGTTTTAACCTTGCGGTCGTACTCCCCAGGCGGTGTGTTTATCGCTTTCGCTGCGACACTGAAAATAAATTTCCAACGTCTAACACACATCGTTTACGGCATGGACTACGAGGGTATCTAATCCTCTTCGCTACCCATGCTTTCGTTCCTCAGTGTCAGTAATGATCCAGAAAGCTGCCTTCGCAATTGGTATTCTTTCTAATATCTACGAATTTCACCTCTACACTAGAAATTCTGCTTTCCTCTATCATACTCTAGCTGAAAAGTTTTGATGGCAGTTCCAGAGTTAAGCTCTGGGATTTCACCACCAACTATTCCAACCACCTACGAACTCTTTAAGCCCAGTAATTCCGAACTACGCTAGGTCCCTTCGTATTACCGCGGCTGCTGGCACGAAGTTAGCCGGACCTTCTTATTCGGGTACAGTCATTTTCTTCCCCGACGAAAGAGCTTTACAACCCAAGGGCCTTCTTCACTCACGCGGCATCG
>CACDWD010000035.1 GCA_902556285.1 uncultured Pelagibacteraceae bacterium
TAAATAAAATTGCACCAGAACATTTAGAATTAAATATTAAAAATTATAAATTTTTAGTTCCAAAAATAAAAAATTCAGGATCAATATGTTTAGGAAAATATGCAGTGATGGCAATGACTGATTATAATGCTGGATCAAACCATGTGTTGCCAACTAATGGTTCTGCAAAATACTCAAGCGGTATAAGTGTAAATGAATTTTATAAAAGGATTTCATATATAAACTTATCAAAAAAGGGTATTGAAAGTCTTGGACCATCAGTTATAACACTTGCAAATTACGAAGGGTTGATTGGACACGCTCAATCTGTAGTAAAACGAATAAGGAGAAAATAAATTTGTCAAAACAAGACTTACTGGAATTTAAAGGAACAGTTATAGACCTGCTTCCTAACGCTATGTTTAGAGTAAAATTAGAAAATGGACATACCGTTACTGCCCATACAGCTGGTAAGTTAAGAAAAAACAGAATTAGAGTTCTCCAAGGTGATAATGTAACAGTTGAAATGACACCTTACGATCTTACTAAAGGAAGAATTATCTTTAGGGGATAAATAAGGCTGAGTAGCTCAGGAGTAGAGCAGAGCCCTGAAAAGGCTTGTGTCGGAGGTGCGAATCCTTCCTCAGCCACCACCACAAAGTTTCAACTTGAAATAATTGCAAAAGAAATTACGTTTAAGAGATAATAAATAACAAAAGGACTAAGAAATAAGATGAGTACACTACAGGGAAAAATTAAATGGTATAATGGTAAAAAGGGATATGGCTTCATTGAAAGAGATGATAAGGAAAAAGATGCCTTTGTTCACGCTTCAGCGGTAAAAGCTGCTGGTATGAGATATCTCAATGAAGGTGATAAACTTGAATTCACATTAGAAGATGGTCCTAAAGGTCCTTCTGCAGTTAATTTAAAAAAAATAGACTAACTTAGAAATTATTTAAAAGGGCGATTTATCTATCAAATAGATAAACGTCCTTTTTCTTTTTAGACCTTGAATATTATTTTTTTTTGTCTAAAAGACTGTTTATGAATATAAATATTACATACAGAAAGACTTTTAGAATTACTCACAGAAACTGTTTCCATAGCCAGTAGGCTATTTATTTATATTATAATTTTAAATCCACATAAAATAAGATAAAAACAAAGAGGATAAGCCCGGGTGGTGTAATGGTTAGCACGGAAGTTTGTGGAACTTTAAGTTTGAGTTCGACTCTCAGCCCGGGTACCAAAAAATGAATAAAGAAAAAAAATTAATTCCTGGATTACCTTCAGGATTTGAAGATCGTTGGGATAAAAAACTTCTTCTCAAAAAAAAGCTTTTAAAAGCTATTGAGAATAATTTTATTAAATTTGGAGCGGAGGCTCTGGAGACCCCTTCGTTTGAGATAAGTGAAAATATAGGATCTTTTTTGGCAGAAGATGATGCTAATCCTATGTCTGATGTATTCTCATTTCAGGATGGAGAAAAAAGCATTACTCTTAGGTATGATCTTTCAAGCCCACTAGCTAGATTTGTTGCTCAAAATAATCAAGAGCTTCCATCAATCTTTAAAAGGTATGCTATTCAAAATGTCTTTAGAAATGAAAAGGCTGGTAATGGAAGATACAGAGAATTTATGCAAGCGGATTTTGATATCGTGGGAAATCTTAATCCTGCGCAAGCAAATGCGGAGCTTTGTAATTTAATATCAAGTACTTTGTTAGATTGTGGTTTAAAAAAAGATCAATTTACAATCAACGTTAGTAACAGAAAAATAGTTCAAGGATTAATTGATGATTTAAAAATATCAGAAGAAAAGCAGGTAAAAGTAATTAGGGCAATTGATAAATTAGATAAACCAGGTTTTGGTTTAAAAGGTGTTGAAGATTTGCTTAAAAAAGAGAGAAAAGATATAAGTGGTGCAATCACTAAAGGGGCAGATTTAAACGATGAACAAGCGTCTGAAATACTTAATTTTCTAAAAATTCAAGATTTAAAAGAATTAAAACAAAAATTAAAAAATCCATTGTCTCAAGAAGGTATACAAGAATTAGAACAAGTATTTGAAGTATTGGGATACAGTTCAAATTTAAATCAGGTCAAAACAAATTTTACAATTGTTAGAGGATTAGCTTATTATTCAGATTTCATTGTTGAAACAAATCTAAATTTTAAAGTTACAAACAACAAAGGTAAAGAGGTCGATATAGGTAGTATTTGTTCTGGAGGAGCCTATGCAAAATTAATCTCGAGATTTAAAGGTGTCGATATCCCAGGCACTGGAATTAGTTTTGGAGTTGATCGATTGTTATTTGCTTTAATGCAATTAGATCAAATAAAAGTAGATAGTCAAAAACCAGTTCTAGTTTGTGTAATGGATGAAAAATATCTTAAAAATTACTATGAAATTTTAGATCTATTAAGAAATAATAATATCAATGCTGAAATTTTTTTAGATACAAAGAAAAATTTAGGTAAGCAATTAACCTTAGCAAATAAACGCGAGTTGGACGTTGTAATAATATGTGGTGAAAATGAATTTAATGAAAATACAGTCACTATAAAAAGTCTTAAAGGTGTTAAGGGTGAAAACAATAAAACATTTCCAAAAGAAAATTTAATCGATGAAGTCAAAAAACTTATCTGAAAATATTCTTAGATCAGTAAAATCTAAGGGTTTTAAATATATTGATTTACCTTCAGTAATTGAGGCTAATCACATTGTTCAAAGATCTGGAGAAAATTTTAGAAAATTTATCTTTTCTTTTTCTGATCAGAATGGAAGTGAGTTGTGCCTTAGACCAGATTTAACAATTGCATCTTGTTTAAGATACATAGAAAATAATTTAAAGGGTAAGGAAAAAATTTTTTACAGCGGTCAGGCTTATCGAAAATCACAAAACAAAAAAGACTCAATAATTAGAAATCAAATTGGATTTGAAATTTTAGGATCTAAGGATGAAAAAAATGACGATAAAGAAATTATAAATACATCTCTTAAATTACTGCAAAATATCAAATATTCCTCTGGAACACTCATTATAGGAAATGTTGAGATCTTTAATTTGTTAATTTCTAAATTGGATATTCCAAAGAGATGGAGGCTAAGATTGTCCAGACATTTTTGGAGAGAAAAATATTTTAATGATTTGCTAAAAAGATTAGAAACTAATGCAGACGTTGATCCTACGATTGTAGAGATAGATAAAAAGCGTTATGTCAAAATGCTTAAAGAGGATTTGTCAAATATTGTAGCAGGAAGAACAATTAATGAAATATTAAACAGATTTGATCATAAAATAAAAGATCCTAGAAGAGTTAATAAAGGAAAAAATGTTTCAAAAATAATAAAAGATTTCCTAAAAATAAAATGTCCAATAAATAAAGCAGCTAATAAATTAAATGAATTTTTTAAAAAAAATAAAATCAATTTAGCTGTAGATCAAAAATATTTTCCAATTTCGAATAGTAAAATTTCAAAACTAAACGTAGTATTTTCAGCATCCTTTGGAAGACAATTAGAATATTATACAGGAATGGTTTTTAAAATTGATATCAAATCAAAAAGTTTATCAAAAAATATTATTAATGGTGGTCGTTATGATGGTTTGATTTCAGATCTGGGATCAAAAAAACAAATTTCAGCAGTAGGAGCTGCTTTAAATTTATAAATGATTATTTGGCTTGCATCATATCCTAAAAGTGGAAATACATGGTTAAGATCATTGTTGGCATCATATTTTTTTTCAGATGATGGGACTTTTGATTTTGATTTACTTAAAAAAATTGATGCTTATCCAAGTGTAGCTTATTTTAATAAGTATAAAGATAATTTCACTGATCCAGCTAGTACATCTAGATATTGGATATCAGAACAAGAAAATATAAATAAAGATAATAAACTAAGATTCTTTAAAACTCATAATGCTATGGTAAAAATAAACGGAAATAGTTTTACTAATGAAAATAATACTTTAGCTGCTATTCATATTGTAAGAGACCCTAGAAATGTAATCACATCGATAGCAAATCATTTTTTAATATCTCAAGAGGAAGCTTTTGATTTTTTGATAACTGAAAACAAAGGAATAATTCAAAAAGTTAATAATAGATATTTAGGATTTAATGCACTTTGTTCTTGGAAATTTCATGAAAAAAGTTGGTCAGAGTGTAATAAATTTCCTGTATTAACAATAAAGTACGAAGATTTTCAAAAAGAAGTTTTAAAGACCTTCGAAAAAGTAATAAATTTTATCTCAAATGTAACTAAATCAAAAAACTCATTTAATTTAGATAAAGCAAAAAAATCTATAGAATCGTGCAATTTTGA
>CACDWD010000036.1 GCA_902556285.1 uncultured Pelagibacteraceae bacterium
AAAAGGTAAATTTGATTGGTTGAAAAATATTTTTAAAAAATCAGATAAAGAGAAAAAATAATTAAATGTATATAACTGAAGTTAGCATTAAACGACCTGTTGTTGCTTGGGTTATGTCTTTAATATTAATAATTTTTGGTATTTTTGTCTTTTTAGAATTGCCAGTACGAGAACTTCCAGATGGTATACAGCCCCCAGTAGTTCAAGTTCAAACCGATTATAAATCTGCTTCTGCTGAAATCGTTGATGAAGAAATAACTCAAAAATTAGAGGATGTAATTGGAGGCGCTGAAGGTATCAAAAATATTGACTCAAGTTCTCTCAATGGAAGAAGTAGGATTAATATTCAATTCAACACAGACATTGATTTAGATGATGCAGCTAATGATATTAGGGAAAGAGTTGCAAGAGTTGTAGATAATTTACCAAGTGAATCAAACCCTCCACAAATTTTAAAACAGGCAGCAGGTTTTACAACTACAATGTGGGTAGCATTATCATCCCCAACATGGAATGATCTAGATCTCGGTGATTATGCTGAAAGATATCTAATAGATGCATTTTCAAGCGTACCAAACGTAGGTCGAATTTTAGTTGGTGGATTAAGAGAGCTTAGTGTTAGAGTTTGGATAGATCCAATAAAATTAGCTGCAAACGATCTTACAATTCAAGAAGTTGAAAGAGCTCTTAGAAATGAGAATATAAATCTTCCAGCTGGAACCTTAGAAGCTAATAACAAAGACTTAACTTTAAACATTGATAAATCCTATTCTAATATTGATACTATTAAACAATTGCCACTTAAGAAAAATAAAGAAAAAGTTATTATTTTATCTGATGTTGCTAATATAGAGTTTGGACCTGTTTCAGAAAAAACTTTATTCAAAGCACAAAGAAAAAATGCAGTAAATTTAAAAACTGTAGGCATTGGAATTTATGCAAAAAGTGGTGCATCAACGGTAGAGCTTTCTAAACAAATAAAAACTAAAATTAAAGAACTTAACAAATCCTTGCCTGATGGATTAAAGTTAGAGATAGCATTTAACAGAGCGACCTACATTGGTGCAGCAATTGAAGAGGTATATAAAAGTTTAGTAATTGCATTCGTACTAGTTGTTTTAATTATTTATCTTTTTTTAGGTAATCTAAAAGCTGTAATAGTTCCTGCGGTTGCTTTACCAGTTAGTCTTATTGGATCATTTCTCGGTTTATATATATTTGATCTATCAATTAATATTTTTGTATTACTAAGTTTTATTCTGGCAATTGGTATAATCACTGATGATTCTGTAATCATGACTGATGCAATTTATACAAGAATTGAAAATGGAGAAACACCTTTAGTGGCTGCTTATAAAGGTTCTAAACAAATTACATTTGCAATTATTGCAACGACTTTAATTCTTGTAGCAGTATTTTTACCTTTAATTTTTATTAAAGGAATATCAGGAACCTTGTTTAAAGAAACAGCAATAGCCTTATCTTTTTCAATAGTTGTATCTTCTTTTGTGGCATTAACATTATCTCCAATGCTAGGAAGTAAATTTTTAAACAAAAAAGAAAAAATTAATTTCTTTGTAAAAAAATTTAATAATGGATTTAAATCTTTTACAGGATTTTATGTAAACTCCCTCAAATATTGGGTAAATAAACAAAAGACTATTTCGATATTTATAATTTTAATTATTGCTGCCTCGGCTTATTTGTTTAGTTTTTCCAAAAAAGAATTAATACCAATTGAAGATAGGGGTGCTTATTTAATTATTGGATCAACTGATGAAGGAAGTTCATTTGAATATACCCAGGAAAAAGCGCAAATAATTGAAGGAAGAATATTAAAATTATTACAGGCAGAAGATAGTCCATATGCAAGACTAATCATGAGAGTTCCTGGTTTTGGAAGATCTGCAACGTCTTATAATAGTTTTATAATTATTGCATTACTTGATGAATGGAAAAATAGAGAAAAAAGTAGTCAAATAATATTAAGAGAAGCTATTGGACAAGTGGTTTCTGTACCTGAAACTTTTGCTTTTCCAATTTCTCCACAATCAATAAGAGTATCTAGTTACAATAAGCCCGTTCAGATGGTGATATATGGATCTAGCTACGAAGAATTAGAAGAAATTCAAAATAGTGTCTTAAGAGAATTAAGAAAAAATAGAAATATGTCTAGAATTGAAAGTGATTATACAAAGAATAAACCTGAGGTTAAATTAATCACTAATAAAAACAGAGCAAATGATTTGGGAGTTTCTACTGAAAATATAGGTAGAACTCTAGAAACTCTTTATGGAGGAAAAAGAGTAACAACTTTTAGTAAAGAAGGAAGAGAATACCCAATTATTTTACAACAATATTTAGCAGACAGAAGAGATAAAGATGGGTTGTCAAAAATTTTTGTTAGATCTGAAACCACTGGTAAACTTGTATCTGTTGCAAGTTTAGTTGAGTTTAAAGAGAAAGGCACTGCTGAAGCGCTTCCAAGATACAATCGTCAAAGAGCAGTTACTATTTCTGCTGCGCTTGCAGAAGATTATACTCTAACAGAGGCTATAAAATACCTGGAAGATGTCATGATTAGAGTTGCTCCTCAAAATCAAATCACTTGGAAAGGAAAATCTGAAGAGTTAAAAGAAACAACAAATGAAATATACTTAATTTTTGCTCTTGCTTTGTTAACTGCCTATTTAGTAATGGCAGCAACATTCAACTCTTTTGTTCATCCATTTATTATTATTTTAACAGTTCCACTAGCTGTATTTGGTGGCTTAGTATTTATTTTATTTTTAAATAGTTCAGTAAATATTTTTTCTCAAATCGCTTTAATAATACTGATTGGTATATCCACAAAGAATAGTATTTTGATTGTAGACTACACAAATCAGATAAGAACTACCGGTGTTAAAATCCAGGATGCAATAATTAAAGCTTGCCAACTTAGAATTCGACCAATCATAATGACCTCCCTTAGCACAATGATAGCAATGCTTCCATTAGTTATTGGAAATATTGGCCCAGGTGCAGGTGAAGGCTCTAGATTAGCTGTGGGTTCTACAATTTTAGGAGGTATGATCATTTCAACTTTCTTTACTTTATATGTTACTCCAACAATGTATTTAGCTCTTGCAAAAAATACTAAGCGTATTGATGCAGTTGATATTGAGTTGAAAAAACAGCTAAATTAAAAAATAATATATTTTGAAGTTGATAAAGAATTTTTACATCCTGATAATTGTTGCTTATAAATATTTGATTGTTTCTCCACTCTTTTGGCTAGATTAATTACTTTTTTATTTTTTTTATAATTTTTATAGTTACCCCACCCTTCGTGATAAGCAATATACTGCTTGAAAGCATCTTTTTTTGAAACTTTTAAAATTTTTTCAGTTTTATTAGTATACCAACCAATAAAATCTACACTGTCTTTAAATCTTGTCCTAACAGCAAGCTTATTCCCAGTTTCTTCTTTATATTGTTTCCACGTTCCTTTTACAGCCTGTGAATACCCGAAAGAACTTGATGGTCTCTTATAAGGCACTACTTTAAATAATTTCTGTCTAGGAGGTTTTGCTAACCAGTCAAAACTGGATTCCATTTTTATAATTGCAAGCTGTAAATAA
>CACDWD010000037.1 GCA_902556285.1 uncultured Pelagibacteraceae bacterium
AAACCAAATACAATTACTTTTAAACTTAAACTTTTAAACATAGAAAAAAAATTATGACTTGTAATGTTGCTTTCATAGGTCTTGGGGTTATGGGCTACCCAATGGCTGGATATATATCAAAAGCTGGACACAATGTAACTGTTTTTAATAGAACTAAATCAAAAGCTGAAAAATGGATTTCAGAATATAAAGGTAAAATGGCAGAAACTCCTGCTGAAGCTGCAAAAGATGCTGAATATGTTTTCACATGTGTTGGTAATGATAACGATTTAAGAGAAGTAACATTTGGTGAGAATGGAGCTTTTAAAACAATTGAAAAAAATTCAGTTTACATAGACAACACTACAGCCTCTGCAACAATAGCTAGAGAAATTTATGAATATGCAAAGAAAAGTGGTTTTGGTTCTTTGGATGCGCCAGTTTCAGGTGGTCAGGCTGGAGCGGAAAATGGTGCTCTAACTGTAATGATTGGGGGTGATCAAGTAGATTTTGATAAAGCAAAAGATAAAATTGATTGCTACAGTAAAAAGATGAAATTACTTGGCAATGCTGGAAGTGGACAGCTTGCTAAAATGGTTAATCAAATTTGTATTGCAGGACTAGTTCAGGGTTTATCTGAAGGAATAAATTTTGGGATGAAAGCTGGGCTTAATATGGAAGATGTTATTGAAGTTATATCAAAAGGTGCTGCACAATCTTGGCAAATGGAAAATAGATACAAAACTATGATTGAAGATAAATTTGATTTTGGTTTTGCAGTTGATTGGATGAGAAAAGATTTAAAAATTGCTATGGATGAAGCTAAAAATAATGGATCATTATTACCTATTACTGAAATAGTAGATAAATATTATGGAGAAATCCAGGAAATGAAAGGTAATAGATGGGATACTTCAAGTTTAATTAAAAGATTTAGGAAGTAATAGGAAAGAATATGCAACCCTCATACTATGAGGATTTCTCAGAAATTAAAAAAAAAATTTGGTCATTACTAGATAATGCTGTTAAGGACCGGAGTTCTCCATTTAGGATTCCAGTTTTTGCCTGTGGAAATCAAAATGATATTGATGGAAGAATTATTGTTTTAAGAAAATCAGATCAAACAAACAAACTTGTACAATTTCATAGCGATATAAGATCAGATAAAATTGAAAAACTAAAAGCTAATAAAAATGCTGCTATGTTATTTTACGACAAAGATGAAAAAATACAGGTTAGATTAAAAGTAGAATGTACGGTTAATTACAATAATGATGTAACAAAAGAATCTTGGTCTAAAACTCAACATATTAGTAGAAAATGTTATTTAGTTGATAATGGTCCAGGAACGGAGTCTGAAGTCCCAACGTCTGGTTTAAAACTAGAGCTAGATAATTTTGATTATACAAAAGAACAAAGTGAAGAAGGTTATAAAAACTTTACAGTTATTCAGTGTAAAATTAAATCTATAGAATGGCTTTACTTAGCAGCTAAAGGCCACAGAAGAGCGAAGTTTAATTTGGAAAACAATAAAGACACCTGGTTAGTTCCATAGATGGTTACTGGATATATATTTACAGCATTTCTTATTATTTTAGGTTTAACTGTAATGAGATTTGGCAGCATTCATTTTAAAAAATTTAAAGAGGGTAAAACTAAAATTAAATCAAAGTTAAGTGGACAATTATCTTTTCTAATTTTACTTGTAGCTATAATTGGGTTGATAGTTTATTCGATTAACGATCTCTTATTTAATTAAATAACTAACTATTTTTTTCATTTTGATATTTTTTTATCATTAAGCTTTGTCATTGCTTTGCCAGCAGAAAATGTATAATCATTGTCATCCATTAATTTCCCGCTTCCATCATAAAGCTTCCAATTAAATGTTACTTTATCTTTTTGTTTTTTTCCTAGTTTTAAAATGGTCAATTCAATTTTTCTGGTCTTTCCTCCAGAAGATCCTTTAAATGTTCTTTTTTCACCTTCATTCCACACTCCTAAAGGAAATTTACATCCATTTACAATTATTCTTCCACCCCTCCTACTATCCCATAGTCTTCCAATACATTGTCCATCATTAGTAACGGTAAATAATTGTGTTTTAACGCCACTTTGGCTTTTCCTTGTTCTTTTATAGACTTTAATGATCTCACCTGTATTTGGATTTTTCCAATCTTCAGGTCCTACTATTTTTTTTCTTTTCTTGTCTCCAAAGACCAAATTGGCTTTTGTAAATTTTATTTCGGTATCTTCACGGATTTCTCCACCTGTAAATAATTCAAGTGGTATAAATCTTTCGTTTGCTTGAGATAATTGAGAAATTAAAGAAATTATTAAAATTACTAAAAGTTTTTTCATTAACTAAAAATATCCTGTATCTTTAATGTCTTGCTTGGGAGTATTTTTTTAAGATCTTTTCTTTTGTATTTACTTAACCTTTTATAAAATTCATCCAAAGTCATACCAAAAGTATTTTTAAAAGTAGTTTGCCAATTCCAGCCTGAAGGTTGTTTAGCTCTTTGTATCCAAAATTCTCTAAAAACTAATTTAAATGCTTTTTCTTCAGAAATATTATTTTTTTTTAACTCGTTAACTAATGCCAGTACTATGAATGCAGAACCAGCGTAATTGCTATCAAATCCATTTTTTTGTGGTGATGTCTTATGTTTTTCGTATAAATGGGGTTCTTTAGTAACCTTTTTAATACTCCATCTTTTTTTCTCTTGAATGTCGCTCTTTAAAAGGTCTTTTTTATAATATTGCCTTGAATAGATCTCTTCTAAAACTTTAGCACCTCCCTCGACCAACCATTTTGCACTGTTTTCAGACAGACACCTATCTCTATGAGAAAGTGCAATTTGATAAACATGAAAATACTCATGAACAATAACAGTATAAGTACGAATTTTATTAATTGAACTTGTATAATCTTGAGGAAATATATCTAGTTGCATCCATGGTTCAGGTGAATTACATCCTTCAATACCTGAGTATTTCATATTAGCACGCTTTTCCGGAAAAGGATTTTTTGTACTTTGCCATGCATAGATATCCATATTATAGCCCTGTTTCATGTTCGTTAATTTCATATTTTCCTTAACCCAACTATTAGTTTTCTCATTTATAGGCATAACTTCTTGGACAATATTCATGATAATATTGAATTCTGTAATCCATTTCTTCGGTAAATTTTCATGCAAGTTATATTTGAACTTAAATTTTTCTACAGCAACGACTGAAGTAGAATAAAAAACTAAAGCAATTAAAACTATAAATATTTTTCTCATAGACCTTTAATTATTATATTTGTTCCCTCAGCATTATCCAATCTTATTTGTTTTATTGGTTTGTACTCTTCAGAATTATACCATTCAAGAGCTCTTTCATAACTTGGAAATTTTAGAATAATTATTCTTGGAAATTTTGTTTCGCCATCAAAAATT
>CACDWD010000038.1 GCA_902556285.1 uncultured Pelagibacteraceae bacterium
AAATTAAATCATAATTTTTTACTGCATCTATTTTTTCTCTCAAAGGCCCTGCTGGAAGTGTGTATTCATTGCCAAATGCATATTCTGAATTAAAGCATATAATTTTTAAATCATAATTTATATTTTTTTGTTGTAAGCCATCATCTAAAATTGCTACTTGATATTTTTTCTTTAAAGCAGTTAAAAGTGCATTTTCTCTATTATTCGATGATATAACATTACCTTTATTATTTAACATATTGATTTCGTCTAACTGATTGTCATAATTTTTTTTTATAAATACGGTCTTAAATTTTTTTCTAAGCATTTCATTTATTTCTATTGCTAAGGATGTTTTACCTGTTCCTCCAATAAATATATTACCCACACAAATAGTTTTAATTTCAAAGTTTTTTTTAAAAGAAAATTCTTTTATGAAATTAATTAAATGTGTAATTGCTGATAAAGGATAAAGTGTTAATGCTATAAAATTTTTTGTTTCCCAAAATTTAGGCCTGATTAATTTCATATTAAATATTTATTTATATAAAATAAATTTTTTTCAAGAACATCATTTCCTATCTTAATAATTTTTTTTATATTTTTATTTGTATTTTTTATTTTTAATCTTTTTAATATTAAATTTTCCATTGTTAAAATATTAGATGTAGTTGATGACATTTTGAGATTATTTAAAAAAGCATATATTTCCCTGAAGTTTTTTATATTAGGTCCATTAATTATGTAATTTCCTAATCTTGCAGGCTCAAGTGGATTTTGACCACCATGTTTTATTATTGATCCACCCACAAATGATACATTTGTTAAATTGTAAAAATTAGAGGTCTCACCGTAGCTATCAACTATATATACGTCAGTATCTTTTCGAAGTTTTTGTTTTGAAGAATGTGTAATGCAATTAAGATCAAGATTATTCAAAGAATCTTTAATTTCATTGGTTCTATTAATGTGTCTTGGAATTATTATTGTAATTAATTTTTTTTCTGTTTTTTTTAATTTTTTATGTAATTTTCCAATTAATATTTCCTCATTTTTATGAGTGCTGGCAGCACACCATACTTTAAAATTTCTGAATTTATTTTTTAATAATTTTACTAGATATTTCTGATTATTTTTTTGACCATAATATTTCAAATTACCAGCCGTCTTTACATTTTTAACTTTTAATAATTTAAGATATTTTAAAGTTTCAAAGTTTTGAGGTAATGCTAATGATATTTTCCCAAATACCTGGTTAGCAAAGTTTGGAAAAATCTGCCATTTATTAAAACTACGTTTTGTAATTCTTGCATTCATAATTATGATTGGAATATCTTTTAAATGTAAATTCTTAAACATATTAGGCCATATCTCTGAGTCTATAAAAATTGCAAGTTCTAGCTGCCAAAATTTAATAAATCTTTTTACTATATAGTCATTGTCTAATGGAAAATATACGTGTGATGTTTTTTTTAATCTAAGTTTTTTAAAAATCTTTGCTGAACTAGTCGTTGATGTTGAAAGCAAAATACTCTTTATTTTTTTATTTTCTTCCAATTTTCTAATTATTGGAGCTATACTCATTAATTCACCAACACTTGCCGCATGTACCCAAATTTTTTTATTAGCTTTTTTTTGAGAGTAAATACAAAATTTTTCTCCAACTCTTTTTATATCTTCTTTACCTTTAAATATTCTGTAAATAATAATTACAGGTGATATGATAATAGTTAAGTTTGCAAGTATATTGTAAAAAAAATACATCAATGTTCTTTAACTTGTCGCTCATAAAAATTTTTGTAAACTTTTGATTTTATTAAAAGTTCTTCATGTTTTCCTGAGTCTATGATTTGACCACTATCAACAACATATATTTTATCAGAGTTAAGAATTGTTGATAATCTGTGGGCTATTACAATTGTTGTTTTGTTTAAAGTTAATTGGCTTAGTGCTTGTTGAATCTTCTCTTCAGTTTTCGAATCTAATGATGAAGTTGCTTCATCTAATAATATTATTTTACTTTTTTTTAGAAAAGCTCTTGCTATTGATAGCCTTTGCTTTTCTCCACCAGATAATTTTACACCGTTCTCTCCTATCATGGTTTCATATCCATTCTCTAAACTGTTAATAAATTCACTGCACATTGATTGTTCTGCTGCTTTATATACATCTTCATTACTAGCCTCTGGTCTAGCATATTTGATGTTATTTATAACTGTATCATCAAATAATGTTGTGTTTTGATCAACTATTGATATTTGGCTTCTTAAAGATGTTAGATTAAATTTTGATATATCTTGGTCATCTAAATGAATACTGCCATCAGTTGGAATATAAATCCTTGGTATCATATTTAATAATGTTGATTTACCTGATCCACTATGACCAACCAATGCTGTCATTTTACCACCAGTAAAATTTGCATTTACATTTTGAAGAACTTTATTCTCAAGATTAGATTTGTAACAAAAGTTAACATTTTTAAAAATAATATTTCCCTCTGAAATTTTAAGTTCATCTTTATCCTCATTTAAATTAATTTCATTGTTTATGTCTATAATTGGAAGAATTCTATTAGCAGCTGCTAATCCTTGTTCAATTGCAACATTGACTTTCGTAAGTGTTTTTACAGGTTGATATGCTAGCATCATTGCAGCAAGAAATGAGAAAAAGTTATTAATTGCTAACTCACCACTTATTATTAATTTTCCAGAATAAAATATTAATATAGCAATCATTATTCCTGTTAATATTTCCATTACAGGTGCAGATCTAATATAAACAGCTGAAATTTTTGCAGATTTTTCTTTTAAATCATTAACAAATTTTTCAGATCTTTTATTTTCGAAATTTTCTCTTTGAAAAATTTTTATTATTTTATGATTTTTAAAAAGGTCAATTAGATATCTGTTCAGATCTCCAGATTTTTGTTGAGCTTGTGTTGATATTTTACTCATTCTTTTCCCTAAAACTTTTGCAGTTACTGATGCAAGAGGAATCATAATAATTGCAATTAATGAAAGCTTCCAGTTCTGAAAAAACATTACACAAAGCAATCCTAATAATGTAAGACCATCTTTAAAAATACTTAAAAATGCGTCAGCTAACATTTTTGTAATTTGATTTACGTCAAAATTTAAATTTGAAATATATTTTCCAGAATGCTTACTTTCGATGATCTCAGTATCAGCCATAATAAAAGACCTAAGCATATCTGTTTGTAAAATTTTTTTAACTTCTTCTGATACATTAATCATCAGTAGTTTTGCATAATAAAGAGATACACCTTTAGCACTAAAAGCTATTATAATTGCTAATGGAATAAGAATAATTAAAGTTTGATCTTTGTTAATAAATATTTTTTCAATTGCTGGATCTAAAAGCCAAGCGGTTGCAGAGGTACTTAAAGCAACAATTATTGAAA
>CACDWD010000039.1 GCA_902556285.1 uncultured Pelagibacteraceae bacterium
AGGATCAAAAAAAAATTTAGTAATAATTATGTTGCGTGGAGGCATGGATGGTTTGTGTGCAATTCCAATTAAAGGTGATAAAAATTTTGAAAAATTAAGAAGTAAAATTAATCTTGAAAGAACTTTAAAATTAACATCAGATTTTGATTTACACCCAGCATTAAAAACATTTAAAAGTCTTTGGGATGAAAACTTAAGTGCTGCAGTACATGCAACAAATATTCCTTACACAGGTAGATCACATTTTGATGGTCAAAATTTAATGGAGTCAGGTGGTAAAATACCATATCAAGAAAAAACAGGTTGGCTTGGAAGAGGAATGAAAACAGTTGGCTTAACTGGACAAGGATTAGCTTTGGCTCTCCCAATGCCTTTATTGATTAGAGGCGTACCTATGAACAATAATTATTTTCCTGTAGGTCGTAGTCTACCATATCCTTCTACCCTAGAATTAATTCAAAAAGCATACAAAGAGCATGATGAAAAATTATTAAGTGATAATTTAGAAATAATTCTAACAAGAGATTTTAATAATAGATCAAGAGATGATGCTTGGATTTTAGCTTCAAGTGCTGGCACAGAACTGTCAAAACCTGATGGACCTAAAGTTGCAGTATTTGAAGTTGACGGTTTTGATACTCATGCGGCGCAAGGTGCAACAGATGGTGCCCATGCAGATTGCTTATCAGATTATGATAATATTCTTAGATCCCTAAAATCATCGATGACCAAGGAAGCTTTTGATAACACTTTAATTATAACTCTAACAGAATTTGGAAGAACGATTAAACAGAACAGCAGTAATGGAACTGAGCATGGTTATGGTTCAGCTATCTTAATGGCAGGTGGACTAGTTAAAAAAGCACAAGTCCATACTGATTGGCCAGGACTAAAGAAAAAAGAATTATTTGAAGGAAGAGACTTAAATTCTACAATAGATTCAAGAGCAATTTATGCTTCTGCAATGTCCACAGTCTTTGATGTAGATTTCAAAAAAATTACTCAAGACGTATTTTGGGGCGAGAACTTACCAAATTTATCTGATAAGTTATTTAAAGTTTAATTTATGAAAAAACTTATACTTATTATTTTTAGCTTATTTGTAGTTGGAAATAGCTATGCAGATAATAGACTTGATGGATTTAACAAATGGCTATTTAAAAATGGTTACAGTGAGTTTGTAACTAAAGTAGAAAGTAAAGTATGCAAAGCAGAACCCAAGTATAGCCATCTTTGGTATTATAATAAATGTGACAAACCTAAGTATGAAAATAATCTTAAAATAAAATTTTACGATGATAGTAGCTGGCTTCCAGAAGAAACTGAAAAACCTAATTTTGATACTTTGCTTTTTGAACTCTACAAATACACATACTCTCCATACAGAGACAGACCTACAGTTGATGTGTACGAAGTAAAACCATCTAAAAAACCTTATAAGTTTAAATCTAAACTAGAAGAAGATAAGTATATTGATAAACAATTAGAGAAGACAGCTTTGTTAAGTTATTTAAGGTTTGAAGATAACAAAATCACTATTGATAAATTTACACCGGAAGATCGATTTGGAAAATTTATAAATCAAGATACTAAATTAAGATCAATGTCTGTGGGTAAAACGATGGTGTCTTATGTGGTTGGACACGCAATTTGTGACGGTTATATTGAAAGTATTAACTCAAGATTAAACGATTGGCCATTATTAGAAAACACACTTTATTATGATCAAAAATTAATTGATATTTTGAACATGAACTCAGGTGATCAAGAGTATATCGTGGGTCATGACTTATCTATAGATAAAAGTTCAATAAATAAAAATTTCCGTGGCCTTGATGATTATGCAATTGATTTTAAACAATATATTTCTCTTTTTAAAAATACAAAAAAATCCAAGCCATATTTTAATTATTCCAGTATAAATCCAACCTTAGCTTTAAACTATGTATTGTTTAAAACAGGAGATGACTTTGAAAAAATTTTAGAAAAAACATTTAAGAAAAAAGCAAAAATAAAAGACAGTGTAATATTCTGGAAAGTTAAAAATTCTTCAAAGGAAAGAGGAAATGCGAATATTATGTTTTATGCTACACGATATGATTATCTCAGAATTGCTAAAGCTATGCTAGATGATTGGCAAAAAGGCACTTGTGTTGGTAAATATTTAAAAACTATTTTTGAGAATAGAATAGACAAAGAGAATGAAAAAAGAAATCAAGAAGGAAGGCCAGGTCAATGGAGATATGCTCGTGGATATGCAGGACAATTTCAAGCTCATTATACAGGAATTAGTAAAAAAAGAGCTGTAATGGGAATGCACGGCAGAGGTGGCCAACATGTTGTGATTGATTTTGAAAGATCAAGAATTGTAGTAACTAACGCATTATACGAAGATTATAATTATAAAAAGATTGTTTACGGCCCAATTAAAAAAGGTAAATAAATCAACCCCTAATAGTTGGTAAACAATAGAAATCAGCTGTGTCAATTTTAGAAGAATACTGTCTTCGCATATTCCATTTTTTATGAACCCCAGCACTTGCAACACTTAAGGTAGATCTTCCATATCGATGATTGGTATTATCAATTGATCTCATTAAACTATTTATTTTTTCATCTTTTTCAGAAGTGAATAAATTTGTTTTATCACTAGCATTAGATAAACCTGTTAGCATCACACCTGCTTTTTGATAACGGTAACCATTTTTAAATATACTTTCTAAAATTGAAACTGCTGTCTTAACTGTTTCAATACTGTTGTTTGTTGCGATAGGAAAATCAATAGTCTTTGCATTTGAATAATAACCAAAGTTTCTTTGAAAAGGACTAGTTCTAACAAATACAGTAATTGCTTTTGCAACTAAAGACTCTGATCTAATTTTTTCAGATGCATTTAAACAATAATTTGCAACTGCTTCTTTTAACTCTTGGAACGTTCCAATTCTTTTTCCAAATGATCTTGAAACTACACAGCTCTTTCTTTTAGTAGTCGTAGT
>CACDWD010000040.1 GCA_902556285.1 uncultured Pelagibacteraceae bacterium
AATTGAACCTTGGTCAAAATCAACTACATTATATTATGCTCAAACTTTAGCATCTTTAGCAAAACATTATGGTTTTTCTTTAGATGAAAAATGGAAAAAATTACCAAAAAAAATTAAAGATATTATTCTATATGGTTCAGATGAAGATGAGATTAAATTTAATTATGATGATGGATATGAAAAATATTCTTACAAAAAAACCTTCGAAGGAGTAATTAATAATCTTGAAAGAAGATTTTTAGAGTCTGATAGTGAGTGGAAAAGAGAAGCAATAGCTGAATATCAATCTGATACTGCCTGTGAATCATGCAATGGTGACAGGTTAAAAGAGGAAGCTTTATGTGTAAAAATCAACGATCTAAATATTAGTGAGGTAACAAAAAAATCTATTTTAGATGCATCAGAATGGTTTAAAAATTTAGAAAATAATCTTGATAAAAGACAATATAAAATTGCTGAACATGTTTTAAAAGAAATAAATGAAAGATTGAATTTTCTTCTAAACGTTGGCTTAGATTATTTAACATTGTCTAGAGAATCTGGAACTTTATCTGGCGGTGAAGCTCAAAGAATAAGATTAGCTTCACAAATTGGATCTGGTTTAACAGGTGTATTATATGTTTTGGATGAGCCTTCAATTGGATTACATCAAAAAGATAATGTTAAACTGATTAATGCACTAAAAAGATTACGAGATCTAGGTAATACAGTTATTGTTGTAGAGCACGACACCGAGACAATGGAAAATGCAGATCATATTATTGATCTCGGCCCTGAAGCTGGAAGTAATGGTGGAGAGATAACAGCTCAAGGATCATATGAAGAAATTAAAAAAGATAAAAATAGTATTACTGGACAGTATCTTGCTAATAAAAAAACTATTGAAATTCCAAAATCACGACGTTTAGCTAAAAATGGAAGATTTGTAGAAATCAATGGTGCAAGTGGAAATAATTTAAATAATGTTAATCTTAAAATTCCAACTGGAACATTTACTTGTGTTACTGGTGTCTCGGGTAGTGGTAAATCTACTCTAATATTACAAACTCTATTTCATGCCTTAAATTTAACTTTAAATAATAAAGCAAGAAAAGCACCCAAATCATTTAAAGGTTATAAGGGTGTAGAATTGATAGATAAAATAATTGATATTGACCAATCTCCTATTGGTAGAACACCAAGATCAAATCCAGCAACATATACAGGAGCCTTTGGCCCTATTAGAGATTGGTTTACAAGCCTACCAGAGTCCAAAACAAGAGGATATAAACCAGGAAGATTTTCTTTTAATGTTAAAGGAGGTAGATGTGAAGCTTGTGAGGGTGATGGTGTAATCACATATGAAATGCATTTTTTACCTGATGTTTATATTCAGTGTGATGAATGTAAGGGTACCAGGTACAATAGAGAAACCTTAGAAATTAAATTTAAAGGTAAAAGTATTGCTGATGTTTTAGATATGTCGGTTGATGAAGGATGTGATTATTTTGAAAATATATCTAATATAAAAACAAAACTATTAACTCTTAAAAAAGTTGGATTGGGTTATATAAAAATCGGTCAGCAAGCAACTACGTTATCAGGAGGTGAAGCACAAAGAATTAAACTTGCCAAAGAACTTTCAAAAAGATCTACGGGAAGAACGATGTATATCCTAGATGAACCAACTACAGGACTTCATCAACATGATATTAAAAAACTTTTAGAGATACTTCATACGTTTGTAAAACTTGGAAATACGGTCGTTGTTATTGAGCATAATCTAGATGTTATTAAAACAGCCGACTACATTGTAGATATGGGGCCTGAAGGTGGTGTAAAGGGTGGTAATATTGTCGCCGAAGGAAAACCTGAAGAAGTATGCAAGGTTAAAGAGAGTTATACTGGTCAATTTTTAAAACCTCTTTTAACTTAAATTTAACAACTTAAAAAAATTTAAAAATTAGTGTATAGTCAATAAGAATCATGAGTAGTTTATTGTCATCATTATCAAAAACAGTACATGCATCACTTGCTTTAGCTATCATTTTGTTTTTAGGATTGTTTTATTTAAACGATGGAATTGCTTTTGATACACTATTCTGGAGCTGGTTATTTAGATATATACATGTAATTGTTGCAATTATGTGGATTGGATTATTGTGGTATTTCAATTTTGTTCAAATTCCAAATATGGGAAAAATCCCAGATGAACAAAAACCAGCTATTGGTAAAGTAATAGCACCAGCTGCATTATTTTACTTTAGATGGGCTGCTGCATTAACTGTTCTTTCGGGTTTAATCCTTGCTCTTCTTAATGGATATCTTCATGATGCAATGACTTTAAGCATTAGTTCAGGTGTTCCAAAACATACTGCAATTGGAATTGGAATGTGGTTAGGAATTATAATGGCATTTAATGTGTGGTTTGTGATTTGGCCAAATCAAAAAAGAGCTTTAGGAATAGTTGAGAGTGATCCAGATACAAAAGCTAAGTCAGCTAAAACTGCAATGCTATTCTCAAGAACAAATACTTTGTTATCTTTACCTATGCTACTTTCAATGGTAGCTGCACAAAATATATTTTAATTTATTTCTGATCGTCTTCTCTAAGAACAGTTTTTTGAGAAACTCTTAGCCTAACTAAAACAGTGTTAGCTATATAAATTGAAGAATAAGTTCCAAAAACAACACCAAGTATCATTGCTAGCGAAAAACCTTTTAATATTTCTCCACCAAAAAAATAAATTGCTAATAAAGCAAGTAAAGTAGTTGCAGAAGTTATTATAGTTCTTGATAACGTTTCATTGATAGAAATATTTGTTAATTCAAAAATTTTTATATCTGAATATTTTCTTAAATTTTCACGCACACGGTCAAAAATAACCACAGTA
>CACDWD010000041.1 GCA_902556285.1 uncultured Pelagibacteraceae bacterium
CCACTTCAATATGGAATTGATTTTGTACCGGGTGCAATAATTCTAATGTTGTTTATGTCAGTTGTTACAACAATTGAAACAATTGGAGACATTAGTGCTACGACAATGGGTGGTGCTAAACGAGAGGCAACAGATAAAGAAATATCAGGTGGGATTATGGCAGATGGTGTTGGTACTGCATTTGGTGCAATATTTAATGCAATGCCAAATACATCTTATTCGCAAAATGCTGGACTAGTTGCGTTTACAGGGGTGGTAAGTAGACACGTTGGAACTATAGCTGGAATAGTTTTAGTTCTAATGGGATTATTTCCAAAATTAGGTGGAATAATTGCAGCGATGCCAGAGTCTGTGATAGGTGGAGCAGCAATTATTATGTTTGGTATGATTGTAGCTGCTGGTATTAAATTGATTTCAAGGGCAGAAATGGATCAAAGAAATTTATTAATCTTGGCTCTTTCTTTATCTTTTGGAATTGGAATGTCATTGTTACCAGACTTTGTGAAAAATATTCCAGATTTTGGGATAAGTTTAAAACTATTGTTAACAACTGGACTTATACCTGCTGGATTACTAGCATTTTTTTTAAATGCTATAATGGCAAAGAAATAATTAATTTAAACTTGTGGGGAGAAATCCCCACAAGCAAGGTTTAAGACTTATTTAATTTCAATAAGCTTCTTTTTTTTATGTTCTGGAATTATTCTTTCGCAAGATATTGTTAAAAGACCATCTTTAAGTTCAGCACCATTAACTTTTACATCATCAGCTATAGTGAATGATCTTGCAAATTGTCTTTGAGAAATACCTTTATGAATAATTTCTCCATCAACATCACTGTTTTCAGACTTATTAACTTGTTTTGTTCTGACTGTTAATAAGTTGTCCTCAAACTCAACCTCTACATCTTTTTTGCTAAAGCCAGCCAATGCTACTTCAATTGCATAGTTGTCTTTGCCTGTCTTTCTTATGTTGTATGGTGGATAATTTGACTGCATCGTCAAATTCCCGTTTCCCAACATATTTTCGAATTGGTCGAACATATCATCAAAACCAATTGAAAAAGGTCTAAGTGAGTTAAATATAGATAGATCCTTACTTGTCATAATATTCTCCTTTGTTAAGCAAGTTTATTTATGTAAGCCCCATTAGGCGACTTACTAAATTTATATGGGAATTAATTTTTTTTTTTCAAGATTGAATATGTACTAAATTTTATTAGAAATTTTTAATGCAAATGCATAGTCAATAGAAATTTCTTCTATTGCCCCATCTCTTCCTGATTTTCCACCATGGCCAGCATTCATTTCGGTTTTCAAGAGAAGCAAATTATTATCTGTTTTATAGTCTCTAAGTTTTGCTGTGAACTTTGCAGGTTCATCAAATAAAACTCTATTATCACTTAAACTTGTTGTAATAAAAATATGTGGATAATCCATTTTTTTAATATTGTTGTAGGGTGCATATGAAAAAATATAATCAAAGTGTTCTTTATTCTCTTTTGCATTTCCAAATTCGTCAAATTCTCCCACAGTTAAAGGTAAAGAATGATCTAGATTTGTTGTTAAAGAATCTACAAAAGGAACAGCCATAATAATTCCTAAAAATAATACAGGAGATTGATTGACTACAGCTCCCATTAATAATCCTCCTGCTGAGCCACCCATACCAATTATTTTCCCTTTCGAGGTATATTTTTTTTTGATCAGGTATTTTGCTGCGTAGATATAATCTTCAAAAGTATTTTTTTTGTTTGTTAATTTTCCCTCTTTCCACCACTTCATCCCTTTTTCCATACCACCTCTGATATGGGCTGTAGCCCAAATTATATCTCTATTGATAAGACTTAATCTTGTAGAAGAAAAACTTGGGGACATAGAATTTCCATAAGACCCATATCCATACAATAAAACATTTGCAGACCCATCAATTTTTGTTTTTTTGTGTCTAGTAATTGTTAATGGAACCATTCTTCCGTCATGAGATTTAAACTCAACTCTCTCAACAATATAGTCATCTTTATTATGACCAGATGGGATTTCTTGTTCTTTAACAAGTTCTTTAGATTTTGTTGCTAAATTATATTTAAATACTGTAGAAGGAGTTTTAGGTGATGAGTATCCTAAATGAACTTCATCAGTATTTCTATCTTTTTGAGTTAAGCTTACTCCTGGAACATAAACAGTTTCATCAGAAAAAATTAATTCTTCTTCTGTATTCGTAGAAATATTTTTAACAAATAATTTATCTAAAGCTTCTGATGTTTCGCCGCGAATAATCCAATTTTTAAGAAAAGTTAATCCACCAATTAAAACCTCATCTTTTGCTGGAATATATGTTTGCCAATTTTGATTTTCTAAATTGTCACAAATATCAATTTTAAAGTCTTCAGCATTTTTATTTGTATGATTATAAAATTTACCATCCCATGAATTAACAGAATACAGAACACCTCTTTCTCTTTTAATAATAAGTTTTGGAGATGGATTTAATTCATCTGATTTAAAGTAATATTGCTCTGAAGTATTATGGTCAGAAGTATTTATAAAAAAATATTTTTCATCTGAGCTTTTTCCAATTCCTACTGTAAAAGCCTCACTTTTCTCCTCAAATATTAATTCATCTTTGCCCTCAAAATCA
>CACDWD010000042.1 GCA_902556285.1 uncultured Pelagibacteraceae bacterium
AGTTTTAATTAAATATACGTAATATATCATGATAATACTTATTTAATTATGGCGGTCCCTAGGGGAATCGAACCCCTCTTTCGAGGATGAAAACCACGTGTCCTAACCGATAGACGAAGGGACCGAATTGCTGCTTTTTATTGTAAAATTAACAATTAATCAAGCATATCATTATAAATTTTGTTTTAGTTTTATTACCTTTTTAATACCTGACGATTTATGAGTCACTAATGTCTCTGAATAGAAATCATTACCTTGAATTTCAATGCCAGCAACCAAATCACCAGAGGTAATTCCTGTCGCACAAAAAATAGAATCACCTGTAACAATTTCATTTAATTCATATTTTTTTGTTAAATCATTAATTCCCATTTTTTTAGCTCTTGCTCTATCCTTTTCTGTTTTAAATAAAAATCTACCTTGAAAATTACAATTAAATGAATCCAAAGCTGATGCAGCAAGCACACCTTCTGGTCCACCGCCAATACCTAAAAAAATATCTACATTATATTTTTCATCTGTTACCAACAATGCTCCTGACACATCACCATCTGTTATTAATTTCAAATTAACTTTTAATTTCTTTAGTTCATTAATTATCTCATTGTGTCTTGGTCTATCAAGAATACATGCCGTTAATTCTTCTGGATTCTTATTTAGATAATCACTTAAGTTCGAAATATTTTGTTTAACTGTATAATCTAAATCAATAACATTTTTTTCAGTTATTTTAGTTGATATTTTTTCCATATAAGTTTCTGGCGCATTAAATAAACTATTTTTTTCTGCAACAGCTATTACAGATAACGCCCCAGGTAAATTGTTTGCTGCAAAATTTGTGCCTTCTAATGGATCTACAGCTATATCAAATTCAGGTCCATTATTTGTACCAAGTTTTTCTCCAATATATAGCATTGGAGCTTCATCCAATTCACCTTCTCCTATTACTATCTGACCTTTCATTTCTAAGTTGTTTAATTCAGATCTCATAGAGTCTACAGCTGCTTTATCAGCTGCAATTTTATCTTTTTTTCCCACCAAATATGATGATGCTAATGCTGCTTTAGAAGTTATATTAACAAATTTTTCTATAAAATTTTTATCTATAGTCATTAAGCTTTTTCATCTATTAATTCTTCTTGCTTAATTTTAGACTCAAATTCTCTTAATCGTTTATAAACACTAGCAAATTCAATTATAGTTGGCCATGCTTTCAATATATATTGCATAGAGCCCTCTACTCTACCAAAGGCTCTTATTATTTGCTGCATAACACCAAGAGTTACTGCTCCGGCAACTATGGCAGGTGCTAAAAAAACATATGCTGACAAAACATTTGCCTGCAAATATGCTATTCTTCCAATATTAAAATACAAATATCTAATATAACTTAAAAAATGTATACTTCTAACTCCATCAAATAATTCTTCTATTGTTTTTGGTCTTATAGTTCCGTCATCTTCTGCAATTACAAGTATTTTCCTATAGGCTGCTTCTTTCTTTTGTAGATCGTATTCAACACCTACTAATCTTAAAATTAAACCAAGTAAAATTAAAAATATTGTCCCTCCAACTGACCAAATCAAAGCTCCAACTATTAAACCGTAATCCCAATCACCAAAAAAGAAAATCGGTATACTTACGCTCAATCCAAACAAAATTGGCATAAATTCAACTAAAATCATTAAAGCCTCTATTAAGCTTGTTCCTAAAGACTCCATTATTCTACTAAATTTTATTGTATCTTCCTGAACTCTTTGAGAGGCACCTTCAATTTTTCGAGCCTTTTCATAAACAGAATGATACCATTCTACCATTGCTGTTCTCCATCTGAATAAATAATGAGATGTAAAAAAACTTACTGCTACAGCAACACCTACATACATTGCTGCCAAAGTAATAAATGATAATAAACTTGCCCAATATTCATCTATTGTTATTGCATTAGGCTTGGCTAATGCCTTTTGTATCATATCGTAAAATTCACCAAACCATTCATTGATTTTTACGTCAATTTTAACTTGGATCCACAATGAGGATAAAATTAGTATTGAACCCAACCAAGACCATATCAGCCATTTTTTTAATTTAAAAAATCTAAACATTAATTATTTTAAAAAATTATCAGCGTATGATTTTTTTACAATTTTTCTTTTTCTGGGTTCAAGTATATCAAAATCAATTTTTTTCTTTTTTGCATATTTAATGGCCAATTCTTTTGATGAAAATTCTAATTTTAATTCACTTAAAGTGTCAGACGAACTCTCCCACCCCATTAATGGATTTTTAGTTGGGTCTTTAGTTATGAATTCTAAAATCCATTTATTACTTTTTGCAGCACCAGACTGCATTGGATTTTTATTGGGTATATAAATTATAGCTTTACTCATAGTAATGGTCGGAGTGGCAGGATTCGAACCTGCGACCCTCTGGTCCCAAACCAGATGCGCTACCAGGCTGCGCTACACTCCGATTTGAGTACTAATACAGCAGTTATTGATAATTTCAATGCATAAAGATACCAAAATTAAAAGAAATTTGATTAAAATCTGGTATATAACGAAGCATGATAATTACTTGTCCTTGCGAAAAGAAAAAATTTACAATTGAT
>CACDWD010000043.1 GCA_902556285.1 uncultured Pelagibacteraceae bacterium
AAAGAATTAGCAAATAGTGGTAAATACGATAACGTTGTTTTTCATAGAGTTATTGATGGATTTATGGCTCAAACAGGTGATGTTAAATTTGGAAATTCAGAATCAAAAGATTTTGATCTTAGAAGAGCTGGAATGGGTGGATCAGATTTTCCTGACCTAGAACAAGAATTCAACAGTCTACCACATGATAGAGGAACTTTATCAATGGCGAGAGCTCAAGATCCAAATAGTGCAAATAGTCAATTTTTTATTTGTTTTCAACCAGCTCCTTTTTTAGATAGACAATATACAGTTTTTGGAAAAGTGATCGAGGGAATGGAATTTGTTGATAAAATAAAAAGAGGTGATCAAAACAATAACGGTGCTGTAACTGATCCAGATAAGATTATTAGTTTTAAATCTCAATAAAATTTTAAATGGCATTAAAAAAATTTGCCTTTAACGTTTTAAAAAAAGATAAATTTGCTAGATGTGGGTTAATCGAGACGCATCGTGGTAATATACAAACTCCAGCTTTTATGCCTGTAGGAACACAGGCAACTGTAAAAGCTTGCACAATAGATGATATTAAAAAAACAGGTTCTGAAATAATTCTTTCAAATACTTATCATTTAATGATACGCCCTGGTGTTGAAAGAATTGAGTCTGCTGGTGGACTTCATAATTTTATGAATTGTGATTTACCTATTTTAACTGACTCTGGAGGTTTTCAAGTAATGTCTCTCTCAAAATTGAATAAAATTGATAGAGAGAAGGGAGCTATATTTAACTCTCATGTTGATGGTAAAAAATTTTATTTAAGTCCAGAGGAGAGCATAAGAATACAATTAGGTTTAAATTCAGATATTGTAATGATTATGGATGAATGCCCTAAGAAAACTAATGATTATAATCTTATAAAAAAATCAATGGATTTATCACTTTACTGGGCTGAAAGATCTAAAGTAGCTTTTGGAAGCAATCCTCATAAAGCTTTATTTGGAATTGTTCAAGGAGGTTTGTTTAAAGATTTAAGAATTAAATCACTTGAAGGATTAGTTAATATTGGTTTTGACGGTTATGCTATTGGAGGATTAGCGGTAGGAGAAACACAAAATGAAATGTTTAATGTTCTAGATGATATTAAAGAATATTTACCTATAGAAAAACCTCACTATTTAATGGGTGTTGGCACACCATCGGATATTTTAGGTGCTGTTAAAAGAGGTATAGATATGTTTGATTGCGTGTTACCTACCAGATCTGGAAGGACAGGTTTAGCATTTACATGGAATGGAAGGATAAATATTAAAAATAATAAGTATCAAAATGATAATACTCCGCTTGATCCTAGTTGTGAAAATCTTAACTTAAACAAATATTCAAAAAATTATCTAAATCATTTATTTAATACTAATGAGATATTAGCTTCAATGTTATTGACGCTTCATAATATTAATTTTTATCAAGAATTAATGTCTGAGATTAGAAAAAATATTAATTTTGGCACATTTAATGATTTTCACGATAAATACATAGATAAGTTGTAGTTATAGTAACTGTGCCATTTTGTATGAATAATCATATCAAATTCCTTAATTTAACAACCTTAATTGATCAAAACTTTTAAATTCAACGAATTGAAAAATAAAAATTTATCTGTATACACACATTATTCATTTAGAAAAAATGAATCAATTTTGTGGGCCGTTAGCTCAGTTGGTAGAGCAATTCCCTTTTAAGGAATGGGTCGATGGTTCGAGTCCATCACGGCTCACCATCAATTTTGATTTATGTCAGATTGATTGGTGGATAATTTAAAATTACTTCGTTCATCCATTTGTTAAGTTGTTTAATTCTTGTATCTGATGAAGGATGTGTACTCATGAATTGAGGGGGTTCTTTGCCTTTATTAGACTCTTTCATCCTTTCCCATATTTTAACTGTTTCTCTTATATCGTAACCTGATAAGGATGAAAAAATCATTCCTAAATAATCTGCTTCACTTTCTTGTTTTCTACTGAATGGATTCATAATTCCTAATTGAGCAAGCATACCTACTGTATCCATTCCAGTTGATCTATTGATGTCAGATAGAACACCTCCACTAGCAATATCAATTATTTTTGCTCCAGTGTTAAGCAAAACACCTCTGCTAGCTCTCTCCACTGAATGTTTAGCAACAGCGTGAGCAACCTCATGCCCCATAACCGCAGCTAAACCATTTTTATTTTTAGTAACATCTAATATCCCGGTATAGACTGCAATTTTTCCTCCAGGCATGCACCAAGCATTCTTTACTTTATCATTATCAATTAAAATATATTCCCAATCAAAATTAGCTGTAGGATCGGCTAAGTTAACATTAAAAAAATATTCACTAATCGAATCTTCCATCCTTTTTCCAATTTCTTTTATTTCACTTAATGTTTTTGTATCATCACTCATTTTCTCTTTTTCTTTTACTTTTTCATAGATTTGAGCGGCTTGAGCGTTTAATTTAGCTTCAGGAATAATTTTCAATTGTTTTCGATCGGTTATTGGAGTTGTA
>CACDWD010000044.1 GCA_902556285.1 uncultured Pelagibacteraceae bacterium
TTTATGGAATTTGAGGATAAAATACTAAATGGATAAAACTTTTTATATTACTACGCCTATTTACTATCCATCAGCTAAGCCTCATATGGGTCATGCATATTCAAGTATTATCGCAGATTTTTTTGCAAGATTTAAAATAATTGATGATTATCATGTTCATTTTCTTACTGGTACAGACGAACATGGATTAAAAATTCAAAGATCTGCTGAAAAAGCAGGGAAGGAGCCACTGGTATTTTGTGATCAAATTAGTCAAACTTTTAGAGATCTTTCAAATACTTTGAATTTATCAAATACTGATTTTATAAGAACTACAGAAGCTAGACATAAAAAAACAGTTCAGCATCTTTGGAATGAACTTGAGAAAAATGATGATATATATTTATCAAACTATTCTGGATGGTATTCGGTATCAGATGAAGCTTTTTATAACGAAGAAGAAATTGAGGAATTAGATGGAAAAAAAATTGCTAAATCATCAAAATCTCCTGTTGAATGGATTGAAGAAGAATCTTATTTTTTTAGACTTTCAAAATGGGAAAAACCGTTATTAGACTATTATGAAGCTAATCCAGATTTTATTTCTCCACAATCTAGGAAAAATGAAGTTATTAGTTTTGTTAAAAGTGGTCTTAAAGATCTTTCTGTAAGTAGAAAAAGTTTTTCTTGGGGCATACCTGTTCCAAATAATAATAACCACGTGATATATGTTTGGCTCGATGCTTTAACAAATTATTTAAGCGCATTAAACTATCCTAATACTGATGATGATTTGTTTAAAAAATTTTGGCCGGCCTCAATACATTTAATTGGAAAAGATATACTAAGATTTCATGCTGTTTATTGGCCTGCCTTTTTATTAGCAGCAAAAATTGATTTACCAAAGAGAGTTTACGGGCATGGATGGATATTATCCGGGGAAGAAAAAATGTCTAAATCTAAAGGAAATATTCTTGATCCACTTGAAATAATTAATGTGTATGGTCTAGATCCTTTGAGATATTATTTAATTAAAGAAGTTTCTTTTGGAAATGATGGGAATATATCCCAAGAAAGACTTGAAGATTGTATTAATAGTGATCTAGCTAACAATTATGGAAATTTATGTCAGCGTGTAACTGCTTTCGCAATAAAAAATTGTAATGGAAAAATTCCATTAAAAGTTAAATTTCATGATGAGGATTTATTAATTCTAAATAAGTATAAAGATAATTTAGATAATATTAGGTCACAGATTGACAATCAAAATATTAATTTTTACATTGATTATATTGTAAATTCACTTTTTGAAGCTAACAAATATTTTAATGATCAAGAACCATGGAAAAAGAAAGATGATATAATTAGATTAAATACTATTGTTTACACTACTTTAGAAATTGTAAGAAAAATAAGTTTTTTACTATATCCAATTATTCCCGAATCTTCTTTAAAGGCATTAAAGATTTTTGATATTGAAGAAAAAAATATAAAATTAGATTCAGTTTCTAATAATGAGTATTTAACAAAAGGTAATAATATTAATAAAATAAACATACTTTTTAAAAAAATAGAGAAAAACAATGATTGATTCACACTGTCATCTAGATCATGAACCTTTAATAAGTGACTTGTCTAACGTAATACAAAGATCAAAAGAAGTGGGTATAGAAAAATTATTAACTATATCAACTTCGTTTGAAAGTTTTTCTAGAGTTAAAGAATTAATTAATAAATATGAAATGATTTATGGTACTATTGGTATTCATCCTCATGAAAGTTCAACAAATATTATCACTTCAAAACAGATCATTGAGAGTCTAAATGAAAATTCAAAAATTATTGGAATTGGAGAAACTGGATTAGATTTTTATTATAATAATAGTGAAAAAGACAAACAGATAGCAAGTTTTAAAGAACATATAGATGCATCCATAAAAACCAATATTCCATTAATTGTTCATTCAAGAGATGCAGAAAAAGAAACTTTTGAGATTTTAAATGAATACAAAAATGAGAAACTTAAAATACTGATGCATTGTTTTACAGGGTCAAAAGAATTTTCTGAAAAATTAATGACTTTAAATTCATATTTTTCAGCTAGTGGTATCATTACATTTAAAAATTCATTAGATTTACAAGACACTTTCAAACTCATTCCAATGGAAAAAATTTTGATTGAGACTGATAGCCCTTTTTTGGCACCTGTTCCTAAAAGAGGAAAAAAAAATGAACCGTCATATATAGACTTTACTGCTACAAAGTTAGCAGAGATTAAAAACATATCTAAAGAAAATCTTATTAAAAAAACTACAGAAAATTTTAATACACTTTTTTTTAATTAAAAATTATGAAGTTTATTATTTTAGGATGTGGAAGTTCAATGGGTGTTCCAAGACCTGATGGTTTTTTTGGAAACTGTGACCCAAAAAATAAAAAAAATTATAGAACAAGATGTTCTGCTTTAATAAAGACCACTGATGAAAATATTTTATTT
>CACDWD010000045.1 GCA_902556285.1 uncultured Pelagibacteraceae bacterium
TACAAGCTAAATCTAAAGGTTATATTCACCGGTTTTAGAAGTTAATCGTTGTCTTTTTTATCTTTTTTTGTATTGTGCGGGCTTAAAATTTTAACAACCAACAACTTAAGGTTAATATGAGCGCAACAGTGGAAACAATACTATTATACACAATCGGAGCTGGTTTATTATCTATCGTTTATGGATTTTTAACTGGTAAAAATATTCTTAATTCAAGTGCAGGAAATGCAAAAATGCAAGATATTGCATCTGCAATTCAAATTGGCGCAAAGGCATATTTAGCAAGACAATATAAAACTATTGCTATTGTTGGTGCTGTAGTTTTGGTAATTGTAAGTATTGCATTTAGTCCACTAGTAGGTCTTGGTTATTTAATTGGTGCTGCGCTATCAGGTATTGCAGGGTACGTTGGTATGTTAGTTTCTGTAGAAGCAAACGTAAGAACAGCTGAAGCATCTAGAAAAGGCTTAGCTCAAGGTCTATCCGTTGCATTTAAATCTGGTGCTGTAACTGGAATGTTGGTTGCTGGTTTGGCACTATTATCTATAGCTGTTTATTATTATATATTATTGAAATCTAATGTTGATGAAAGAGAAATTGTAAATGCTTTAGTTGCATTAGGTTTTGGTGCTTCCCTAATTTCTATCTTTGCAAGATTAGGTGGTGGAATTTTTACAAAAGGTGCAGATGTTGGTGCTGATTTAGTTGGAAAAGTTGAGGCTGGAATTCCAGAGGATGATCCTAGAAACCCTGCTGTAATTGCAGATAACGTTGGAGACAACGTAGGAGATTGCGCTGGTATGGCTGCTGATTTGTTTGAAACTTATGCAGTCACAATTGTTGCAACAATGGTTTTATCATCAATTTTCTTTGTTGGTGATCTAAATATGATGATTTATCCTTTATCAATCGGTGCTGCATGTTTGTTAACATCTATTATTGGAACATTTTTTGTTAAACTTGGAAAAAGTAATAACGTTATGAATGCTTTGTATAAAGGATTTGTTGTATCTGCAGTAGCATCTTTAGTTATACTTTGGCCTGTTACAGATCATGTAATTGGTTTTACAAATGAATATACAGTAAATAATAAAACTTTTAATGGAATGGATCTATATTATTGTGGTGTAATAGGGTTAGTCATTACTGGATTATTAATTTGGATTACTGAATACTATACAGGAACAAGTTATAGGCCAGTTAAATCCGTTGCTTTATCATCAACAACAGGTCATGGTACTAACGTCATTCAAGGTTTAGCTGTTTCTATGGAGGCAACTGCTATTCCTGCATTAATAATAGTTGCCGGTATTCTTATTACAAATTCTATTGCTGGACTTTTTGGTATCGCAATTGCGGTAACTACAATGCTTGCTTTAGCAGGTATGGTTGTTGCTTTAGACGCTTATGGTCCAGTTACTGATAATGCTGGAGGAATTGCAGAAATGTCCAATTTAGATAAAAAGGTTAGAAAAACAACAGACGCTTTAGATGCAGTAGGTAATACAACAAAAGCTGTTACAAAGGGGTATGCAATAGGTTCAGCCGGTTTAGGTGCATTAGTTTTATTTGCAGCTTATACAGAAGATATTAAACATTTTTCAAAAGAGGCAGGATCTGCATTAGAGGGAATTGAAGTTACTTTTGACCTATCTAATCCTTATGTGGTTGTTGGTCTATTAATTGGTGGAATGTTACCATATCTTTTTGGATCTATGGGCATGCAAGCTGTGGGAAGAGCAGGTGGTGCCGTAGTTGTTGAAGTAAGAAGACAATTTAAAAAATTTCCAGGTATTATGAAAAGAAAACAAAAACCTGATTATGCTAAACTAGTAGATTTATTAACTGTTGCAGCAATAAAGGAGATGATAATACCATCACTTCTACCAGTATTATCTCCAGTTGTTCTTTATTTCATTATTTTATCTATTGGCGGGCAAGTAGCGGCCTTAGCAGCAGTTGGTGCGATGTTGTTAGGTGTAATTATTACTGGACTATTTGTTGCTGTTTCAATGACTGCAGGAGGTGGTGCTTGGGATAATGCAAAAAAATATATAGAAGACGGTAATCATGGTGGAAAAGGTTCAGAAGCACATAAGGCTGCCGTAACTGGTGATACTGTTGGTGACCCATACAAAGATACAGCTGGTCCAGCTGTGAATCCAATGATTAAAATTACAAATATTGTGGCACTATTGTTATTAGCTGTTATCGCTGGCTAATTTCTTTTCTTTTTTTGGCCCTCACACCAAGAGGGTCATTAATCTTTTGCCTTAAGCTAGACATAAAGTCATAGACAAATGAATTTTTCTTAAATTTTTTTCCAGTTATATCTTTAGAAATTTTTAGATCATTCATATTTCCTTGATTATAAAGAGTTTTCTTTTTCAAGATACCATACTC
>CACDWD010000046.1 GCA_902556285.1 uncultured Pelagibacteraceae bacterium
GAAAAAGATTTATTTGAACTTGAAACAGAGGAAAGAGCACACAAGGGTATATTTTTAGCTTTCCAATATCCTTTAGAAATTCCAGGTGTAAATACAAATATATTTTTAAAAACTTCTTTAAATGCTGTTAGAAAAGCTAGAGGTGAGAAAGAGCTTGATGCTATTGAGTTTCTAAAATTGGTAAAAGAAAAGTGTAAAGAATTAAAATTTGATGAGGAAAAATTAAACAGACAATTAAATGTTGGTTTTTCTGGAGGTGAAAAAAAGAAAAATGAAATTTTACAGATGTCGTTGCTAGCTCCAAAACTTTCAATTTTAGATGAAACAGATTCTGGTTTAGATATTGATGCTTTAAAGATTGTTGCAGATGGAGTTAACACATTAAGAGATAAAAATAATTCATTTTTAATTATTACACACTACCAAAGATTACTTGATTATATAAAACCTGACTTTGTTCATGTTTTGATGAATGGAAAAATTATAAAATCTGGTGGTCCAGATTTAGCTTTAGAATTAGAGAAAAAAGGATACGAAAATTTTAATTAAATGAAAGAACAATTACAAAAAGATTTTTATAATAGTATAAAAAATTTAAGTTTATCTCAAAAAGATATTGAGATAAAAAAATTTTGTTTAGATAATTTTATAGACAAAGGTTTTCCAAATAAAAAAGAAGAAGATTGGAAATTTTCAGATCTTAATCAAATAATAAAAAATAATATTGGAGAACTTAGTTTTTATAATGATCAAGCTTCTACTAATAAAGTTGATACCTCTGTATTTGTAGATGGATTAGAACACAATAAAATAGTTTTTATAAATGGCAGAATTGAAAAAATTGATTTTGAATATGAAAAAAAAGATCAAATAGAAATAATTGATCAATCAGAAACTATAAATGAATTTAAAAATAGCAATTCATTATCTGACTTAAATAATGCCTTTACTAATAAATGTTTTAAAATATTGGTAAAGAAAGGTTATCAGTTAGTAAAACCTCTAATTATCTATCATACAACAAATTCAAAAATTTGGTCTAAAAACATTAATTTACGACTTAATTTTGAACTAGATAAAGATAGCTCGTTAAGATTAATTGATTTGTTTAATGATACATCTGAAAAGAATTTTTTAAATATATTTTATAACTTTGAATTAAAGGAAAATTCAGTTTTAAAAAACTATAAAGTAGATAAATTTGAGAATAAAAATATTAAATATTCTTTTAACAATATTGATCAAGATAAAAACAGTGTTTCTGAAACATTTTTTTTATCTTCTGGATCAAATTTTTCTAAAAATGAGATAAATTGTAATTTAAATGGAGTTTATGCATCAGCTTTTGTAAATGGTGTTTTTTCATTGAATAATGATAAACACCATGAAATCAGATCAGTAATTAATCATTTAACTGAAAATACAAAAAGTTATCAACTAATCAAAAGTGTTTTAGATGAAAATTCTAAAGCAGTTTATCAAGGAAAAATATTTGTAAATTCAGATGCTCAGAAAACTGACGGATATCAATTGAGTAAAGCAATATTGCTAAATAAAGAGTCAGAGTTTAATGCTAAGCCTGAATTAGAAATTTATGCTGATGATGTTAAATGTTCGCATGGTTCAGCTTCAGGTAGTTTGAATGAAGATTCTATATTTTATTTAATGTCTAGAGGTTTAAGTTATCAACAATCCAGAGAGCTATTAATAAATGGTTTTCTGCTAGATGTTGTTGAAAAAATTACTGACTCGGAAATAAAAAACTTAATAAAAAATATGATTGGAATTACAGAATGAATATTGATCATATAAAAAAAGAATTTCCGATTTTTGATGAAAAAATTCAAAATAACGATCTAGTATATTTAGATAGTGCGAACTCATCTCAAAAACCTAAGGTAGTTGTGGATAGAATTAATGAATTTTATACAAAACAATTTTCAAATGTTGGTAGAAGTGTTCATTATCTTGCTGTAGCAGCAACTAATTTATACGAAAATACAAGAACATCCGTTCAAAAATATATTAACGCTAAAGATAAAAATGAAATTGTTTTTACAAAGGGTGCTACAGAAGCATTAAATTTAGTTGCTAACACATTAGGCCAAAGTTACTTGCAGGAAGGTGATGAAGTATTAATTACAGAACTTGAGCATCATTCAAATTATGTTCCATGGCATTTCTTAAGAAAATCAAAAAATATAAAAATTAATTTCGCAGAAATAAATGAAGAAGGTGAAATTACTCTTGAAGAAATCGAAAAGAAAATAACTCCAAAAACAAGATTAATTTCAATTACTCATTTGTCTAATGTAACAGGTGCAATTTTACCAGTAAAAGAAATTACCCAGCTTGCACATTCAAAAGGAATAA
>CACDWD010000047.1 GCA_902556285.1 uncultured Pelagibacteraceae bacterium
TGACAGTAATTAAAACTTCATCAGAATATGATTACAGAGAAGCTATCTTTACTGTTGATAAAGTACGTTTAATGATTTCTGAAAAAGTGAAACAAAGTTTTGATCCTAAAAGAATTTTAAACCCAGGGAAAATGTATAGAGGAGTTTAATGCAAACAAAATTCACAGAAGAACAGCTTAGAGATCCTGACAATTTTGCAAACGAAAAAGTTTTTAAAAAGTGTGTGCATTGTGGAATGTGTAATGCTACATGTCCTACCCATCAACTTCTAGGTGACGAGTTAGATGGTCCTAGAGGACGTATTTATCTTATTAAAGATATGTTGGAAAATAATAGGAAACCAACCGAAAAGGTTGTCAAGCATATCGATCGATGTCTATCATGTTACAGCTGTATGACTACTTGTCCTGCAGGTGTAAATTACATGCATATAATTGATCATGGAAAAAAATATATCGAAAAAAATTATCAAAGATCTCTCTTTGATAAGCTAATAAGGTATTTTTTATCTATTACTCTTCCAAATACTAAAGTTTTTAGATTATCAAGTTTATTAGTAAAATTATCTAAGCCATTCAAATTCTTAATGCCATCAAAAATTAAGGATATGATTGAGTTAATGCCTACAAATTTTCCTAAAAAAAGTTTACCGATTAAAGAAGTTTACAAATCCTCCACTAAAAAAAGAATTGCTAGAGTTGCTCTTTTAACAGGATGTGTACAAAAAGAAATATCTCCTCAAATTAATGAAGCAACAATAAGGCTATTAAATAGACACGGTGTAGAAGTAGTCGTTCCAAAAAAAATTCGTTGTTGTGGATCTTTAAATCATCATCTTGGAAAAGAGGAGGATGCGCATCAAGATTTTAAAAATAATATAAATACTTGGTATGAGGAGCATCAAAGAGGAAATTTGGATGCAATTTTATCAAATACGTCTGGTTGTGGAACAACCATGAAAGATTATGGATTTATTTTTCGTGAAGATAAAGAGCTAAGTAAAAAAGCCAAAGTAATATCAGAACTTACAAAAGATATATCAGAATATATATTTGAAAGTCTGAAACTTGATATTAAAGATAAAGGAAAAAAATATAAAGTAGCTTATCACTCTGCGTGTTCAATGCAGCATGGTCAAAAGGTTCATTCACAGCCAGTTTCATTACTTGAGAAAACTAACAATGAAATTATGGAAATTCCAGAAGGCCATATATGTTGTGGATCAGCTGGTACCTACAACATTTTGCAATCAAAAATTGCAAAACAATTATTAGAGAAAAAAGTAAATAATATAGAGAGTTTAAATCCTGATTTTATTTCTACAGGAAATATTGGTTGTATTACCCAAATTTCTCATGGTACTAAAGTTCCTATATTACATACAATTGAAGTTTTAGATTGGTACACAGGCGGACCAAAACCTGAAATTTTAAAATAGAATTTATGAAAAAAGTTTTAATTACAAGACGTTTAATAAGAGAAAGTGAAGACAAAGCTTTAAAATTATTTGAAGCTAAATTTAATTCAAACGATGAACTTTACTCACAATCAAAAATCATTGAGATGAGTGAAGGCTGTGATGGAATTTTATCATCTCTAACTGAAAAATTAGACGCTGATACAATAAATAAACTTCCAGATAGTATTAAAATAATTTCAAATTTTGCAGTTGGATTCGGGAATATAGATTTAGAAGCTGCTAAAAATAGAGGTATTGCAGTCACTAATACTCCAGAAGTTTTATCAGACGCCACAGCTGAGATAGGAATACTACTTATATTGGGAGCTTGTCGAAGAGCATCAGAAGGAATTGAGTCTGCTCGAGAGGGTGGATGGAAATGGTCAGCAGATTATTTAATTGGAAAACAATTGACAGGAACAAGATTAGGAATTTTAGGTATGGGTCGTATTGGTCAAAAAATTGCAAAAATTGCTAAATCTATGGGTATGGTTATTCATTATCACAATCGTTCAAAATTAAGTGAAGATAAAGAGCAGGGCGCAATTTATCATGATAGTATAAAGAGTCTTTTTTCAGTTTCAGACGTTTTATCTATTTGTTGCCCAGCCACAAAGGAAACAGAAAATTTAATAAATAAAGAGACAGTTGAATATTTTCCCAAAGGAGCTGTAATAACTAATGTTGCTCGAGGTGATATAGTTGATGATGAAGCTTTGATTGATGCATTGAATAGAAGAAAAATTTATGCAGC
>CACDWD010000048.1 GCA_902556285.1 uncultured Pelagibacteraceae bacterium
TAAATTAAAAAAATATATCGTAAAGCTATATAAAGCCAAATATAACAAAAAGAATTACAACCTAAAAATGTTTAATTATAAAAAAAATTGTCAGTCAATAACTAGTATTTACAAAAAAATATTAGTAAAATAATCTTTTAGAATTATGATTAAAGGCATTTATGCAGCTTCAATGTCAATCTTAAATGATGACTTGACACTTGATATTAACAAAACCATTCAACACGCTGAAATGGTTATTGATAATGGATGTCATGGTGTTGCAATTTTTGGAAGCACAGGTCAAGCACAGTTAATATCTGTGTCAGAAAAGATTAGTTTATTAAATAGATTAATTTCCAGTAAACATAAAGAAAAATATATTATAGGCACTGGATTAAATTCCTTAGGAGAAACAATAAATTTAATGAGAGTATCTAAATCTTTAAGTTTTAATAAATTTTTAATTATGCCTCCTGCATATTATAAATATGGAGATAAAGAGGTAATTGATTTTTATAGTAAAATCATCAGATCAGTTCCAGAAAGTCAAATTATTTTATATAATTTTGAAAAATTGTGCGGATATAAGTTTAGTATTGAGTGTGTAAAAGAACTTGTTAAAAAATTTCCAAAAAATATTGTGGGAGTTAAAGATAGTTCTTATAATCTTTTTGAAAATTTAAAACTAGATAATTTTTCTGTTTTGCCAGGTTCTGAATCAAAGTTGTATAGAGGACTTCAACTAGGCTGTTCCGGAATTATAACTGCCACATGTAATGCCACATCAAAATTAGCAAGAAAAGTATATGATGACTTTCAAGCAGGAAACGAACAAACAATAAATCAAAATTTATGTGATGTAAGATTAGAATTTGAAAAATATAATCTAATTTCAAGTCTCCATACTTACTTTGGAAAACAAGATAAGAGTTATAGAAATCTTTTACCTCCTTTAAGTGTTTTGAATTCTAAAGATGAGGAAGAATTAATTAATAATTTAGGTAAATTAAATTTTTCATTAAAACCTTCAATGGCGGCTTAATATGCAGCTTGCAAGATTCTTAAATAGTGTTTTTACGAAAGATGGCTTTATATTGGTCGATGCAAATTCAAAAAGCTATATAATTGGAAATCCTACAAAAGAAAATCCAATTAAAATAAAAATTTTAAAAAAGAATCTTCATTATAAGTTGTTATTTCATCCAGATCTTTATTTTGGAGAAGCTTATACAGATGGTGACATAGTAATTGAAAATGGAACTCTTACTGATTTTTTAGACTTAGCATTAATGAATTTTGGTAGAGGAGATTTAAATTTTTTTAGTTATTTAATTAATAGATTAAGAGGCTCTTATAGATATTTAACCAATTTTAATTTTATTAAAAAATCAAAAATGAATGTTTCGCATCACTATGATATTTCAGATGATTTGTATGATTTATTCTTAGATCCAAAAAGACAATATTCATGTGCATATTTTAAGAACGAGAACGATAGTCTAGAGACGGCACAAAATAATAAAATTCAACATATAATCAAAAAGCTTAATATTAAACCAAATCAGAAAGTCCTAGATATTGGATGTGGATGGGGCTCTCTCGCAGTAGATATTGCTAAAAGTACAAACTGCGAAGTAACAGGTATTACACTTTCAGAAAATCAATTTAATTATTGCAAGAAAAGAGCAAAAGAACTTAATTTAGAAAATCAATTAAACTTTAAGTTAATGGATTATAGAGAGCTCAATGAAAAATTTGATAGAATAGTCAGTGTTGGAATGTTTGAACATGTAGGAAGAAAATTTTATAAAAAATTTTTTTCACAAGTTGAAAAACTTTTAAAAGATGATGGGGTTTCATTAATTCATACTATAGGATCAGTTAATCCACCAAGAGACCCACATCCATGGATCACTAAGTATATTTTTCCAGGAGGTTATACTCCTAGTTTAAGTGAAGTAACAACACCAATTGAAAAAGCAGGCTTAATTGTTGCAGATATTGAGGTTTTAAGACTTCATTACTCACATACACTAAGACATTGGAAAGAAAATTGCATTCGAAATAAAGACAAAATAATTCAAATGTTCGATGAAAGATTTTTTAGGATGTGGGAATTTTATCTTGCTGGTTGTGAGATGGCATTTAAATGGGG